>JBNMKT010000040.1:0-16796 GCA_050874485.1 bacterium
ACTTTGGACCGTTGATCGCGAACCCGATCAGCTTCCTGTTAGGTGCAGCAGCACAGTTTGGTATTTACATGGCATACTTTATGGCGATCCTGATGGGATTCAATGATAAGGCGGCAGCCGCTATCTCCATTATCGGTGGTGCAGACGGCCCGACCTCTATCTTCTTAGCAGGAAAACTCGGACAGACCGGTCTGATGGGACCGATCGCCGTGGCGGCATATTCGTACATGGCACTTGTGCCGATCATCCAGCCGCCGATCATGAAGGCACTGACAACTAAGAAAGAGCGTCAGATCAAGATGGAGAATCTTCGCCCGGTTTCCAAGCTGGAGAAGATCTTATTCCCGATCGTCGTTACGATCATCGTATGTATGGTATTGCCGACAACCGCTCCGTTAGTAGGTATGTTGATGCTTGGTAACCTGTTCCGTGAGTCTGGCGTTGTCCGTCAGTTACAGGAGACAGCTTCCAACGCTTTGATGTATATCGTCGTTATCTTACTCGGTACTTCCGTTGGAGCAACTACGAGTGCAGAGGCATTCTTAAATGTCAGCACCTTAAAGATCGTTGCTTTAGGACTGATCGCGTTTGCAGTAGGTACAGCATCCGGTGTCCTCATCGGTAAGTTACTCTGCGTAATTACCAAGGGCAAGATCAACCCGCTCATCGGATCAGCCGGTGTATCAGCCGTACCTATGGCTGCCCGTGTATCACAGAAGGTCGGAGCTGAAGAAGATCCTACCAACTTCCTGCTGATGCATGCAATGGGACCGAACGTTGCCGGAGTTATCGGTACTGCAGTCGCAGCCGGAACATTTATGGCGATCTTCGGAATCTAAATATAATAAGGAGGAACTTAATCGATGTCTGATAATAACACGACGAAAAAACCGTTAAAAATAACAGAGACCATCTTGCGTGATGCACATCAGTCTCTGATTGCTACAAGAATGACTACCGAGCAGATGTTACCCATCGTTGATAAGATGGATAAAGTCGGCTATCATGCTGTTGAGTGCTGGGGTGGTGCTACATTCGATGCGTCTCTTCGTTTCCTGAAGGAAGATCCGTGGGAGCGTCTGCGCAAGCTGAGAGCAGGATTCAAAAATACAAAGCTGCAGATGCTGTTCCGTGGACAGAATATCTTAGGATATCGTCCTTATGCAGATGATGTTGTAGAATATTTCGTACAGAAGTCTATCGCAAATGGTATTGATATTATCCGTATCTTTGACTGTCTGAACGATCTGAGAAACTTACAGACTGCTGTCAATGCTACAAATAAAGAGGGTGGTCATGCACAGGTTGCCCTGAGTTATACATTGGGAGATGCTTATACCCTGGATTACTGGACCGAGATGGCGAAGAAGGTCGAGGATATGGGCGCTAATTCCGTATGTATCAAGGATATGGCTGGACTGCTGACTCCGTATAAGGCAGAGGAATTGATCAAGGCTATGAAGTCTACGATCAGTATTCCGATCGAGCTGCATACACACTATACATCAGGTGTGGCTTCTATGACATGCTTAAAGGCTGTAGAGGCTGGATGTGACATCATCGATACCGCAATGTCTCCGTTCGCACTCGGTACGAGCCAGCCTGCAACTGAGGTTATGGCTGAGACATTCAAGGGAACACCTTATGATCCCGGATTTGATCAGATGCTGTTGAAGGAGATCGCAGATTACTTCCGTCCGATGCGTGAGGAGGCAATCAAGAGCGGACTGCTGAACCCGAAGGTATTAGGCGTAGATATCCAGACTCTGTTATATCAGGTACCTGGTGGAATGTTGTCTAACATGGTATCACAGCTCAAGGAGCAGAATGCCGAAGATAAATATATGGAAGTGCTTGAGGAGATCCCCAGAGTCCGTAAAGATCTCGGTGAGCCGCCGCTTGTTACACCTTCTTCACAGATCGTTGGTACACAGGCTGTATTCAATGTATTGATGGGTGAGCGTTATAAGGTCGCTACCAAGGAGACAAAGGATGTCCTGCTCGGAAAGTATGGACAGACTGTAAAGCCGTTTAATCCTGAAGTCGTTGACAAGGTATTAGGCGAAGATAAGAAGAATGCAATCACCTGCCGTTATGCAGATCTGCTTGAGCCCGAGTTAGATAAGATCGAGGCTGAAATGAAGCAGTGGAAGCAGCAGGATGAGGATGTCCTCACTTATGCATTGTTCCCTCAGGTTGCTACCGAGTTCTTCAAATATCGTCAGGCACAGCAGACAAAGGTGGATCCGTCTGTCGCTGATGAGAAAAACAAAGCGTATCCGGTATAATTACTGATACAGATGATCATGTTTTCATGATATATGATTAAGTATAGAAAGACTGTTACAAAGGAATCTCAACTCTACCACTTCCCAGGTTGAACAGATTCCGGCGTAGCAGTCTTTTTGCTATATGGGAAATGCTATATAGGAAAGCCTATTTTTACTTGACGAAAAAAACAAATGGGGGTAGCATAGACGTATCGGTGTTTTACCGACAAAAGACATATTGGAGGTCTGTTATGAGAAAAATAACAAAGCGAAACATATTTGCAGGCTTACTTGCATTATTGTTGACAGTATCGTGCCTGCTGACATCTGTGCAGCCGATACAGGCGGCCACGACCGGGGCGGGGAATTATTACCTGAAAGTCAATAAAGGTACAAACGTTGTGACGGTATATAAGCAGGATGGCACGCCGTACACCGCATTTACCTGTTCGGTAGGTTATGCGACACCGGTCGGAACCTTTTATACACCGGCAAAATATCGTTGGTGGACGTTGGATGGTCCCTCATATGGTCAGTATTGTACCCGTATTACTGGCGGTTTTCTGTTCCATTCCGTATGGTATTATCAGCAGAAAAAAGATGCACAGTCATACAGGCAGTATAATAAGCTCGGTACGACTGCGTCACATGGCTGTGTTCGATTAACGGTAGCTGCATCCAAGTGGATCTATGACAACTGTCCGTTGAAAACGAAGGTTATCATCTTTAATGGATCTTCGAAAGATGATCCGCTCGGAAAGCCAAAGACAGTAACGGTGGATGAATCAAAGTATATGGGCTGGGATCCGACAGATCCGGATCAGGACAATCCTTATAAGACATATAATAACAAGCCGGAAATCAAAGTCAGCAAAAAGACACTTGTACTGGGTAAACCGTTTGCAGGTGGAAATATGAGCTGCAAGGATTCTGGCGGATTTGATTGTACGAATCTGGTAAAAATGACAGGAACAGTTGACACCAAGAAAGAGGGAGATTATCCGGTTACATATTCAGTCATTGATTCCTGGGGCAGGACAAGTTCTTTATCTGTTGTTTATAAGGTAAGAGATACGGAAAAACCGTATATGAAAGGCGTGACAGATGCGATCACGCGTACATATCATTCGACATATAATGTGAAAGCAAAAGTCAGAGCTTCTAATATACAGGGACAGGATCTGACCAGTAAAATAAAGGTCGCGATTAAGAAGCCGCACGAGAAAGAGTATAAGACTTATAAAAAAGATACCTATACATTCAGCAAAGTCGGAACTTATAAGATCCGCTATACGGTCACCAATCCGACAAATCAGAAGGCAACCACTAAATATCAGACGATTGTAGTTGTTGATATGTCCAGACCGATCCTGTCATCGGAGTATGACTGGGATGCTCTGGCAGTTGGAAAACTGACAAAAACACTCAGCTATGAGCAATTGATGGAGGATGTCAGTGCAACATTGTCATGTGGTACAAAATTAGATGATTCCGTTGTCATTACAGTGAAAAAGCCGGATGGACAGAGTAAAACCTTAAAACCGGGCACGAGTATGAAGCTGCAGGCCACTGGTAAGTATAAGGTGACCTATACGGTTAAGAATCCGACAAAAAATACTCGTAAAAATGAGTATTTATCAGCTTCAAAATCAAGAGCATTGTATGTTGTTAATTCAGATGTACAGCTGTGTCTGTATGACGATCTGCCGGCCCAGGAAGATCCGTCGCAGGAGCCGACCGATACAGATGATGGGCAGACGGATGATCAGGGCACAGGTGATCAGAATACGGATGCAACGCAGGAGCAGCAATCCGGAGAAGGAGATTCTCAGCAGGAGAATAAATAAATGAGTAATACGAATGAATTGACCAATCGTATCAATCAGGCATATAGCAGTATGAGCAAGGGGCAGAAGCTCCTTGCTACATATATTACAGACAATTATGATAAAGCCGTATTTCTGACGGCTGCAAAGCTGGGAGAGGTTGTCGGCGTCAGTGAGTCTACGGTTGTCCGTTTCGCTTCCCATCTGGGATATAAGGGCTACCCGGAGTTTCAGAAAGCGCTTGAAGAGATGGTTCGAAACAAACTCAATTCCATTCAGCGTATGGAAGTGACATACGGACGTATTACCCAGTCGCAGATATTAGAGACAGTACTTCAGGCAGATGCGGAAAAAATAAAGTATACATTGGAACATATCGATCAGGATGCTTTTGAGATGGCGGTGGATACGATTTTAAAGGCAAAGACGATCTATGTCGTTGGAATCCGCAGCTGTGCACCGCTCGCGAGCTTTCTGGCGTTCTATCTGCATCTGATGTTTGACCGGGTCATACAGCTCAATACGAACAATTCCAGCGAATTGTTTGAGCAGATGGTCCGCATCGGCAAGGATGATGTGATTATCGGAATCAGTTTTCCGCGCTATTCGATGCGCACGTTAAAGGCAATGGAATTTGCGAATAACCGCAGCGCCAAGGTCATCACACTGACAGACAGTGTACATTCACCCATGAATCTGTATTCTTCCTGCAATCTGATTGCAAGCAGCGATATGGCATCCATCGTGGATTCCCTGGTCGCGCCACTCAGTGTCATCAATGCGCTGATCGTGGCATTGTGCATGAAAAAGCAGGGTGAGGTTGTCAAGACGCTGGAGGAACTGGAAAATATCTGGGATGAGTATCAGGTCTATGAGAGTGATGAGATCAATTATATTGATGATTCCATGAAGATGCGTTATGCCAAACTGGGAGATGATCATGCATAAATATCAGTTAATTATCGTTGGTGCAGGCGCGGCCGGCATGATGGCGGCGATTACCGCGGCACAAAATGGCATACCGGGTGAAGACATACTGGTGCTTGAACGCAACGAGAAACCAGGCAAAAAAATCTATATCACGGGAAAGGGCAGATGTAATCTGACGAATGCCTGTGACGTAGAAGATCTGTTTCGGAATGTGCCGAGAAATGCCAAGTTTTTATACAGTGCTTTTTATTCGTTTACGAACGATCAGGTCATAGATTTCTTTGAGTCGGCAGGGATGCGGACGAAGGTAGAACGTGGAAACCGTGTTTTTCCGGTGTCTGATCATGCTTCGGATGTGATCGGGACACTCAAACGGCTGATGGATCGTGCGAAGATTCAGGTCAGCTATCATGCAAAGGTACAACAGATCGTGCATCTGGAGGATGGACATTACCGATTGCAGCTGCAGGATGACCGGATGTATGAGGCTGACTGCGTGCTGCTGGCGACCGGAGGAAAGTCTTACCCGGCGACCGGTTCCGATGGCAGTGGTTATGAACTGGCAAAATCACTCGGCCATACGGTGACTGCGTTGCGTCCTTCGCTTGTTCCGTTTAATGTTTCAGACGAGGATATCAAGGCATTACAGGGACTTGCACCGAGAAATGTACGTGTAAAGATCTCTGATCCGGGAAAAAATAATAAAGTGATTTATGATGAGTTCGGGGAGATGCTGTTTACACATTTTGGTGTCAGCGGGCCACTCATGCTTACAGCCAGCGCGGCTTTAAATGACGCAATACAAAAAGGGCCGCTCACGCTGCATCTCGACTGGAAACCGGCATTGTCCGAGGAACAGCTCGATAAACGTCTGCTCAAAGAATTTGAAGAAAATAAAAATAAGCAGTTTAAAAATTCGCTGTCTGGGCTTGCTCCGGCAAAACTGCTTCCGGTTCTGGTTGCGCGCAGTGGGATTGCAGAGGAGAAAAAGGTGAACGAGATCACACGCGAGGAACGTGCTGCGCTCATTGCGTGCCTGAAAGATTTTACGATGACACTCACCACGTTGCGTGGGTTTGAAGAGGCGATCATCACACGTGGCGGCATCTCGTTGAAAGAGGTCAATCCGTCTACGATGGAGTCAAAACTGATGCCCGGGCTGTATTTTGCAGGAGAAATGCTTGATCTGGATGCATTTACCGGTGGATTTAACCTGCAGATCGCGTGGTCGACCGGTTATCTCGCCGGATATAGTGCGGCACAGCAGCAAAAGACGGCGCCGTAAAATGGAAAATATGGAATGGAAAGTTATAGAAATATAGAATAGAAAGGATATCATCACATGGCTATAAATATTGCAATTGACGGACCAGCAGGTGCAGGAAAGAGCACGATCGCAAAGAAGCTGGCGCAGGAACTGGGCTATGTCTATGTGGACACGGGTGCGATGTACCGGGCGATGGCCTATTATTTCCTGCAGCAGGGAATTGATAAGGAAGATGAGTCAGCCATCAATGCAGCGGTAGAGGGCGCGGATGTGACAATCCGCTACGAGGATGGTGCGCAGCAGGTATTACTGAACGGTGAGAATGTAACCGGAAGCCTGCGCAGCGAACAGGTTGGAAACATGGCATCCAGCACAAGTGTCTATCCGGCGGTCAGGGTAAAACTGGTTGCCCTGCAGCAGAGACTGGCACAGACGACAGATGTGATTATGGATGGCAGGGATATCGGAACGTGTGTGCTGCCGGATGCACAGGTGAAGATTTATCTGACGGCAAGTGTAGAGACACGCGCCAGAAGACGCTTCGATGAGCTGGCTGCAAAGGGTGAGCAGCCGGATCTGTCCAAGATAGAGGCTGACATAGAGGAACGGGATTATCGTGATATGCACCGGGAAATGTCACCGCTGCGCCAGGCGGACGATGCAATACTGGTAGATTCGTCCGAGATGAATATCGAACAGGTTGTGTCAGCAATACGAGAGATCGTAAAGGAGAAGCAGGCATAATATGAATGTGAAAGTGGCGAAGAGCGCCGGATTTTGTTTTGGCGTCAAACGTGCAGTAGATCTCGTATATGAACAGGCTTGTATCCCTGGGGCTCTGTACACATATGGGCCGATTATACACAATGAAGAGGTTGTCCGTGATCTGGAGCGGAAAGGCGTGAAGGTCATTCATTCGACTGATGAACTCGAAGATCTGGAAAAAGGACGCGTGATCATCCGTTCGCATGGAGTCGGACGGGAGACACAGACGAAGCTGGAGGCAGCTGGGTTTGAAGTGCTGGATGCGACCTGTCCGTTTGTGAAGAAGATTCACAGGATTGTGGCAGAGCACTCGAAGGCGGGTGACCATATAGTTATTATCGGAAATCCGTCACATCCGGAAGTGCAGGGAATCTGCGGATGGTGTGATCCGGAGCATACAACAGTCATTGAAACGGCTGAGGAGGCAGAGGCATTTTCCCTTCCGGAGAAGAAAAATCTCTGTATCGTTTCACAAACGACATATAACAACAAGAAATTTAAGAATTTAGTTGAAATTATTCAAAATAAAGGTTATTATATATGCATATGTATTTTAAATACGATCTGTAATGCAACAGCAGAACGGCAGACGCAGGCGCGTATGCTGGCGGCTGAATCTGATGCGATGATCGTGATCGGAGGCAGTCACAGCTCGAATACGCAGAAGTTATTTGAAATATGTAAGGATGAATGTAAAAATACTTACTATATACAGACACTGGAAGATTTGGACTCGACAGAACTTCGTGGACTTGGCAACGTAGGTATTACAGCAGGGGCATCTACCCCAAATAATATTATTGAGGAGGTTCAAAAGTATGTCAGAAATGAGCTTTGAACAAATGCTGGAAGAGTCTTTAAAGACAATCCGACAAAACGAAATAGTGGAGGGTACGGTCATCGATGTAAAGCCGGACGAGATTGTCTTGAACATCGGATATAAGTCAGATGGAATCATCAGCCGCAGCGAGTATACCAACGAGCCAAACGCAGACCTTACCACCATGGTCTCTGTAGGAGACAAGATGGAAGCAAAAGTAAAGAGAGTCAATGACGGCGAAGGACAGGTTCTTCTTTCTTACAAGAGCCTTGCAGCAGAAAAAGGCAGCAAGCGCTTAGAGGAAGCATTCGAGAACGGTGAGGTGCTGACTGCAAAGGTTGCACAGGTTCTCACAGGCGGACTCAGTGTGATCGTTGACGAGGCACGCGTATTCATTCCCGCAAGCCTTGTAAGCGACACTTATGAGAAGGATCTCTCTAAGTACGAGGGACAGGAGATCCAGTTTGTGATCACCGAGTTCAATCCCAGAAGACGCCGTATCATTGGTGACAGAAAGCAGTTAGTAGCTGCTAAGAAGGCAGAACTTCAGAAGGAGCTGTTTGAGAAGATCAAAATCGGTGATGTCATTGAAGGAACTGTTAAGAATGTCACAGATTTTGGCGCATTTATTGATCTGGGTGGTGTTGACGGACTGCTTCATATTTCAGAGATGAGCTGGGGCAGAATCGAGAGCCCGAAGAAAGTATTCAATGTTGGCGATACTGTAAAGGTATTCATCAAGGATATCAAGGATACAAAGATTGCACTTTCTATGAAGTTCCCGGATGCAAATCCCTGGAACAATGCAGAGGAGAAGTTTGCGGTAGGTAATATCGTAAAGGGAACCGTTGCACGTATGACAGATTTTGGTGCATTTGTTGAGCTGACTCCCGGAATCGATGCATTATTACACGTTTCACAGATCGCAAAAGAGCATATCGAGAAGCCGTCTGATGTATTAAAGATCGGACAGGAGATCGAAGCAAAGATCGTTGATTTCAATGAGGCAGACAAGAAGATCAGCCTGAGCATGAAAGCATTACTGGCTCCTGAAGAGGAGAATACAGATGAAGCACCCGCAGAGGATGCTGAGTAATCATTAAGACCTATTTCCCTGCGGGATCATCTCGCAGGGAATTTTTCGGTTGACATGCATCCATAAGAAGTTGTCGGTGGCAGATCCTTTTGGTATCATTTCACCGCGTTCATTTATAAAATGGGGAAAGAAAATTATGTTAGATAATTATGAGAAGTTTAAAAAAGACATTCTGACTCTCACAAAGATTGATCTGAACGCATATAAGGAAAAGCAGATGCGTCGCAGAATCGATACATTGATCGGAAAAAATAAAATTGACAGCTACGATAAATATGTGGCATTGATCAAGCAGGATAAAGACAAATTCGAACAGTTTGTCAACTTCCTCACAATCAATGTATCTGAGTTCTATCGCAACCCGGATCAGTGGAAGATTCTGGATCAGGAAGTATTTCCGAAGCTGATCAATAAGTTTGGAAAGAAACTGACGATCTGGAGTGCTGCCTGCTCAACCGGAGATGAGCCGTATTCGCTCGTTATGGCACTCAGCCGTCATTTACCGCTGACCAATATCCGTATTATTGCAACGGATATCGACAAACAGGTGCTCGCTGCAGCCAAGGTTGGTCTGTATAATGAGAAGAGCATTGCGTCTGTCCCGGAGGATCTGAAGAAAAAATATTTTAAACAGATCGGCAGTTCGTATCAGATTGCAGATGAGATCAAACAGCGTGTAGAGTTCAGGGAACACAATCTGCTCCGCGATCCGTATCCGTCAGGCTGTCATCTGATTGTGTGCAGAAATGTAGTCATTTATTTTACAGATGAAGCGAAGGATCAGATCTATGCGAAGTTCTACCAGTCGTTAGTACCTGGTGGAGTGTTATTTATTGGAAGTACCGAGCAGATCATGAATTATAAGGATTTCGGTTACGAGCGCGACAAATCTTTCTTTTTTGAGCGCAGCTAGCCGGATGTGACCTCATGCAGGCAGAAAGCTGTGCAATATATGTGTCATGTATTCCGATAATTGTTTTGAATTTAAAAAATCATCAGTCACGGCGACCCTTGTGTAACATGTCTCAGGGGTCGCTTTTTTTCTATATGCGGGATCTACGCTGACAGCGACCGATTTGTGCACCGCCATATCCTCTGCCGGAAGATAAAAATAATTTTTATAGTCTAAATAATACATACGTGCCATACGCTGATAGAGAGGAATCCGGACATACACATGATCGGTGTGTGTGCGCAGATAGACACCATTGACCGGATGGCGCACTGAGAGTGTGCCGGGGAGTGGGTATGGTGCTGACAGGGTTACAATGAGCTCTTCCGCAGCGCTGCCATCCAGTTGTGTATAAGATTCAATCGAAGATTGTTCAACGGATGCTGCCTCGGAAAATAACCGGTCATACGCAAAAATATCCAGCAGCTGATACATATTCCGGACATCCTCGAGGTTATGCAGACGCAGCAGGTGTGCGGCATCCGGGTCAGGTTTTCTGGTATAGTTTTCATAGACTTTGATCAGATCGCCACCGGAATACAGGTCTTCTCTGGCAATACCTAAGAACTGCTCCAGTGCTTTCTGACGATAACTCTGCAGCTGCAGCATATTTTTCCGTCTGCGGCACTCCTTATATATGTCAAACAGTTCATATGCATCAAAGGATAGTCCGAGGCCATAAGCTCCAGCACGTTCACACAGAAACGGCAGATCAAAGCTGTTGCCATTGAACGTGATGATTCGCCTGACGGGGGACTGTGCCAGATATGTGTGAAAGCATTGCAATATCCCGGGTTCTTCATCCTTGTGATCTGCGAAAAACTGATGCAGTTCGAATACATTGCCTCCCGTATACAATGCCAGACCGATCAGATAGATCTGGTGTCTGCTGCGGGACAGACCGGTTGTCTCGATATCCAGAAACAGGTCACCGCGCTGCAGTTGTTCCTGCGTGAATGCAGAAGGCTTGAAGTCGATAGTTTTATCGATCCAGTGCTGCATAGTACCTTACTCCCTCCTATTGTAAAATGTAAAATAAGTATACACGACTTTTGTTCGCCAAAAAAGACAAAATAACGACAATTTTTGATCATTTTTTTATGACAAACTTTCTCATTGTGCTATAATTAAATTAATATACAGCGGCTTCATATAGAAGCTTCTGCAGCAATAAATATAAGGAAAGAGAGGTCAATTTGATGGGATTACGAACGTTTAGAGGCGGAGTGCATCCTTTCGAGGGCAAAGAGTTGTCAAAAGACAAGCCTGTAGAGGATTATTTGCCTAAGGGAGATCTGGTGTTCCCTGTATCTCAGCATATCGGTGCCCCCGCACAGCCGGTTGTAGCAGTCGGTGATACGGTAAAGAAGGGACAACTGATAGCAGAAGCCGGCGGATTTGTTTCAGCAAATATCTATTCTTCGGTTTCGGGAACTGTCAAGTCGATTGCACTGCACCGTGTCGCTACCGGCGATATGGTAAATTCGATCGTCATCGAAAATGACGGAAACTATGAGGAAGTGGAGTATGATGCAGTAGATGACATCATGACACTTTCAAAGGAAGAGATTATTGAGAAAGTAAAAAAAGCCGGAGTGGTAGGTATGGGTGGCGCAGGTTTCCCCACTCACGTAAAGTTATCACCGAAGGATCCGGCAAAGATCGACTACATTATTGCAAACTGTGCAGAGTGTGAGCCGTATCTGACATCCGATTACCGCAGAATGATGGACAATCCGGAGCTGTTAGTCGGTGGAATCAAGATTGTATTACAGTTATTTGACAATGCAAAGGGTGTACTCGGTGTCGAGAATAACAAGCCGGATTGTATTGCCAAGCTGGAGGCACTGTGTAAGGACGAGCCCCGTATCGAGGTCGTTCCCCTGCAGACCAAATATCCGCAGGGTGGTGAGCGTCAGCTGATCAAAGCCGTGACAGGCAGAGAGATCAATTCCAAGATGCTTCCCGCAGATGCCGGATGTATCGTAGATAACGTAGAGACACTGGTATGTATCTATCGCGCAGTCAAAGAGGGCAGACCGGTGACGAACCGTATCTTTACCGTGACGGGTGATGCGGTCAAAGATCCCCGCAACTTCTATGTGAGTGTCGGAACCAACTATGCAGAACTGCTCGAAGCAGCCGGTGGATTAAAGGAGTCCGGAGCTGAGAAGATGATCTCCGGCGGACCGATGATGGGATTTTCTATGTTTGATCTGAATGTACCGATCACAAAGACCAATTCATCACTGCTGTGTCTATCCTCCGATGATGTTTCCCATCTGGAGCCGAGTGCATGTATCAACTGCGGCCGTTGTGTAGAAGCGTGCCCTGAGATGCTTGTACCTTCAAGACTTGCAAAGCAGGCAAATTTAAAGCTTGGTGAAGAATTCGAAAAATGGAACGGAATGGAATGTATCGAGTGTGGAAGCTGCAGTTTCATCTGCCCGGCAAGACGTCCTCTGGCACAGTCCATCAAGACCATGAAAAAAGATATTCTTGCGGCAAGACGTAAAAAATAGAGAAAGAGGTGTTAGACATGGATAACATGTTACATGTTTCATCATCACCCCATGTGCGTGCGAAAGATTCTACCAACCGGATTATGGCATATGTGATTCTGGCATTGCTGCCTACGACACTGTTTGGTATCTTTAACTTTGGCCCGAAAGCGTTACTGCTGATCGTTCTCACGATCGCAAGCTGTGTCGGCACAGAGTGGGTGTTTGAAAAAATCGTTCACAAGAAAAGTACGATCAGTGATCTGAGTGCAGTCGTTACCGGACTGCTGCTGGCACTGAACCTTCCGGTGAATCTTCCCTGGTGGGAAGCAGTACTCTCGGTGGTGTGTTCGCGATCGCGATCGTTAAGATGATGTTCGGCGGATTGGGTCAGAACTTTATGAACCCGGCACTTGGTGCGAGATGTTTCCTGCTGATCGCATTTGCTGCTGATATGACGAATTTCCAGACCGATACTTATACCGGAGCTACACCGTTGGCTGCGATGAGAAACGGTGAGATCATCAACAGCATGGATGCTTTGATTGGACGCACCGCAGGTACAATCGGTGAGACGAGTACGATTGCGATCCTGATCGGAGCAATCATCCTGATTTTACTCGGTGTCATTACTTTGGCGATCCCCGCCAGCTATCTGATCACTTTTGTGATCTTTATGCTGCTCTTTGGCGGACATGGATTCGATATGTATTATATCGTTGCACAGCTGTGCAGTGGTGGTATTATGCTCGGAGCATTCTTTATGGCGACTGACTATGTCACGAGCCCGATCACACCGCGTGGACGGATTCTGTTTGGTATCTGCTGCGGTATTCTGACCGGATTGTTCCGTTGCTTCGGTGCAAATGCAGAGGGTGTTTCTTTTGCGATCATCCTGAGCAACCTGCTCGTTCCGATGATTGAGAAGATCACCATCCCGCGTGCGTTTGGTCAGGTAAAAGAGAAGAAGGAGGGCAAATAGTATGAATACGAAAAAGATCGTTCATGATGCCGTCATCCTCACAGCTTTTACGTTAATTCTGGGTTTCCTGCTCGGACTTGTTTATGAGATTACAAAGCAGCCGATCGCGGATGCGAATGCAGCGGCTGCACAGGCTGCATATAAAGAAGTATTTGAGGATGCAGATTCATTTGAAGCACTTGAAGGTTTTGACAAAACGGCTGCGACTGAGGAAGTAGTAGCGGCAGGCTATACAGATTCCATCGATGATATTCAGGTGGCAAAGGATGCTTCCGGTTCACCGCTCGGTTATGTTGTGACTGTGACTGCAAAGGATGCCAGCCAGTCTACGATTACCTTTTCTGTAGGTATCCAGAATGATGGAACCGTAAATGGATATTCCATTACAAGCATTGCGGAGACACCCGGACTTGGTATGAAGGCACAGGATGAAGATTTCTACTCACAGTTTAAGGGTAAACTGGTAGACACGTTCGAAGTAGTGAAGAACACGCCTTCATCTGACAATGAGATCGAGTCGATCTCCGGTGCGACGATTACTTCCAAGGCAATGGCTAATGGTGTCAATGCAGCTCTTACCTATTTCCACGCAGAATTAGGAGGTGCACAGTAATGAATAAGTATGTAGAACGTTTATATAACGGTATTATCAAGGAAAACCCCACATTCGTGCTGATGCTTGGTATGTGTCCGACGCTGGCGGTTACCTCATCTGCGATCAACGGATTAGGTATGGGTCTTTCCACGACAGTCGTTTTGGTACTGTCGAACCTGTTGATCTCAGCATTTCGTAAAGTGATTCCGGATGGTGTGCGTATGCCGGCATTCATCGTTATTGTTGCATCACTGGTTACGATTGTAGAGTTTTTGATGAAAGCATATCTGCAGTCGCTGTCTGCAGCGCTCGGTGTGTACATTCCGCTGATCGTTGTAAACTGTATTATTTTAGGCCGTGCAGAGAGCTATGCATCCAAAAATCCTGTATTACCGTCTATCTTTGATGGTATCGGAATGGGACTTGGTTTCACACTCGGTCTGACCTGTATCGGTCTGGTTCGTGAGTTACTCGGTGCTGGACAGATCTTTGGTGTACAGGTATTGTCCCTGAGCTGGTTTACACCGATCACCATCTTTGTTATGGCACCTGGTGCATTCCTGGTACTGGCATTCCTCGTTGCAGGCATGAACATCATCCGTCGTAAGATGGAGGAGAAGGGTACACCTTTAGCAGAACCCGCAGGATGCTTAAGCGGTGACTGCTCAAATTGTGCACATTCAAGTGTATGTGCGGATAAGAAGGAGGTAACAGACTGATGAAAGAACTCATACTGATCGCTGTTGGTTCTGCGATCGTCAATAATGTCGTGCTGAGTCAGTTCTTAGGTATCTGCCCGTTCCTCGGCGTATCAAAGAAAACAGAGACGGCTGCCGGTATGGGCGGCGCGGTCGTATTCGTTATCACACTGTCATCCTTTGTGACAGCGCTGATTTACAAGTACATTCTTGCAAATACTTATCTGATGAGTATCGGTATTGACCTGACCTATTTAAAGACGATCGTCTATATTCTGGTCATTGCATGTCTGGTACAGTTTGTAGAGATGTTTTTAAAGAAAAAGATGCCTCCGCTGTATGAATCACTCGGCGTGTATCTGCCTCTGATCACCACAAACTGTGCGGTACTCGGTGTCGCATTGACAAACGTGACCAAAGAGTATGGCATTCTTGAGAGTGTCGTAAACGGTTTTGCAACTGCATTTGGATTTTTCATCGCGATCGTGCTGATGGCAGGTCTCCGTGAGAAAATCGAGTACAATGATATTCCGAAGCCTTTCAGAGGTACAGCGATCGTCCTGATCACAGCAGCTCTGATGTCTATCGCATTTATGGGCTTCTCAGGAATGATCTAGGAAGGAGAAGAACATGAATTTTACAGCAATTCTTGTAGCCGCTATCGTAGTTGGCTGCACAGGTGTTTTAATTGGATTCTTCCTTGGCATTGCTGGTGAGAAGCTTGCGGTTGAGGTAGATGAAAAAGAAGAAGCTATTTTAGGCGTATTGCCTGGAAATAACTGTGGTGGTTGTGGATATGCCGGATGTTCCGGACTGGCGGCTGCGATCGCCAAGGGCGAGGCCCCGATCAACCAGTGTCCGGTCGGTGGGGCTCCGGTAGCAACACAGATCGGTGCGATCATGGGTGTGGAAGCTGATGACAGTGTGCGTATGGTAGCATTTGTAAAATGCTCCGGAAACAAAGAGGTCAGCAAGGCTGATTATGACTATACCGGTCTGATGGATTGTACAGCCATGAAATATGTGCCGAATGGTGGTCCGAAGTCATGTAACTATGGTTGCCTGGGCTATGGTTCCTGCGTAAAGGCATGTCCGTTTGATGCGATCCATATCGTTGACGGTGTCGCTAAAGTTGATAAAGAGGCATGTAAGGCATGTGGTAAATGTGTTGCTACCTGTCCGAAGAGCCTGATCGAGCTCATCCCGTATGATGCACAGTACGTGGTTCGCTGCGTATCCAAGAATAAGGGTAAAGCCGTGATCGATGCCTGTGGAGCAGGATGTATCGGATGTCATCTGTGTGAGAAGACTTGCGAGCATGGTGCGATTACTGTAATCGATAACATTGCACGTATTGATTATACGAAGTGTGTACACTGTGGCGCTTGTGCAAACAAATGTCCGAAGAAAGTCATTAAGTTTATTCATGAGGCATAAGGTGTAAAAGAATCAAACAGCATCGGCTGGTCATACAGTCGGTGCTGTTTTGTTCATGCCAATAGAAGTTTCGCAAAGCGGGCATTCGATTGTTCTAAACGGAGGATGTATGAAGCAAAAACATGTATATAACAGATTATTGTGTATGATGCTTGCATTGCTGCTGGGGGCAGCGATGCTGCAACCATTATCGGTTTACGCGGCAACCACAGATTACAGCAGCTATTCCAACACCAAAAAGGAGTGGTATGTAGTACGGAATAAGGATCATAAAGCGCCGAAAGGGGCGGATTCTGCGAAAGATCTGAAAAAGTATCATGCCTATTATTATGATGATCAGGCAAAGGACAAGGTCATTTATTTTGCATTTGATTGCGGATATGAGAATGGATATACGGCAAAAATCCTGGATGCATTAAAGAAATATGATGCAAAAGCGGTCTTTTTTGTGACCGAACATTATGTGAAGGCAAATCCGGGTCTGTGTAAGCGGATGAAGAAGGAGGGGCATCTGGTAGGCAGTCATACGATGAGTCATCCGAGCATGCCGTCTTTGTCGACAACGAAGGTGAAAGAAGAGTTGACAGGACTGGAGCGTCTGTTTAAAGAAAAGACCGGATATACACTGGACAAATACCTGCGTCCGCCGATGGGAGA
>JBNMKT010000041.1:0-16678 GCA_050874485.1 bacterium
AACGTCAGCCAGAACGTATGCAGTCCGAACCGTGAAAAGACATATCCTAACGGCACAAACAATACGACCGTGCGCACGATGGTGAGCAGGGAGCTCTTCCATGCACTGCCGATTGCCTGGAAAAATACCGGAAAGATCAGTGATGTCACCATCGGCAGGAAACCAATTCCGATCCAGCGAAACCCGTATGCCCCGATCTCGATCACCTGCGCATCAGACGTAAACACAGACAGCATCTGCGCCGGAATCAGTTCAAAGCACAGCGTGCCAATGAACATCAATATCTCGCCCCAGAGCAGTGATACCGACAATGTCTTTTTGCAGCGTCCGATATCTGCTGCCGCATAATTATAGCTGAGCACCGGCACGATACATGTCTGCAGCGCACCGAGCGGAATGAAAAAGAATGTCTGCCATTTATAATACAATCCAAGTGCCGTCACCGCCTGATCCGAAAATGTCGCCAGAATCAGGTTCAACCCTAAGATGTAAAATGTATATGCGGACTGCATGAGAATATTCGGAATGCCAAGTACATAGATTTTCTTTACGATCGCCGGATACCGTCTCCATGCCGGCGAACGGCGATATGCTTTTTTCATGACAATCAGTGCTGCCGCAATCTGGCCAACGACTGTCGCAACCGCAGCTCCGGCAATCCCCATCTGTGGCACTCCGAACAATCCAAAGATCAGGATCGGATCGAGCACAATGTTGACAACCGCACCGATGATCTGCGCAGCCATCGGTGTCTTCATATCTCCGTTTGCCTGCAGCACCTTGCTCCAGACACTCTCTAAAAACAGTCCGATACTGCATACGCACACGATTCTGCCGTAGCAGATGACTTCTTCTATGACGATCTGCGAGTCGGTCGACATCCGCGCATACGCAGGCATCACAAAGTAACAGATCAACGCAAACAGTCCCCATAACACAAGCCCGAGCGGAGCCGCGGTTCCCGCTGCTTCATCTGCCTGTTTTTGCTCCCGGACTCCCAGATAATATGCCACACTCGTATTGATACCTACTCCGGTACCGACACCGAGCGCGATCATGAGCAGCTGCAGCGGATATACGATCGAAAGTGCCGTCAGTCCGCTCTCGGAATATCTGCCGACAAACAGACTATCCACAATGTTATACAATGCCTGTATCAGCTGCGCCAGCATGACCGGAGGCGCGATCTTCCATATGATCCTGCTGATTTTTTCCGTACCAAAAAAACTACTATCCATTTCCCCTTTTCTCCTGCGTAATTCCCGCTCCTATTCTTTTTTGAAATTCACAATGCATATTCCGATGCAGACGAGGAGCAACGCGGCCAATGCATTCCAGCCCAGCTCATTTGTACCCTCACCAAGCCACCATGCTGACAGCAGCACACCGAACACCGGGTTGGCGAATCCGAAGATCGCGACCTTTGACACCGGGTTATATTTTAACAAAATACTCCACAGGGAGTACGCCACCGCCGAAATGCATGCCAGATAACATAGCATCAGCACAGCGCGCACCGATACATGTGTGATCCGTCCACCCATCACCAGTCCGAGCACAATCATCACAATGCCGCCAACAATGAACTGATAACCGCTTAGCATGACCGGATTGTCTTTCTTCGAATACTTTTTCATCAGACAGGATGAAAACGCATACGACAACGCAGATAAAAACAGGCTGCCATCGCCCATCAGGCTAAGGTTCCTATCGATCTTCTGACCGTTCATACTCACCAGTATCACACCCACAAAACCAATCACACATCCCGCGATTTTTTTCAGATCCAGCTGCTCCTGCCGAAAGATCAGGCTCGCCACGAGAATCACAAAAAACGTACTCGATCCATTTATAATCGAAGACTTCACGCCGCTGTTATGCGCCAGTCCGATATAGAAAAAGATATATTGCAGCATCGTCTGAAATACCGACAGCTTCAGAACCTCAGGCATGGCACTTCTGGGCGGGATGAGCATTTTCCCTCCTGATAGACTGCCGATCAGTACCGTGAGCATCCCTGCGAGCGCAAACCTGCTGCCCGCAAACAAGATCTGCGTCCATGTATCACCCGCAGCCATCTCAAACCATGCATATCCCAGCTTGATACATGGGAACGCACTTCCCCACAAAAATGTGCAGACAAGCGCCAGTGCACACACGACCCATGTCTTTTGCAAATAATATGTCCTGTTATCTGTTGCAGTCATCTCTCATAACTCCCATAATTCCTAAAATAGAATTATCATAGCACAAATCCCTTCGTAAATCCAGCCAACACTTGGACACTATACAAAAGTCCTGCACCGGCAACGTGAGGACACCTATGCAGCTAGCTAAAAAATCTTTTTTCATTTGCATATATGTGCTATGATGAAACAGCAAATCATCTCAAGGAGGGGACATTATGTATCAGGCAAAAGACACAAGATATGACAACATGGTATACAACCGCTGCGGAAACAGTGGTCTGAAGCTGCCGGAAGTATCACTGGGATTCTGGCACAATTTTGGTGATACCGGCGTCTATGAAAATATGCGCGAAATGGTATTCACAGCCTTTGACCATGGGATTACACATTTTGACCTGGCCAATAATTATGGGCCGGAATATGGCAGTGCCGAGTCAAATCTGGGAAAGTTGTTAAAAGAGAATTTTACAGCATACCGCGATGAGCTCATCATCAGTACCAAAGCCGGCTATGACATGTGGAAAGGGCCCTACGGCAATTGGGGCAGCCGCAAATATCTGCTGGCCAGTCTGGATCAGAGCCTGCAGCGCATGGGACTCGATTATGTCGATATCTTCTACCATCACCGCATGGATCCGGATACACCGTTGGAGGAGACAATGGGTGCACTCGATCAGGCCGTAAAGAGTGGCAAAGCACTGTATGCCGGAATATCCAATTACGACGGTGCAACTATGAAACGTGCGGCTGCGATCTTACGCGACCTGCACTGTCCGTTTGTCATCAACCAGAACCGCTACTCCATTTTTGACCGCACGATCGAGAAAAATGGTCTCAAACAGGCCGCTCAGGAAGAAGGCAAGGGAATCATCGCTTTCAGCCCGCTGGCACAGGGAATGCTGACCGACCGCTATCTGCATGGCATCCCGGCAGACAGCCGCGTCAATACAGACGGACGCTTCCTTAAAAAAGAACAATTTACCGACGAACGGATTCATCAGATTCAGGCTTTAAATGAGATCGCTGCCCAGCGTGGCGAGAGTCTGGCACAGATGGCTCTGAAATGGGTGATCAAAGATGATGTCGTGACCAGTGTACTGATCGGCGCCTCCAGACCCGGACAGATACTGGATAACATCAAGGTCATAGAGAGCGCCGCTTTTTCAGATGAAGAGATTCGTAAAATAGACGAGATTGCAGGTGTATAAATAGTTATTGCTGTTCAAATTCTTTTGCAACCGCTTGTAACAGAGTTCTGATTTCTAAGTGCTGCGGGTATACTGTCTCACACTTTCCACAGCGGATACACTCGCTTGCCTTGCCATTATGTACGGTATGTACCTGACCATAATAGTAATCTGCATTCCAGTCATGGAATACGGTCTTGGCATTCATGCAGGCAAACAGATCCGGTATGGAGATATGTTTCGGACATCCGTCCACACAGTAACGGCACGCAGTACAGGGAATCATATGCTTGGAATGAAATACATCCGCAACGGATCTGACTGCAGCCAGTTCTGTCTCGTTCAGCGGTTTAAAATCCTTCATATAGCCCAGATTATCCTGCATCTGCTCCAGATTACTCATACCTGAGAGCACCATCATCACGCCATCAAAGCTGGCCGCAAAACGCACGGCATAGCTCGCTGTACTGCCACCACCCAGATCGTCTAAGATCTGTTTTGCATCCTCCGGCAGATTCACGAGATTGCCACCTTTGACCGGCTCCATAATGATCACGGGCTTGTTATATTTCCGACAGACCTCATAGCATTTTCTACTCTGCACAGCAGGATCTTCATAGTCCACATAGTTAAACTGGATCTGTACGACTTCGATCTGCGGATATTCCTGCAAAATCTCCTCCAGCACCTCTGCCCTGTCATGGAAAGAGATACCGAAATGCTGGATCTTTCCCTCAGCCTTTAACTCCAGTGCCGTCTCATACGCATGGCACTTTTTGAAATGTGCAAAAATGTCCTTTGACTGTGCATGCATCAGATAAAAGTCAAAATATGTGACTCCGCATGCCTCCAGCTGGCTCTCAAAAAACGGCCGGATATCCTCCTGCTTATTAAAATACTGCATCGTCAGTTTATCTGTCAGAATATACTCCTCACGTTTATGCCGCGTTGTCAGGCAATCCCTGATCGCCAGTTCACTCGCACCGCCGAGATATCCATGCGCAGTATCAAAGTAGTTAAATCCTTGTTCCAAAAACAGATCTACCATCTCTGATGTCTGTGCGAGATCCACATCCGTCCCATTCTCCAGCATCGGAAGTCTCATACATCCAAAACCAAAATTCTTCTTTATTCCATCAAAATACATGTGTTTCTTCCTCCTTCTATCACGAACGGTTTTTCTACGATTGTACAACCTAAAGCTGGACTTTAGTCAAGAGCTTTTTTCTTTTTCAGGGAATCTCAAAACTCACGATCCATATAAGCTGCCGTCTGCTCCATGATTTCTCTCAAAATCACAAGATCCCGCCCTACATTTCCGGTTTCCATCGAATGATTCGCCTGCTCTGTCAGATAGAGCGGCAGGTCTCGTTTCTCACACTCTGCCTTGATGACTGCTGTATCTGCCCACGGATCGGCCGTACCATGGAACACAATCCCTTCCTGGGTGATTGCCTCAAAGGATTCTGCCACAGGTGTGTAATAAATCTGACGGGCATGGATATGATTCCTCTGTGCATACGCAGCTGCGACGGCAGTCCCGACACTTTTCGATACAAACAGCACTTCTTCATAATCTGCAAAACATACTCCAGCTAATTGCTCTGTTGCATACTGCAGTGCCAGCGTATATGCTTCACGCATCTTTTTCGCATTTCCTTTCACACCAGAGGGCAATGCACCATAGTTCACTTCTATGACTTCATATGCACGTTCTCCGGCTAGTTTTTTGCTGTAATACAGCAGTGGCTTATCTGTGTGATACCCAATACCCGGGAATATCACCGCAAGTTTTTTATTTGTATATTTTTTTGTATGTTCTGATACGTGTTCTTTCATCTGTGCTCCTTCTTCATACGGCATTTTCTATATATTAACGGGCTTTATTTCTGCACGGATCACCTGTCCGTCCGCTACTTCTACCACTGCATAAGTGCTTCGTGTCGGCGAATGATAACCGGTAAAGCTTCCGGGATTGACAAATGTCCTGCCATCGGTCTCATGAATCTCTGCCCGGTGTGTATGTCCATAGCAGATCAGCTGCGCACCCTGCTTTCCTGCTTCATACTCCAATACCGAAAAATCCTGTTTGACCGCCTGCTTATGTCCATGTACCGCAAAGATCTCTACGCCTTCCAGGGCAAATCGTGCCATCGGTCGAAACGGCAGAAAATCACAATTTCCCTTTAGATAAATCGATGCCATGAGTGGCGGCAGCAGCCGCTCATACTCTGTTTTAGCGCACTCACCGTCTCCGCAGTGCAAAAATAAATCAAATGGCATCTCCCGGTCGATCACTTCGCGTAACTGATGTGTGTAACCATGATTGTCTGAGATCACTAATAGTTTCTTCAAATATCTTTACCCACCTGTTCTTATCAATAAAATTTCAATAGAATTTCAATAGAATTGATTTCAGCTATAAGTATATTCCACATTAACTGATCAGATGTGAAAAGTCAATTCAGTCAAAAAATGAGAGCCAGTCTTTCGACTGGCTCCGGTCTGCCCCGCAAGTATATTACAATTTATTCTGATAATTTTCTAACTGGTGGAAAACGCCGACTATATTTACAACATCTGCTCTCACATCAAAAATGATGATATAATTCATCTGTGGCACAACTGCCTCTCGATACCCTTTTCTAGCCAGATATGCATCTCTACACTCTACGAACTGAAACGGATTATTCTCCAGCCTGTCATAAATGACATCAATACTATCTAACAAGTGCTTTGCAGCCTGTTCATTCTTTAAGCAATAAATCAAATGATATACAAGATTATCAAGCAATTCACCGGCATGCTCAGTAACATTTAATTTATAAGCCATACTTTGCCCTCGTTTCTCTAAGCGCTGTTCTGGCATCTTTTACCTGTCCTGCCTCTACCTGTTTTTCAGATATCTCTATATCTCTGTACATAGAAATCTGTTTCATCGTTGACTCATAGATCTCCATGCTCATAATTACCATATCGCCATAGCCATTTTTAGTAACATAAATCGGCCCCTCAGCCTTATGGCACATATCAGATATCTCCGATGTATTCTTCAAGTCTTTTATTGGAATTATTTGTGGCATAATATACACCTCCTAACGTATGGGCTAATTATACCATAATTATATCCTTTTTCAACTTCCTTTAGCCATCATTCTCCATATTGCTCAATTTCTTTGCCTGATCTGCCGCGATACATGCATCGATGATCTCCTGAATGTCACCGTTCATGATCTTGTCCAGCTTGTACAGAGTCAGGTTGATGCGGTGATCGGTCACGCGTCCCTGAGGGAAGTTGTAGGTACGGATCTTCTCGGAGCGGTCTCCGGTTCCGATCTGGCTGCGGCGTGCCTCGGACTCAGCATCCTGCTTTTTCTGCAGCTCCAAATCGTATAATTTCGAACGCAGCAAGGCGAATGCTTTTTCCTTGTTCTGCAGCTGTGACTTCTCGGTCTGGCTGTAAATCACGATTCCAGTCGGATAATGTGTCAGACGCACTGCTGAATCTGTCGTGTTGACACACTGACCACCGTTTCCGGATGCACGCATCACATCGATACGGATATCCTTCTCATCGATCTGGATATCGACCTCCTCTGCCTCAGGCATCACTGCTACTGTACAGGTAGATGTCTGGATGCGGCCCTGTGACTCTGTCTCCGGCACACGCTGTACGCGGTGTACACCAGACTCATATTTTAATACCGAATATGCCCCTGCTCCGGTGACCATGAAATCTACAGATTTCATACCACCGATACCGGTCTCATCTGCCTCGAGTGTCTCCACCTTCCAGCGGCGGCTCTCTGCATAATGCACATACATGCGGTAGATCTCAGCTGCAAATAAGGCTGCTTCCTCTCCGCCTGCGCCCGCACGGATCTCCACAATTACGTTCTTATCATCGTTGGGGTCTTTCGGCAGCAACAGAATCTTGAGCTTTTCTTCGAGCTCTGCCACATTTGCCTTTGCCTCGTTTAATTCTTCCTTGGCGAGCTCCTTCATCTCCTCGTCGCTCTCCTCATCAAGCATCACGAGTGCATCCTCGATTGCCTGTTTACTCTTTTTATATTCACGGAATGCCTCGACGATCGGTGCGAGGTCACTCTGCTCCTTCATCAGCTTGCGGAAACGGTTGGCATCATTTGCCACATCCGGCTCCGACAGCTCACTCATGATCTCATCATATCGGACCAACAGATCCTCTAATTTGTCAAACATGTCTTTTCTCCTTTTTATTCACGGTTGGCAGCAAGATACCCTCTCACAACCCGGTCATTTCCTGCCAGATCTTTGATCACCAGCACACCCTCAAAGCCTGCCTCATGCATCAGCTGACGCACGGCCTCTCCCTGGTCATAACCGATCTCAAAGAGCAGCCAGCCGTTCTCCTTCAGATATTTCGGTGCTTCACTTGTGATACTGCGATAAAAATCGAGTCCGTCCACACCACCATCCAATGCCTGCAGCGGCTCGAACTGGCTCACCTCCGGCATAAGCTTTAAGATCTCCTCCTGCGCAATATAAGGGGGATTGGATACAATCACATCAAACGAATCACTGATATTATCAAACAAATTACTGCGCACCCACTCCGCATCCAGTTCATGCAGCCTGGCATTTTCCTTGGCGACCAGCAATGCCTGCTTGCTGATATCACTGCCCACACCTCTGACGGTAGGCGCATTTTTCAAAATACTGAGCAGTACACAGCCGGAACCTGTACACAGATCAAGGAGCTGCATATTTGGTTCCAATACCTTTAACGTCTCCTCCACCAGTGTTTCCGTATCCTGTCTGGGGATCAGCACATTGGAGTTGACATGGAACGTCATCCCCATAAATTCCTGCTCACCGGTAATATACTGCAGCGGCACATGCTCTGTGCGTTTTTCCAGCACGCGCTCATACTCCGACAGGATCTCCGGCTCTACCTCATCGCCACTATGCATAAAATAAAAGCTGCGGTCAATATGTGCTACCATCTCCAACAACAGCCATGCGTCTGTCTTTGCATCGGCGATCCCCGCCGCCTGCAACAGCCGCTCACCTTTTTGCTCTGCTTCTCTGTATGTCATCTGTCAGCCTCCCTCCAGATGTATCCGCACATTGTCACTCACGTATTTCCTGCACGTAAGCTCTCCAGTCAAATACCGCCTCTACGGAAGCGATACCCACCTCGATCATCGCATCATCCGGCTCGCGCGTTGTCAGCTTCTGCAACAGCATTCCGGGCTTGCTGAGCAGCCCGATCACCTTGCCCTCGCTGCGCCCTGCCAGATGGATCAGCTCATAGGATATACCTGCAATCACAGGAATCAGCAAGATACGCACGAGCACACGCAGCAGTGGTGAATCCACCCGGATAAAAATGAACAGAATCACGCTCACCATAATCACAAAAAACAGAAAACTCGTTCCGCAGCGCTTGTGCAGTCTCGAGCTCTTCCGCACATTTTCCACGTTCAGATCCATCCCGTGTTCGATACAGTTGATACACTTATGTTCTGCGCCATGGTACATATATACGCGCTGGATATCCTTCATGAGCGAGATGCCCACAATATATGCCAGAAAGATCACTACGCGCAGCAAGCCCTCCATGACCGCGATCGCCGTATCTGACCAGCCAAGTCCGGAAAATAAGGTGGACAACCAATACGGCAGCAGCATAAAGATCGCTACGGCCAGCACAATCGAGAGAACGATCGTACCACCCATCATCACATGCTCCTGCTTCTCCTTCTTCGCCGCCTGATCCTCACTCAGCTCTTTGGTCTCCTCTTCCTCAAAAAAAGAAGATGAAAACGACAGGCTGCTCATTCCGAGTACCAGCGAATCCACAAAGTTCACAACACCCCGCACAAGCGGCCAGCGCGTGACTGCTCCGTTTCCAAACAGACTCTTATATTCCTTTTTCTCTACGACGATCTCTCCGTCGCTCTTGCGGACAGCCACCGCATAGGTATCCTTATTTTTCATCATGACACCCTCAAGTACGGCCTGTCCTCCGATTCCTGAATATCTCATTGTCAAATTTCCTGTAATGTAAAAAAGGTTGAAGCTGTAGCAACTTCAACCTTAGTTCCCATGTGATTATTTCATGCCGTATTTCTTGTTGAACTGCTCAATACGTCCGCGTGCCTGGTTAGCCTTCTGCTGTCCTGTGTAGAACGGATGGCACTTAGAACAAATCTCAACATGGATTTCCTTCTTTGTAGAACCTGTTACGAATGTGTTGCCACAGTTGCAAGTAACGGTTGCCTCATAGTATTCGGGCTGGATCTCTGTCTGCATCTTTTTCACCTCACTACTCGAAATATTAATCTAAAATCTATCTATGTTCATATCTGTGAATGAACGTTCTGTGTCTGTCGCATTCTCACAACAGCTTATTCATTGTAGCATAACGAATTATGTAATGCAAGTATTTTTACAAAAATTTCTTTTTGATCACCTGCTGCACATATTCGTGATTATTCCGCGTATGCGCAAACATATTCAGAATCGTCTCGACAGCCTCATCCGTCTTCATTCCGTTGATCGCACGGCGCATGATCGTCACTGCCTCGCGCTCTTCCCGGTCGAGCAGCAGATCCTCGCGTCTTGTGCTCGATTTGGTAATATCAAGCGCAGGGAACACCCGCTTCTCGGAGAGTTTGCGGTCGAGTACCAGTTCCATATTACCAGTTCCTTTGAACTCCTCGTAGACCACGTCATCCATCTTGCTGCCGGTATCCACCAGTGCAGTCGCCAGTATGGTCAGGCTGCCTCCCTCGCGCATGTTACGCGCTGCGCCGAAGAAGCGCTTGGGCATATGCAGGGCTGCAGGATCCAGACCACCGGACAGTGTACGGCCACTCGGTGGAACGGTCAGATTGTATGCCCGTGCCAGTCTGGTGATACTATCCAACAGGATCATCACATCCTTGCCATGCTCCACGAGACGCTTTGCACGCTCCACGACCATCTCCGACACACGCTTGTGGCGCTCCGGCTGTTCATCAAACGTCGAATAAATGACCTCTACATTATCACCCTCGATCGCTTCCTTGATATCTGTGACTTCCTCCGGACGCTCGTCGATCAGCAGGATGATCAGGTGCATCTCCGGATTGTTCTGCTTGACCGATCTCGCCACTTCTTTTAATAATGTCGTTTTTCCTGCCTTTGGCGGAGATACGATCATACCACGCTGACCTTTACCGATCGGGGATACAAGGTCTACGATACGCATCGCCAGCCCTCCACGCTCTGTCTCGAGACGCAGCCGCTCATTCGGAAAGATCGGTGTCAGATCTTCGAAATTCTTGCGCTTGCCTGCCACTGACGGCGGATAACCATTGATCGTTGTAATATACAACAGTGCAGAGAACTTCTCACTCTGTGTCTTGATTCTCGTATTTCCGCATACAATATCACCGGTCTTGAGGCGGAATCTGCGGATCTGTGACGGTGATACATATACATCATTCTCACCGGGCAGATAATTCGCGCAGCGGATAAATCCGTATCCCTCCTGCATGACTTCCAGAATACCGTTTGCAGTGATACCACTGTCGAGATTGGTGTTGGGCATCTCACCCTGCTCTGTATTTCGATCTGTATTCCGTTCTGTATTCCGGTCCGCATTCCTGTCTGTGCTCTTCTCCGTATGCTCCGGGGCACTCTGTTCTGCCTGTGTGCTGCGCTCTTTTTTTGCTTTTTCTCTGTTCTGCGCCGCTTCGTCCTCACGCTTCTTAATCTGCTTGAGCCGCTGGTCTTCCGCCAGCATAGCCTCTATCACCTCTGCCTTTTTTAGCCCTGAAATGCTTTTCAGCCCGCGTGCTTTAGCCAGATCCTTGAGCGCTGCCACACTCAGCGACTCATACTTTTCTCGCATATTATCCATATCTGAAATCTCCTAATTATTATACTCTCAATGGGGAAAACAATGATTTGAAAAAAAGATATTTTATATTATACACTATTCTTTCTAAAATAGGAAGTACTATTTTTCATGTAACAGTCCAGTCATCACCAGAAAAACACTATCAGGCGTCTTTGCGAATGGTGCGGGCTGAACTGTTACTTCATGCCTGCCACACACCGCCACTCGCGCTTGATTTAGCACTTGAGAAGTGTTATGATTTTTATAAATTCACAGAATAAGGAGTAAGATCATGGATCAGAAAGAAAAAGCCATCCGGCTGCATAGAGAATGGAACGGAAAACTGGTAACTGTCTCAAAGGCCCCTGTCAAGGATCGTGAGGCACTGGCGATCGCCTATACACCCGGTGTCGCAGAACCGTGCAAGATCATCGCAGAGCATCCCGAAGAGGTATACAACTATACGATCAAAGCCAATACCGTGGCAGTCGTTTCCGATGGAAGCGCCGTGCTCGGTCTGGGAAATATCGGAGCCTACGCTGCCATGCCTGTCATGGAAGGAAAGTGCGTATTGTTCAAGGAATTCGCAGATGTAAACGCTGTGCCGATCTGTCTGGATACCCAGGATACGGAGGAGATCATTCAGACCGTGAAGAATATTGCCCCCTGTTTTGGCGGCATTAACTTAGAGGATATCTCTGCTCCCCGCTGCTTTGAGATAGAGGAGCGTTTAAAAGAGATGCTGGACATTCCGGTCTTTCACGATGACCAGCATGGCACGGCAATCGTCGTTCTCGCCGGCATCATCAACGGTCTTCGTGTAACAGGCAAGAAAAAGGAAGACTGCAAAGTCGTTGTCAACGGTGCCGGGTCTGCCGGTGTTGCGATCACCAAGCTCTTACTGACCTACGGTTTTAAAAATGTGACCATGTGTGATAAAGAAGGCATCATCGGTCCTGATTACCCGAACCTGAACTGGATGCAGAAAGAGATGACAAAGGTCACAAATTTAAGTCATGCAACCGGTACTCTGGCTGACGCACTAAAAGGTGCCGATATCTTTGTCGGTGTCTCAGCGCCCGGTATCGTATCCGCAGAGATGGTCGCATCCATGAACCACGACTCTATTTTATTTGCAATGGCCAACCCGGTGCCCGAGATCATGCCTGATGTAGCCCGTGCCGCAGGTGCACGCATTGTCGGAACCGGCCGCAGTGATTTCCCGAATCAGGTAAACAATGTGGTTGCCTTCCCCGGTATTTTCCGTGGTGCACTGGAGGGACATGCCAAGCAGATCACAGAAGAGATGAAACTCGCTGCTGCGGAAGCGATCGCAGGTCTCGTATCCGATGAGGAACTGAACGATGAATTTATCATGCCGGAGGCATTTGATCCGCGTGTTGCAGATGTGGTGAGCAAAGCGGTCCGCGATCATATCCGCTGATACATACCTGCCAAAAGGTATCTGATATTATGAAATCAAACGCTAAATATGACACCGGACGCCCCGACTGGCTGGGCAAACCCTATTATAGCCTGGACTGCTATCTCAAACAGACATTTGGTGAAAAGATCTACCGGCTTTCTCTGGATGGTGGTTTTTCCTGTCCCAACCGTGATGGCACACTGGGGACACGCGGCTGCAGCTTTTGCAGCGCGGGAGGCTCCGGCGATTTTGCAGCCGACCGCAGCCGTTCTGTCACGGAACAGTTATACGAAGCCAAAAACCGCATAGCTGCCAAAACAAATGCCAGACATTTTATCGCCTACTTTCAGGCATATACAAACACCTACGCAGATATCTCCTATCTGCGTACTGTTTTTTCCGAGAGCCTGCAGCCAGAGGAGATCGTTGCACTCTCGATCGCGACCCGTGTGGACTGTCTGCCCGATGAAGTGCTAGCGCTGCTGTGCGAACTGCGTGATACCTTTCACAAGCCAGTATGGATTGAACTGGGCGTACAGAGCACTTTTGATGCGTCCTTACGTCATGTACGCAGTGGTTTCACCTATGCAGACTGCGAACAGGCGATTATGCGTCTGCACCACGCCGGCATTCCCGTGATCGCACATCTGATCCTTGGGCTGCCGGATGAGACACAGGCACAGATGCTGCAGTCTATCATGCGCGTCTGCCAGTTACCAGTCGCAGGACTGAAATTGCAGCTATTACACATACTAAAAGACACGGATCTGGCTGCCGAATATGAGTCTGCTCCGTTTCCGGTCTTTTCCGAAGAGGAATACTGTCAGTTCATTGTGACATGTATCGAACGCATACCACCTCATATCGTACTGCACCGGATCACCGGAGACGGCCCGAAACGACTGCTCATCGCACCCATGTGGAGCGGAAACAAGAAACATGTACTCAACCGCATCCATGCCATCTTCCGCGAACGGGATACGTGGCAGGGAAAATATAGTACCCTATTATAATACCCTATAAACGATCAGAAATTATTATATAGAAAGAGGGAATCAGATATGGCTGAACCGTTAACGACTTACAAATTGATGATTCTCGCATTGCTGGAGCGCTCCGAGGCACCGCTCTCCGGTCCACAGCTTTGCGACTTCTTTTTAGAAAAAGAATATACCAACTACTTCACTGTACAAGAGGCACTTCACGAACTGGATGAAAATGCTTTTATCAAAAAAGAGGCAACGCACAACAACACCCGTTATTCCATCACCCCTGCCGGTACACAGACGCTGTCATTTTTTTCTGACAAGCTCTCCACAGGAATTCAATCAGATATCTATGAATATCTGAATGCCAACCGGCTCGCAATCCGTGAAGCAGCCTCCGTTCTGGCAGATTACTATAAAGCACCCGGTGATCAGTTCGCGGTTCGCTGTCAGCTCAAGGAGCGTGAACACTCACGGATCGACCTGACGATCACCGTGCCAAACGAAGAGATCGCCGTGGCAATCTGTGATAACTGGAAGCAGCAAAGTGAACATGTCTACGAATACCTCATGGATCTGCTTGTAAAATAAGAAATGCACATCAAAAAATCCTGTCCACAGAAATGATATGTACCCAGAATCCTGGACACATATTTACGAACTAGGCTGAACACATGGATGCTATCCTGTATTGCACAGGTGGCATCCATTTTGTTTTTGCCTGAATTCTTTTGTTATTATAATAATCTATATAGTCTTCAACCGCTTGTGAAAATTCTTCGAAAGAAGAATAATCTTTCTCATAGCCATAATACATCTCATTTTTTAATCTTCCAAAGAATGTCTCCATAATACAATTATCATAGCAATTACCTTTTCGTGACATGGATTGTATAATTCCATGTTCCTGTAAAGCATTTCTATAATAGGCATGTTGATACTGCCAGCCTTGATCAGAATGAAATATTAAACCTTCAACTGAAGGAAATTTTTCGAATGCTTTATCTAGCATTCTTTCTATCTGTTCAAGATTAGGACTCATAGATAAATCATATGAGATGATTTCATTCGTATTCATATCTAATACTGGAGATATATAACACTTTCCCCATGAAAAATTAAACTGAGATACATCGGTGGTCCATTTTTGTAAAGGCGCAGTTGTGCTGAAGTCTCTATCTATTATGTTATCAGCAATTTTGCCAACTTCACCCTTATAAGAATGATATTTCTCCTTTGGCCGTTTTCCAACTAATCCTGCTTCATGCATAAGACGCTGGACTCTCTTATGGTTCACCTGATATCCGCGATTAATAAGTTCTTGGTGAATCCGTCTTACGCCATATCTGCGCTTATTCTCATCAAAAATACCTTTTATTTTTTCTAGTACTTCTTGATTGCGTTCGGCAACAACATCGTTTCTACTAATCTCAAAATAGTAAGTAGATCTAGCCATATGCATTGCTTTAAGCAGATACTTTAATTGGTATCCGTTTTCTCTGAGTTCTTTGATGATTGCTGCTTTTTCGCCTTGAGTTGCGCAACCCATTTTTCTTGCCTCAAGGCGATCCGTTTTTTTATTACTTCATTCTCCGCTTTGATATACTCGTTTTCAGCTCTCAAGCGTATCAGTTCTTCTCGTTCTGATTCTGTTAAAGGTAATGGATTTGTTGATTTCTTCATTCTCGATTCCTTTGTTGACCGTCCTTTTTTACTTTCTACTAACCCATTATATCCTTGTAATTTATATTTGTGTACCCATTGATAAAGCATTCCAGTATTAATGCCTGCTTCTATGGCAACTTTCTTTCTTGGCATGCCTGCAATGACCTTTGAAACCAGTTCAAACTTTTCTTCTGGTGTCCACACCTTATTAAACACCTTATGCTTTAAAATTTCTGGACCATGTAAATCAACCAATCTGGACCATTCTCGTATATTACTTTTGAGAGTATCTGGATTCACCCCTTCTGGGATATCGGGATACGAACCTGAATGATACAATTCAACACACATCAGTTTAAACTCATAACTATAATGCATAAAAATACCCTCCTTACTGGTTGTCCAGTAAAGAGGGTACATATCAAAACGTGGACAGGATTTTTATATTCACCTATGATTACTGTAATTTGTGAATGGCCACACAGTTCGGCTTGCCGACATGCAGCGGCTTGCCCTGCATCAGGAAATAATGTTCTTCATAATTCATCTTGAAAATGCAGATCTCGTCATTCTCATGGTTGAGTGTCATAAAATGCTCATTATCCGGGAATACACGCACTGCCTTCGGGAACTCACCGCTGATCTTGCTGTTGCAGTTGAGCGTCAGCATACCAGTCTCGGGATCAATATCATAGATCACTGCGGAGTTCACTCCGGCATTGACCACATACAGATGTTTTCCATCCGGTGAGATCGTCATAGCGGTCGCACTGCAGATATCGTCATCCTTCTTATCTGTAGTCGTAATCTCCTGTAAAAATTCAAATTCAGGCTCACCGTCACACTCCCCATAACGATAGACATTCACACAATTGAGCAGCTCACACAATACATATGCAAAACGTCCGTCATCTGAAAAACGCATGCTCTTGGGCGCAGAATCGATCTGACAACGCAGGATATCCGTATTATGGATCTTTCCGGTCTCCTCTTCGATATGATACAGTTTTACCTGATCAAGGCCACCATCTATCGCACACACGTATTTCTGGTCAGGGGTAAAACGTACACAGTTCACATGCGGGCGGGAACTTCTCTCCGCAATACAACGTCCCATACCCTTGTGGAACACACCGTCCGCAATACCAACGATCGTACCCTCTACCGGGTCGAGCTGCATCACAGATACACGTCCGTCATGATAACCGCCAACTAACAGATACCGGTCATCATTTGATATATCAAGGAAGCAGCCTCTCATACCACCGATCCATGATTTGTTGATCGGTTCGAGATCTCCGTCCGGAAGGATCTTAAATGACTGCACACCTTCATCTGCGATCGAATACAAAAAC
>JBNMKT010000042.1:0-16612 GCA_050874485.1 bacterium
CCGGGTGTGCCGGTGTATGTGGCACCAGCAGCCGTACTTGCACAGATGCGTGGCTTTCAGATGACGCGCGGGATGCTCTGTGCGATGAACCGCAGGGCATTGCCGTCAGTGGAGGCTGTGTGTGAGGGTGCGAGCCGCGTGGCGGTACTCGAGGATGTCGTCAATCCGACGAATGTCGGTGCGATCATGCGCTCAGCGGCGGCGCTTGGCATGGATGCGGTATTGTGCACATCGGGCTGCAGCGATCCACTCTATCGCAGGGCGGTGCGCGTGAGCATGGGGACCGTATTTCAGATCCCATGGACGATCATGGATGCTGACGGCATGCAGACATTGAAAAAACTCGGCTTCTGCACGGTCGCGATGGCACTGCGGGATGATTCGGTCAGTCTGGATGACCCTGAACTTGCAAAAAAGGAACGTCTGGCGGTTGTGCTCGGCACAGAGGGAGACGGACTCGCACCGGAGACAATCCACGCGTGCGATGTGACCGTGCGCATTCCGATGACACATGGGGTGGATTCATTGAATGTCGCGGCGGCGAGTGCGGTTGCATTCTGGCAGCTCGGCAGGCATAAAAATACTTGCATTCTCTGATCAATGCATATACAATAAGGTTAAGAAGGCAGTGGAGTCTGCCGATAACAATAATAGCGAGTATGAGATGATGTAAGACACGGATGTCTGTTTCACCGAAATCGGTGTGATTTCGAGTATCGATCAAAGGAGTGACATAGCATGAATTTTAATTATAATATCAATACTTTATTTTCCAGCATGAACAGCAGCAGTTCTTCAGGAATGAGCAGTCTCTTATCAGACTACAGTGCGATCCGCAATGGCTCTTACGGCAAGCTGCTCCGGGCATATTACAACAATACCGATAATGATGCAGTAAAGTCTGCTTACAATAAGGCGACGAATAAGAGCAGTACATCGACAGCAGCCGACAGCAGCGCGACGATCAAGGAGCTGCAGAGCACGACGGATGAGCTGACCGCTTCCGGCAAGGAGTTGTATACGACCGGTTCCAAATCCGTATTTAAAAAGAAGACTGTTACGGATGAGAACGGAAAGACGACGACAGATTATGATACAGATGCGATCTATAAAAAGGTAAAAAGCTTTGTCGATGATTACAATGACGTGCTGAAGGCGACGGCAAAATCGAATGATTCCAAGATCGCCAACACGACGACGAGCATGGTCAATTACACAAAGATGGAAGCAAATATGCTCAGTAAGGTCGGCATCACGATCGGATCTGACAGTAGCCTTTCCATTGATGAGAGTACATTTAAAAAGTCAGATATGAGTGTGGCCAAGAGCCTGTTTAATGGAACTGGTTCTTATGCTTACACGATCGCTACCAAGTCTGCGATGGCGAATTCCTATGCGGACATGGAGGCAAAGCAGGCGAACACCTACAATAAATACGGCAGCTATGGCAGTGCGTATACACAGGGATCGCTGTACAATTCATATTTCTAATGCAAAAGCGCGAGAGCAGCCTTGTTTTAGGCTGCTCTCGTTTTTTCACTTGCAAAATCCATCAGTTTATGTATAATGATAGCTGATGCGAAAAAATAGGTGATAATTCAATAATAAATGAGGATAGACCATGATTAGTGCAAATAACGTAAGCTTACGACTTGGAAAAAGAGCCCTGTTTGAGGATGTAAATATCAAATTTACCGAGGGCAACTGTTACGGACTGATCGGCGCAAACGGTGCCGGAAAGTCTACATTTTTAAAAATTCTGACCGGTGAACTGGAGCCGACGAGTGGAGATGTCGTCATCACACCCGGTCAGCGTCTCTCTTTCTTAAAACAGGATCATTTCCAGTATGATGAGTACAGCGTGCTCGATACAGTTATTATGGGCAACCAGAGACTGTATGATATCTCAAAGGAAAAAGACGCGATCTATATGAAAGAGGATTTTACCGATGAGGATGGCATCCGTGCGAGCGAGCTCGAAGCGGAATTTGCAGAGATGGACGGATGGAATGCAGAGAGTGATGCAGCGACACTGCTCAATGGACTGGGTATTCCGACCGAGGATCATTATACACTGATGAAGGATCTGCCGGGTGCGCTCAAGGTCAAGGTATTGCTGGCACAGGCATTGTTTGGCAATCCTGATATTCTGTTGCTCGACGAGCCGACGAACCACTTGGATCTCGATGCGATCTCATGGCTCGAGGAGTTCCTGATCAACTTTGATAATACGGTGATCGTGGTATCCCATGACCGTTATTTCTTAAATAAAGTATGTACGCATACGGCAGACATTGACTACGGCAAGATCCAGCTCTATGCCGGTAACTATGATTTCTGGTACGAGTCCAGCCAGCTTCTGATCAAGCAGATGAAGGAAGCAAATAAAAAGAAAGAGGAAAAGATCAAGGAGCTGCAGGAGTTTATTTCACGGTTCTCCGCGAATGCTTCGAAATCAAAGCAGGCGACTTCACGTAAACGTGCATTGGAGAAGATCCAGCTTGATGAGATGAAGCCGTCCAGCCGTAAATATCCGTATATCGATTTCCGTCCGAACCGTGAGATTGGAAATGAAGTGCTCGAAGTGCACAACATCTCCAAGACGATCGATGGTGTCAAGGTATTAAATGATGTGTCATTTATCATGGGACATGATGATAAGATCGCCTTTGTCGGCAGCAATGAGCTGGCAAAGACGACATTGTTTAAGATTCTGGCAGGAGAGATGGAGCCGGATGAGGGCAATTACAAGTGGGGCGTGACGACGAGCCAGTCCTATTTCCCGAAGGATAATTCTTCTATATTTAATGATAATGATCTGGCGATCACCGACTGGCTGACCCAGTTCTCGGAGATCAAGGATGCGACTTATGTGCGCGGCTTCCTCGGACGTATGCTGTTTGCAGGTGAGGACGGCATGAAGCGCATGAAGGTGCTCTCCGGTGGTGAGAAAGTGCGTGTACTGTTATCGCGTATGATGATCGAGGGATCAAATGTGCTGATCTTAGATGAGCCGACCGACCACCTGGATATGGAGAGTATCACAGCATTAAATAACGGCATGATCAAGTTCCCCGGTGTGCTACTGTTTGCTTCTCGTGACCATCAGGTCGTACAGACGACGGCAAACCGTATCATCGAGTTCATGCCTGACGGATCAATCATCGACAAGATCACGACCTACGATGAATATCTCGAGAGCGATGAGATGGCTCGCAAGAGAGCTGTCTACTCGATGTCAGAGAGTGATTCAGAGGATAACTAAATAACAGACCATAAGGGGTATCGATACGGCAGACTGTAGTTAGGTCTGCCGTATTTTTGGTTACTGTTCACTCGTGCCTCGTTCCAGTAACGATTCGCAGGCTCATTTCAAGTCTTGCTTCGCAAAAGAGCCTGCTCATACCTGAATCATATTCTTACGTACCCGAGCAGCAAAGTGCTCAGGTACTGCCTGAACAGTAACTATTTTTGCACTTGGTTTAGTACAGACCCGAACCTTTACAATCGAAAAAATAAATGCTAATATATATGGTAGGTCGATATGACAAAACATGTGTCGAAATTCGACGCGAACAATAAAGGAGGATATACCAATGCCCAGAGCAAAACAGTCAATGGATGGTAATACCGCTGCCGCTCATGTAGCTTATGCCTACACAGAAGTAGCTGGTATCTATCCTATCACACCGTCTTCTCCGATGGCTGATACCGTCGATCAGTGGTCAGCAGCAGGACAGAAGAACATTTTTGGAAATACCGTTAAGGTTGTAGAGATGGAGTCTGAGGCCGGAGCAGCAGGTACCGTACACGGTTCCCTTGCAGCAGGTGCTTTGACAACTACCTTTACTGCTTCACAGGGATTATTACTGATGATCCCCAACATGTACAAGATCGCAGGTGAGAATTTACCTTCTGTATTCCACGTATCTGCACGTACCGTATCTTCACACGCACTGAACATCTTCGGTGATCACAGTGACGTATACGCTTGCCGTCAGACAGGTTTCGCTATGTTAGCAGAGACCAACCCTCAGGAGGTTATGGACTTAAGCCCCGTTGCACACTGTGCAGCATTAGAGGGAAAAGTTCCTTTCGTAAACTTCTTCGATGGATTCCGTACCTCTCACGAGATCCAGAAGATCGAGAAATGGGACTATGAGGATCTGAAGGATATGTGCCCGATGGACGCTGTAAAAGAGTTCCGTGAGCATGCATTAAATCCTGAGCATCCTGCAGCTCGTGGTTCACACGAGAACGGAGACGTTTTCTTCCAGCATCGTGAGGCATGTAATGGTTTCTATGATGCACTTCCCGCAGTTGTTGAGAAGTACATGAAGAAAGTCAACGAGAAGTTAGGAACAAACTATGACCTGTTCAACTACTACGGAGCAGAGGACGCTGACCGCGTGATCATCGCTATGGGATCTATCTGTGACGTTGCAGAAGAGGTTATTGATTATTTAACAGCTAAGGGTGAGAAGGTCGGACTGATTAAGGTTCGCTTATATCGTCCCTGGTCTTCACAGGCTATCTTAAAGGTTATCCCTAAGACCGCTAAGAAGATCGCTGTATTAGACAGAACAAAGGAGCCCGGATCTCTTGGAGAGCCGTTATACCTGGATGTAGCTACCACACTGCGTGAGGCTGGCTTAAATGACATCATCTTAACAGGTGGACGTTACGGCTTAGGATCAAAGGATACTCCTCCTTCATCTGTATTCGCTGTATACAAAGAGCTGGAGAAAGATGCTCCCAAGGCTCGTTTCACAATCGGTATCGTCGATGACGTAACCGAGTTGAGCTTACCTGAGGTTAAGCCCGCTCCGATCACTTCAGCAGCTGGTACAAAAGAGTGCAAGTTCTGGGGTCTCGGCGGAGATGGTACTGTAGGTGCTAACAAGAACTCTACAAAGATCATCGGTGACCACACAGATAAGTATATCCAGGCATACTTCCAGTATGACTCAAAGAAGACCGGTGGTGTAACCATTTCACACTTACGTTTTGGTGACAACCCGATCAAGAGCCCTTACTACATCAACCAGGCAGATTTCGTAGCCTGCCACAACCCTGCATATGTAATCCAGGGCATGAAGATGGTTCAGGATGTAAAGCCGGGCGGAGTATTCATGATCAACTGCCAGTGGTCAGACGAAGAGTTAGATCATCATCTGAACGCAGAGGCAAAGAAGTATATTGCTGATAACAATATTCAGTTATACACCATCAACGCAATCGACAAGGCAATCGAGATCGGTATGGGTAAGAGAACCAACACCATCTTACAGTCAGCTTTCTTCAAGTTAGCAGATGTTATGCCGATCGATGATGCGATCGAGTTCATGAAGCAGGCAGCTAAGAAGTCTTACTCAAAGAAGGGTGACGCTGTCGTAGAGATGAACTACAAGGCTATCGATGCCGGTGTAGATGCTGTACACAAAGTAGAGATCCCCGATTCATGGAAGAATCCGGCTCCGGATGCTGCTAAGGCTGAGAAGACCGGTCGTCCTGAGGTCGTAGATATGGTCAACAAGCTGTTAGATCCTATCTCTAAGATGGATGGAGACAGCCTCCCTGTATCTGCATTCAAGGGTATCGAGGATGGTCAGTTCCAGACTGGTGCATCTGCATACGAGAAGCGTGGTACAGCCGTTACTGTTCCTGAGTGGGACGCTGAGAAGTGTATCCAGTGTAACAACTGTGCATTTGTCTGCTCACATGCTACCATCCGTCCGTTCTTACTGAGCGATGACGAGGTCAAGGCAGCTCCTTCTAACATCAAGTTAGCAGATATGAAGCCGAAGGCTGGCGAGTACAAGTACACCATGAGCGTATCTCCGTTAGACTGTATGGGATGCGGCGAGTGTATCACTGTCTGCCCGACTGCAGCTATCAAGATGGTTCCTCAGGAGTCACAGGCAGCAGAGCAGCCCGTATTTGATTATTTAGTAGCAAACGTAGGAAAGAAGGATATCGGTCTTTCTGATACTACACCTAAGGGATCACAGTTCAACCAGCCCTTACTTGAGTTCTCTGGCTCTTGTGCAGGATGTGCTGAGACCTCTTATGCAAGATTGATTACCCAGTTATTTGGTGAGCAGATGTACATCTCTAACGCAACAGGATGTTCTTCTATCTGGGGTAACCCGGCAGCTACCTCACCTTATACTGTAAATAAGGATTCCAAGAAGGGACCCGCATGGTCTAACTCACTGTTCGAGGACAATGCTGAGCATGGTCTTGGTATGGAAGTTGGACAGAAGTATCTGCGTGACATGGCGATCGAGTCTGCAAAGGCTTGTGCAAGCTCAGACAAGGCATCTGCTGAGTTAAAGGCTGCATTTGATCAGTTCATGGAGACCAAGGATAACACCAAGGCAAACGTAGAGCCTACCAAGGCACTCATTGCTGAGTTAGAGAAGGCTGCTGCAGCAGGATGTCCTGATGCACAGGCTGCAATCGACAAGAAGGATTACCTCGGAAAGAAATCTGTATGGATCTTCGGTGGTGACGGATGGGCATACGATATCGGATTCGGCGGACTCGATCACGTACTTGCTTCTGGCGAGAACGTAAACGTTATGGTATTCGATACCGAGATGTACTCTAATACCGGTGGACAGGCTTCTAAGGCTTCTAACATCGGTGAGGTTTGCCAGTTCGCTGCTGCAGGTAAAGAGATTGGCAAGAAGTCTCTGTCAGAGATCGCTATGAGCTATGGCTATGTATATGTAGCTCAGATCGCTCTGGGTGCAAACCCTGCACAGGCTGTAAAGGCTATCGCTGAGGCTGAGGCATACAACGGACCTTCCCTGATCATCGGATATGCTCCTTGTGAGTTACACGGTATCGCTAAGGGTGGTATGAACCACTGCCAGGATGAGATGAAGAAGGCAGTAGCTTCTGGTTACTGGAACCTGTTCTCATTCAACCCTGCATTAAAGGCAGAGGGCAAGAACCCGTTCACCTTGACATCTAAGGCCGGAGACGGCACATATCAGGATTTCCTGAACAACGAGGCACGTTATACACGTCTTGTTAAGCCGTTCCCTGAGAGAGCTGAGAGACTGTTCAAGGAGTCTGAGGAAGCTGCAAAGGCTCGTTTCGAGCACTTACAGAAGTTAGTTGAGTTATATAAATAATTCAGCCACATACCAATGATATTGATACCCTGCGGGCAGAGTCGCCTGCAGGGTATTTCTATCCATACAAAAGGAGAGCATGCGATGAATGTATTAGATGAACTCACATTAAAAATGATAGATTTCTATGCCGGGGATGCAGAGCGTATCCAGCATTTTATGAAGGTGCATCGTTTTGGTGAGCTGATTGCAAAGATGGAGGGACTCAGTGAGGACGAGATCTTTTTAATTGAGACAGCGACGATTGTACACGATATTGGTATCCGTATCGCGGAGGAAAAATATGGCAGCTGTGAAGGGCCTCTGCAGGAAAAGGAAGGACCTGCCTACGCCGAAAAAATGCTCGCGGAGTTAAACTATGATCCGAAGATCATCGAGCGTGTGAGCTATCTCGTTGGTCATCATCACACTTACACGAATATAGATGGCATCGATTATCAGATTCTGGTCGAGGCAGATTTTCTCGTGAATCTGTTTGAGGAAGGCTTCCGCATCAATGGTGTGGACAAACAGCAGGTAGAAAATGTGTATGAACGCATTTTTAAGACCGAAGCTGGTAAGAAGATCTGCCGGACGATGTTCAAATAGCATTTACAAAATCTATTTCAGGTGTTAGAATAAAATGGAGTTTAGCTGTGAAGATACTAAACCGTGACATTTAGCCATAGTAGGAGGAAAGCTATGCTTCAGATAGAGGAGTGGTTCCGCAGATCACAGAGAAAGCCTGAAAAAAAGGCTGTATCCGCATCGCGATCAGCGGCTGTTACACATAGGCAGGAAGAGGTACATACGCAAAAGGTGAAGCCGGAACCGAGTGAGCCGGTGGCAGAACCGGATTTTTATGATGAACCGGAAGATATGTTTGAGCCGGAGGACATGAATACTCCCGAACCGGAAAATATGAATGCTCCCGAACCGGAGAATATGGATTCCCCGGAGCCGGAGATCGCGGATGCGCCTGAAGTGGATGAACCGATTGCACCGGATGATGAGGAGGCTGCGATTTCGTTGCAGGATTCGGTCACTGAGACGGATGAATTGGAAGATATTTCTCAGAAAATAGGGATGGATGTGGCAGATATGATAGATATGGACAAGGAAGATGTGTTAATTCAGCAGATAGATGAATTTCGCGAGAAGGCAAAGCAGCTGCAGGAGCTCATGCAGAACCGCGAATCAAAGGCAAAAGAACTGCAGGGTGTCGTAGAAGAACGCGCTGCCAGAGCGAGCTCACTGGATCGTATGGTTCATGCGCGTCAGGGAGAAGCAGATAAGATCATGAAGCAGGTGACACAGCGCATCGATGCGATGTCTATGGGTGTCCGGACACAGATGAGCGGATTGTCGGATACAGTCAGCAAAGAGGTCGGCGGTCTGTCGCAGAACCTGACCCAGAATCTGACACAGAATATCACGCACGAGATCAATCAGTCGACAGAAAAGACCAGACAGGTTGTGGAAGCTGCGACTCAGAACATGATTGACCAGAATACCCGTAGTCTGGAAGGATTGAAGGAGCAGCTGGAGCAGTTGGATCACTCTGGACAGATCGGTGAACTCTCTACGGAGATGAATAGCCAGATGACGACACTCAAGGCAGATATTGTGGAGAAGATCCACGCCGAAGACGTCAAGTGTTACCGGAATATACAGGTATCGCTGGACGAGCAGAGCAAGCTGTTGTCTGAAGGTGATGAGAAGATCCGTGGACAGATACAGGAGCAGATGGATGGTCTGAATACCCAGATGGGTCGTCATGCATCGATGATCCGTGCATCGCTGGTCATATCGGTATTGAATCTGCTCGGCATCGCCGGAATTATCGCATTGCTGATCATACGATAAGATAACAGGCAAAAATATGCCACAGACCGGGTCATAAGTAAGTGAATAGGATATAGGAAGTATATGAATTATCAGGAAACAAACAGTGTCTGGATCATCGGTCATAAGAATCCGGACACTGATTCTATTTGTGCGGCAATTGCATATGCCGCGTTGAAAAATCAGACAGAGAGAGACCATTACGTGCCAAAACGCGCCGGTGCCATGAATGGAGAGACACAGTATGTACTCGATTATTTTGGTGTGGATGTGCCGGAAGAAGTCTCTGACGTGGGTGCGCAGGTCAAGGATATCAACATCCGCCGTACCGCGGGTGTGCGCGAGGGCATTACGCTCAAAAAGGCGTGGGAGCTCATGCAGACAGAGCGTGTTGTGACACTGCCGATCGTAAATGAATCGCGCAAGCTGGCAGGCCTGATCTCGAACAATGATATTGCCATGTGTTATATGGAAGTATCAAATCAGGAGAGCCTCTCACAGGCGCGGCCGCGTTATCACAATATCATAGAGACGCTGAACGGTACACTGCTGACCGGAAATGAACATGGTATTTTCATGCATGGAAAGGTCGAAGTCGCTGCCGGTAACAGGGAGCGTGTAGAGGAATATATTGCAAAGGATGATCTGGTGATTCTGGGAGACCGCGAGGAGATGCAGGTGCGTTCTCTGGAGCTGGATGTGAGCTGCATGATTATCTGTGGCGGATCACAGGTGTCAAAGCAGATTCTGGACATGGCGGCGAACCGTGATTGTGTGCTCATCTCGACACCGTATGATACGTTTACGACTGCACGCCTGATCAACCAGAGTATGCCGATCCGTTCGATCATGACGAAAAATAATCTCATTACCTTCGAACTGGATGACTATGTCGAGGATATCCGTGAGGTCATGTCCAAGGAGCGGCACAGAGATTTTCCGGTATTGGATGAAAACGGAGACTATGTGGGTATGATTTCCCGGCGTAACCTCTTAAATATGCAAAAAAAGCGTGTGATCTTAGTCGATCACAATGAAAAAACACAGGCAGTCGATGGTATCTCCGGTGCGGAGATCTTAGAGATCATCGACCATCACAGGATTGGCAGTCTCGAGACGATGTCACCGGTATTTTTCCGCAACCAGCCACTTGGTTCTACTTCTTCTATTATATGGAGTATGTATCAGGAGAAGGGGATCGAGGTCGATCCCAAGATCGCAGGACTGTTGTGTGCGGCGATCATATCGGATACGCTGATGTTCCGTTCGCCTACCTGCACACAGTTTGATAAGCTGGCGGCACAGACGCTGGCGCAGATTGCAGGGATCGATATCGAGACATTTGCGAGCAATATGTTCCGCGCAGGCAGTGATTTCAGTAAAAAGACGATCGAGGAGATCTGTTATCTTGATTTTAAGACATTTACGGCAGAGAAGGTGACGTTCGGTGTCAGCCAGATCAGTGCAATGAGTGCGTTGGATCTGGAGGAGGTAAAGCGGCGTATGCAGGAATATCTGGATACGATGCTGTTAGAGCGCAAGCTGGATATGGTATTTATCATGCTGACCAATATTGTGCAGGAGCAGTCGGAGATTCTGTGTGCGGGAGAGGGTGCAGCTCGGATTCTCTCACAGGCATTTGTGAATGCTACGATAGAAGAAAACGAGACGCTCTTAAAGGGAGTGGTGTCCCGCAAAAAGCAGTTTATCCCGGAACTGATCCGCGCGTTACAGGAGTCCTGACATATGGCAGCAAAAAAGAACTATGAAGATAAATATAAAGATAAGCGTACAGAAAAGCATAAAGAAAAGAATATAGAAAAGCAAACGGATATGCATATAAAGCATATAAATAAAAAGCACAAAAAAAATTCAACTAGTAAAAATTATCAGCTGGCAAATGAGAAAAAAAGTGCAAAAAGTACGATCGGAAAAAAGCAGACCTGGCGTGCGGGGAATATGTTATATCCGGTTCCGGCTGTCATGGTGAGTCTGGCTCGTGAGGGTGAGAAGCCAAATATCATCACAGTCGCCTGGGCAGGTACGGTCAATTCCGATCCGGTCATGCTGTCTATCTCGGTACGCAAGGAGCGCTATTCCCACGCAATTTTGAACGAAACGGGGGAGTTTGTCGTAAATCTGGTGAACGAGCCGCTCGTACATGCATGTGATTATTGTGGGGTGCGCTCTGGCAGGGATGTTGATAAATTTTCTCAGATGAAGCTGACGCCGGTGGCGGTCGAGGGTGTTGCGGCACCGGCGATCGCAGAGAGCCCGGTCAATCTGGCCTGCCGCGTGAAGCAGGTCATCCCGCTCGGCAGTCACGACATGTTTCTGGCAGAGGTCGTCAGTGTGACTGTGGATGAACGTTATATGGATGAAAAGGGAACGTTCCATTTGAACGATGCTGGACTGGTTGCCTATTCGCATGGCACATATTTTAAACTTGGAAAAGCACTGGGGACATTTGGATTCAGTGTGAGGAAAAGATAAGAATCTTGAGATCCACACGGAGTGTGTTATGTAACAAAAGGGTTATGCATATGCATAACCCTCGTTTCTTCTTGTCACACATCTGCCAGTCATGCAGGTAATGAGAAAATTAGTCAAGTTTTAATCCTGCAAGCAGGCTGCCGAGACTGGTCGTTGCCTGTTCATCGGTTGTGTACTCGATCGCTTCGGCATTCTCTGATTCTGTATCGGTCATCTCTTCCTGTAAGGCTTTGATCGAGAGACTGATCTTGCCATCGTTGGTATTGAGGATCTTAGCATGGACTTTCTCGCCTTCTTTTAATACTTCGCCCGGATGTTTGATGCGCTTTTCGCTGATCTGGGAGATGTGTACGAGACCGCTCAGACCATCGCCTAAGTTGACGAAAGCGCCATAAGGCATGAGGCTTTCGACCGTTCCTTCAACGACAGAACCCGGTACAAGCATGGAGATCTTGTGATTGCGGGCTTCCTCCTGCTGTTTGCGGAGTACTGTTTTAGCGGACATGACCAGCCGCTCCTTTTGAGGATCAACGGTGATGACAGTCACATCCAGATCTTTGCCGAGCCAGGGATTGCAGTCTTCGACGTAATCGAGGCTCAACTGGCTTGCGGGAATGAAGCCGCGGATACCCTCGAGATATGCGACGACACCGCTGGGGACGATCCCCTTGATGCGCACGGTATGGACGCTCTCATCCTCGAGATAGCCCTTTAACACATCCCATGCGAGTACATGGTTGGCTTCCTTTTTGGATAACAGGATATTGCCGGCTCCGTCATCTGTACGGATAACAGTGGCTTCGATCGTATCACCGACCTGAACGGCTTCCTTTAACATGCAATCGGGATCATCGGAATAGTCTTCGGCTTTGATGATACCGGATGCGTAGTAGCGCAGATCCAGAGTGATCTCTTCCTCAGTGACAGCGATGACAGTTCCGGTGACGATGTCCCCAACGCCGATCTTGCGAAAAGAGGCATTGATCTCTGCCTCATAATCCTTCATTGTTTCAGACATGATAATCACGCTCCTTTGTATTTTGTATTATTTTTTAAACACAGTATAGCATAGACTTCTTTGCATAGCAAGGCACTAGGGTACGCGCTTGACAACGAAAAGAAAAGCGTTATAATGATTGCATAAAATATAGTAATTCATGCTATTATTATTTTAGTATTTGTATGTAAATCATACTAGAAAGAGGAACTGATATGAAGTTAATTTATTTAGATAACGCAGCGACAACAAAAGTCGTGCCTGAAGTGATGGAGGCGATGACGCCTTATTTTACAGAATATTATGGAAATCCTTCCAGCGTGTATTCCTTTGCCGGAAAGATCAAGGATGATATGGAGCAGGCGCGTGCAACGATCGCTGGTATCCTCGGAGCCAAGCCGGAGGAGATCTATTTTACCGGTGGCGGCAGTGAGTCTGATAACTGGGCACTCAAGGCAACTGCAGAGGCTTACGCGAACAAAGGTAAGCATATCATCACATCCAAGATTGAGCACCATGCCATTCTGCATACATGTGAATGGCTGGAAAAGCATGGCTATGAAGTGACCTATGTGAATGTCGATGAGAATGGAAAGATCCGTCTGGACGAGCTGAAGGCAGCGATCCGTCCGGATACGATCATGATTTCCGTGATGGCTGCAAATAACGAGATCGGAACGATCCAGCCGTTGAAGGAGATCGGAGAGATCGCGAGAAAGCACAACGTATTTTTCCATACAGATGCGGTACAGGCATTTGCGCATATTCCGATCAATGTCGATGAGATGAATATCGATATGCTCTCAGCCAGCGGACATAAGATCAATGGGCCGAAGGGTATCGGTATCATGTATATCCGGAAAGGCATCAAGAGTGGTTCGTTTATCCATGGCGGAGCACAGGAACGCAGACGTCGTGCCGGTACACATAACGTTCCCGGAATCATCGGAATGGCAAAGGCAGCACAGATCGCTGACGAGAAGATGGAGGAGCGCATGGCCTATGAGTGTAAGCTCAGAGATCATCTGATTGAGCGCGTGCTCGCAGAGATTCCTTATAGCCGTCTGGACGGAGACCGCACGAATCGTCTGCCGAACAATGCGAACTTCTGCTTCCGTTTTATCGAGGGTGAGTCTATGCTGATTAAGCTGGATCAGAAGGGTATCTGTGCTTCCAGTGGTAGTGCGTGCACATCCGGTTCTCTGGACCCGTCACACGTATTGCTTGCCATCGGGCTGCCGCATGAGATCGCACATGGTTCTCTGCGTCTGACACTCTCACAGGAGACAACGATGGAGGACATTGATTATACAGTGGACGAGCTGAAGAAGATCATCGAGCAGTTACGGTCAATGTCACCGCTGTATGAGGATTTTGTGAAGAAACAGGGCAAATAATGTTACTGATACGAGTGAACAGTGACAAAATAACAGCAACCTGACACAGATAAGACATAGATAAGACACAGATAAGATATAGAAGTTAAGTATAGAGAGGAAATAGATAAGTATGTACAGCGAAAAAGTAATGGATCATTTTAACAATCCGCGAAATGTCGGAGAGATCGAAGATGCGAGTGGTGTAGGTACTGTCGGTAACGCGAAGTGCGGTGATATCATGCGTATGTATCTGGATATTGATGACAATGGTATCATTCAGGACTGCAAGTTCAAGACGTTTGGCTGTGGTGCTGCGGTAGCGACGAGCAGCATGGCGACAGAGCTGGTAAAGGGCAAGACAGTCCAGGAGGCGCTGCAGGTTACGAATAAGGCAGTTATGGAAGCGCTGGATGGACTTCCCCCGGTAAAGGTACATTGCTCCCTGTTAGCTGAGGAGGCGATCCACGCAGCTTTATGGGATTATGCAGAGAAGCATCATATCACGATCGAAGGTCTGGAAAAGCCCGTCAATGATATCAGTGAGAAAGAAGACGGTGTCGAGGACGAATATTAAGATTCCACAGACGACAGGCTCCGGGAATGTGAAAGCATTTTCGGAGCTTTTTCTTAAAAAAGATGAGACGCGCGAGGGGAAGAAAACATAGAATAAATTCACCCGGAACGTACAACATATGTTATAGTAGAGAAAATAAAATGACAGGAGGATGAAACATATGTCACAGAAATATTTGAAGAATATCCCTCATGAGGAGGTTGTAGCACTGTCTGCACTCGTAAACGCAGAGGAAGGACAGGTCGTAAGTAAGACTCTGGCACAGAATGATGCGCTCAGCATCACCGTATTTGCATTTGATAAGGGCGAGGAGATCGGCACACACGGCTCGACTGGTGATGCGATGGTGACTGTGCTCGAAGGTGAAGGCAAGTTCACCGTAGACGGCGTAGAGTATTTTGTGAGCGCAGGCGAGACACTTGTAATGCCGGCGAACAAGCCGCATTCTGTATTCGCGAAAGAAGCATTCAAGATGTTACTCGTTGTCGTATTTCCGGAGAAAGAGAATCAGTAATGTGTACAGCAGCGACTTATCAGTCAAAAGATTTTTATATGGGGCGGACGCTCGACTATGAGTTTTCCTATGGCGAGCAGATCGCGATCATGCCGCGCAATTTTCCGCTTGAATTTCGTCATGACGGCAGATTGGAACAGCATTATGCGATGATCGGTATGGCGCACGTGGCGGGCGGTTATCCGCTCTACTATGATGCGGTCAATGAACAGGGACTTGGAATGGCAGGACTCAACTTTGTGGGGAATGCTCAGTATAGCCAGCCGGAGTCCGGGCATAGAAATGGACATAGAAACGGATATAGAAATAGAAATGTGGCGCAGTTTGAATTTATCCCGTGGATCCTCAGCCAGTGTGCAGATCTGGCACAGGCACGCGAGCTGCTTGCACAGATGAATCTGGTCGGCACACCGTTTAGTGAGAAACTTCCGTCGGCACAGCTTCACTGGATCATCGCAGATGCCAGCGGTGCGCTGACGGTAGAGGCGATGGCTGACGGATTGCATATCTATGAGAATCCGGTCGGCGTGCTCACGAACAATCCACCATTCGATACACAGATGTTTTTGCTCAATAATTATATGCATCTGTCACCGAGACAGCCAGAAAACCTGTTTTCCGATCAGGTGGATCTGCAGACCTATAGCCGTGGTATGGGTGCACTGGGGCTGCCTGGTGATCTCTCGTCAGCATCGCGGTTCGCCAGGGTCGCATTTACCAAGCTCCATGCAGTGTCTGCGGAGGATGAGGAGAGCAGTGTCGGACAGTTCTTCCATATTCTCGGATCTGTCGATCAGCAGCGGGGCTGTTGTGAGGTGTCCGAGGGGGCTTATGAGATCACGATCTATACTTCATGCTGGAATGCAGACCGTGGGATCTATTATTATACAACCTATACAAATCATCAGATCACGGCAGTCGATATGCATAAGACTGATCTGGATGGGACAGAAGTTGTCTGTTATCCGATGATCAATAAAGAAGAATTCCGGTTTCAGAATTAAGAAGAATTAAAAAACGCGTCTGTGTTACTCACAGGCGCGTTTTTTGTCCTTCCTATCCTAAGGCCACATCCAGAACCATCATGACGCTAAATCCAAACGCAAAAAATACGGTACCGATATTGGAGTGTTCACCCTGGGACATTTCAGGGATCAGCTCCTCGACAACCACATAGAGCATGGCACCGGCTGCAAAGCTCAGCAGGTACGGCAGCGCAGGTATGATGAACTGTGCGGCGAGGATCGTGAGCAGCGCGCCCACAGGTTCGACGATACCGGAGAGCACACCGCCGTAAAAGGCACGTGATTTGCGGTAGCCCTCTGCATGCAGTGGCATCGAGATGATCGCACCCTCCGGAAAGTTCTGGATTGCGATGCCGAGTGACAGCGCGAGTGCACCGGCGGCTGTGATCTGTGCATTGCCGGACAGATAACCTGCGTAGACGACACCGACCGCCATTCCCTCGGGGATGTTGTGCAGAGTGACTGCCAGCAGCATCATGGTCGAACGTTTCAGATGGCTTTTCGGGCCTTCTGCCTGATGGCAGTTCCGGTGCAGATGTGGAATCACATGATCGAGTGTGAGCAGAAATAATATGCCGATCCAGAAGCCGACAGCAGCAGGCACAAAAGACCAGCGCCCCATGCCGGCAGACTGCTCGAGCGCCGGGATCAGCAGGCTCCA
>JBNMKT010000043.1:0-16612 GCA_050874485.1 bacterium
CTGGAATTTTTCATCTGAATTGATTATATCACAGATCACGCGTCTCATGAGTGCAGAGTCATCTGCAACCAAAATGTTTTTTTTCATATACTAGACACCTACATCCCTTTTTCTGATCTTACGATCCTCATCAAAGATATATTTGATAATTACCTCTCGCAGCTTATTTCCCAGATGAATATACTCAGCGCGTGTCTCATATCGTTCCATATTCGGTGCAGCTTTCCTGCAGGAGACGATCGACACAACGACCCATATATCCTCATCAATATTCTCATTGCTCAGCGTCATATGTACAGCCAGAAGATCACCCTCTTCATGCTTCCGTTCACTGATGAAACGTATACCACCGCCGCTGATATCTACGATCACAGCCTTGCACAGTGTCTGTGCGACTTCCGGATCACTGATCCGCTGTTCCAGTTTCGGTCCGGACAACATCATCGCTTCCTCACGCTGCAATTCATACGCATCCATTCCGATGATGCATTCCAGCCGAAAATACTCACGCCGCTGAAACTTGGTCAGATTCGAACGGAGCATAACCTTTACCATGAAAAAGTTATCTTCCTTGTACCGGTCGGTGACCTGACAGACAGCCCGGTATAACCCTCGTTTTGTATAAAACATCAGTTCATACCGTGAACCAAGCGATAAAAGTACGAGTTTGCCCTTGTACATCGGCATCTGTATCACCAGTTCCCCATCTTCATCGATCTCCTCGAGCTGGCTCACAAGAATCGGCAGCTTTTTTCCGTCATATTTTTTCCGGTCTTCCTTTTCCAATGAACAGACATCTATCTTGTTTCCAGCTTGTAATATATCCTGTATCATCTATAAAACTACCTCTCATCTGCTATTTACGATTAAGAAAATTATATATCATGCGTGAAAATCCACCTTTCATCTCGTAATATCTGTTTTCACCGCTGACGAGACTCTCTGCAATCTTCGCGAATGCCTGTGACGAAGCAGATTCCGGATCATAGATGGATACCACCTGCTGCTGTCTCACCGCCTTTTCGATCACCGGATCCTGAGGCACCAGCCCCAGATAATTGACATTCCAATTCAAAAACTTTGACACAACCGAGCTGAGCTTATCATATACTGCCTGCCCATCTGCCGCAGAATTGACCCTGTTTGCGATCACGTTGATCATAACATCCTCATAATTAAACTGACGGTTCCGGTATAACGTCTTGATCAGCGAATAAGAATCCGTCAATGAACTCGGATCAGGTGTCGTGATCAGTAACACCTCCGGACTGGCGATTACGAACTCCATGACACTGTCTGAGATTCCTGCGCCGGTATCTATCAGTATGACATCTGCCAGTGAATCCAGCTCGGATAATTTTCCAACGACACTCATAATCTGTTCCCTTGTCAGATTATTCAGTTCGACAATTCCGGAGCCTCCGGAGATAAATCCGATATCCATTGGTCCCTCTGAGATGATATCCCGCATCGCCATTCCCTTATATAATACATCACTGAGATTGTATTTAGGGATTGCTCCAAACATTACCTCCACATTCGCAAGGCCGATATCTGCATCGAATATAATGACCTTCTTCCCAAGCCGACTCAGCTGTACAGCCAGATTGACCGCCATATTTGATTTTCCAACACCACCTTTTCCACTGGTGATCGTGAGCACCCGTGCCTGTGATGTCTGACCGGAATGCTGCATCTTCACTACATTCCGCAGTCCTGTCGCCTGGTCCATATCAATCTCCTCCTAACAGCTTCTTTACGATCTCCTGTGGCTGAAATACCGTTATGTCATCCGGCACATTCTGACCGTTCGTCGTGTATGATATATCGGTATCCGCATACAATTTAATATTCAAAAGGTTACCGTATGCACCTGTCTCATCAAGCTTCGTAAAGATCATCGAGTAATCCGTAATGCTGCGGTACATATCACAGATCTCCTTCAGATCACGGTATTTTGTCGTTGCAGACAATACCAGATATACAAACTGTGAGGCAGACTCATCCAGCATGTGCAGAAGTTTTCTCGTATCCTCACGCTGTGCTTCATTTTTATGTGAAAATCCCGCGGTGTCTACAAATATCATATCATGATCTGAGAGTTTTTCCACCGCTGCGGGCAATTCCTCCGGCTCATAGATCACCGTCAGAGGTGCTTCTAAAATATTCGCATAGGTGCGAAGCTGTTCTGTCGCAGAAATACGGTAAGTATCTGCCGTCAGAAATGCCACATGTTTTCCCTGTTCTACCTTAAATTTTGATGCAATCTTGGCGATCGTCGTTGTCTTGCCGACACCCGTCGGGCCGATAAAAAAGATCACCTGCGGATTCTTATTTTCCGGCTGGATCGCTTTCGGATTGCCAAATTTGAGTATCATCTTCTGATAGACCTGCGATAAAATAAAGTCCATACTGGAGCCGCGGCGCACTGCCTTCATGACGTCATCCAGAATCTGGTTGATATAAGTCTCATCCACTTCATTCTCCAGCAAAGTCTGATATACCATGCGAAAGATCTGCATGCGCTCTGCATCATCCTCGGATGTAACAGCTTCATGCTCCATATTTTTTTCCAGTTCTGCCGTATCATCCGTCAGTTTCTTCTCCAGAAACTGCTGCAGGTTTTCCAGACGCTCCTCGATCAGATCCGTATCTGTTTCACTGCTTTTCTTTTCGGCACGTGCCGTCTGCTGTTCCTGTCCCGCTGCATGCGCACTCAGGATATCCCCTACCGCACGCGCTGCCTCTGAGATTGGCTCTGCGACAGCAGACACCGGGCTCGCAGCGGGCCGCGGGATCTCCTCTTTTGCCGCAGGCAGTTCAATCTGCTCATCAGCAGCCAGATCAATGCGTCTGTGTTCCTTATTATTCTGGGTATCTGCCGTAGATGCCTGTTCCTTATCCTCCACAGCAGCAGTCACTTCATAGTAAGGCGTCTTCAGAAAACTAAACAGCCCCTTTGGTTTCACGACTCGTACATTCATGATGACAAGCCCTTGTCCCATCTCATTTTTCGCCTTTTCGAGTGCCTCTTCTTCTGTCTTTCCCTGAAATTTATTTATCGTCATTATGCTGTCACCATCCCAACAGATTCTAATTCAACATTGGATTCAATCTCATTATATGATACAACGATCAGATCCTTCAAGTATTCTTCCGTCAATTTTTTAAAGTACATACGGACAATCGGAGACGTCACGACAATCGCACTCTTTCCAAGATTCTCCAGTTTTGACACTTCAGCCTCCGTCGCATCGATGATCGCACGTGTCCGTGCCGGGTCAAGCGTCAGATAAGCCCCCTGCTCCGTCTGCTTCACAGCGCCCATAATCTCCTGCTCGATCTTGGGATCCAGTGTGACGACACTCGTCTTCTCATTCGCAGGGAAATATTTATTGGAGATCGCACGCTTGAGACTCTGGCGTACATACTCCGTCAATACATCGGTATCTCTGGTCGTCGCGGCATGATCCGCAAGTGTCTCAAAGATCGTAAGCAGATCACGGATCGAGATACCCTCAGACAGCAGATTCTGTAATACCTTCTGAATCTCACCCGTACTAAGCAGCTTGGGAACCAGCTCGTCGATAAGCACCGGATTGTTCTCCTTGACATTGTCGATGAGATTCTGGACATCCTGTCTCGTGAGCAGCTCTGCAATATGGCTGCGGATAACCTCCGTCAGATGCGTCGCGATAATAGACGGCGGATCAACAACTGTATAACCCAGACTCTCCGCACGCTCGCGCTGGCTCTCGGTGATCCAGATTGCAGGCAGATGGAACGAAGGCTCAAACGTAGGAATACCCGTGATCTCTTCCTCTACATAACCCGGATTCATCGCCATATAATGGTCAAACAGGATCTCACCCTCTGTCACCTGAATACCCTTAATCTTGATAATATACTGGTTGGGATTCAACTGGATATTATCACGCAGACGGATGATCGGCACAACCGTACCCAGTTCCAAGGCAATCTGTCTACGGATCATGACCACACGGTCGAGCAGATCACCACCCTGGTTGACATCCGCCAATGGAATAATACCGTATCCGAACTCCAGCTCGATCGGATCTACCGACAACAGCGATACCACATTTTCAGGCTTTCGGATCTCCTCTGCCTCAGATTCGACTGCTCCGGTCTCCTCCTCAATACGCTCCACCTCTATCGTCTTATTCATATTGATGCCGGCGATCAGAAAGATCGCTCCCATTCCAACACACAAGAGCAGATTCAAAGGTGTAAATACGCCTAAAAAGCACACAACCGAACCTACCATGATGAGCACCTTGGGAATACCAAAGAGCTGGCCGATAAGTACCTGTCCAAAATCCGCTTCTTTCGATGCCTTCGTCACAAGGATACCGGTAGCCATAGAGATCGCCAGTGAGGGAATCTGTGAACTCAGTCCATCACCGATCGTCAGGATACCGTATTGCATCAGCGCATCCTGAAATCCGAGACCACTCCGTGTCATTCCCATGATCGTACCACCAATCAGGTTGACAAACGTAATAATCAGACCCGCTGTGGCATCTCCCTTTACATACTTGGTCGCACCATCCATGGCACCAAAGAAGCTGCTCTCCAGCTGAATCTTTTCACGACGTTTTTTTGCTTCTTCATCAGTGATGGCTCCGGTATTCAGATCTGCATCGATCGCCATCTGCTTACCGGGCATCGCATCCAGTGTAAATCGTGCTGTTACCTCAGATACACGCTCCGAACCTTTATTGATAACTACAAACTGGACAATCAGCAGGATCACGAAGATGATCGTACCGATGACCATGTCATTGCCTCCTACGAAACTACCGAAGGTAGTGACGACATTACCCGGATTTCCAGTCTTTAAAATCAATCGGGTAGATGACACGTTCAGCGAAATACGAAAGATCGTCGTGAACAGCAGCAATGTCGGGAAAAACGACATATCCAATACTTCCTGTACAAACAGACAGTTGAACAGGATCACCAGAGCAATGGAAATATTAAAAATGAGCAGCACATCCAGCAGTGCAGAAGGAATCGGCACAATGAAAAAGACGATGGCTGCCATCAGATATAGCGCTACACCAATATCCGCTCCACGTTTTATCATGCGTATTTCCTCCTTTCCTGTCGTTTTGTATCTACCTGAAACTCATAAAATCTTATATCAGCTATCACGCTGTATCTCACACGCGGTTGTGTGCGCGGTATACAGCTGCGAGTATCTCTGCCACTGCCTGATACAGTTCAGGCGGTATCTCCCGCCCGATCTCTACATTCGTGTAGATCATACGGGCAAGCGGTTTATTCTCTACGATCTCCACCTTATTTTCCCGCGCAATCTCCTTGATGCGCTGGGCGATCAGATCCGCGCCCTTTGCGACGAGAATCGGTGCTGTCCCGGTTCCCGCATCATATTTGAGTGCTACCGCATAATGCGTCGGGTTCGTGATGACAACGTCCGCCTGCGGTACATCCTGCATCATACGGCGTCTGGAAGCCTCCTGCATCCGCTGACGCTGTTTGCTCTTGATCTGCGGATCTCCTTCCGAGTTTTTCATCTCGTCTTTGACTTCCTGTTTCGTCATCTTCATATCTTCATTAAATTTATGTCTCTGATACAGATAATCTACTGCACCGACCACACAATAGACAATCGCTATCTTCAGACCGACATCGATCACGATCGAACCGACCTGCGCAATCGCCTGATTCAGCGTGATATGGTACAGCAGGAAAATCTCCTCCACATGTGAACGGATCGATGTATATGCAATGATCGCAATCATGATGATCTTGACAATGGATTTCAGCAGTTCAAACAGTGAATCCTTCGAGAACATCCGCTTAAAGCCATTGACCGGGTTGAATTTGTCCAGTTTCGGCTGTAACGGTTTTGTGCTGACCTTCCACTTCACCTGCACCAGATTGCTGAGAAATGCGATCAAAAAGCCAACCGCAAAAAACGGGCCTGCCAGTCTCAATGACAGCAGCGCCGCATGCTGCATATACGACATGACCGCGACGGTACTCAGCTCCGTAGCAGATTCCGTATCCGGAATCTTATTATATATATCAGAAAAAACTTCCATGAACGTCGATCCCATAGAGGCGACGGCCACCTTCAAAGTCAGGAACAATCCGACTAACGCCAGCGCCTGATCGAGTTCCCTGCTCTTGCATACCTGTCCTTCACTTCGCGCATCACTTAATTTTTTAGAAGTCGCGGGCTCTGTCTTTTCACCGCCCGGTCCATCTTTTGCGAAGAACTGCAGGTCATATTGAATGATAAAATTATGATCAGCCAGCTCCATACATCCCCTTTACCATCACACGAAGCATCGTCTTGATCTCATCACCGATGAGCGTCGCCGCACGCGGTAACAGAAATACCGTCACGATCAGCACTGCAAAACCGGCAAAGATCTTGAGCTGAATTCCAACTGAAAACATATTCATCTGCGGTGCTACCTTTGCCATAATACCCAAAATACAATTCATAATCATACAGCAGGCAAACACCGGCAGCGTAATACGGAAACCGATCACCAGCATGTCTGTGATAAAACGCACCATACCGTTTACCAGATATTCCCATTGAAAGATCTGTGCATTGACCGGAATCAGTGTAAACGTATCTGCGATCGCTTTTATAATATAGTGATACAGATCCGAAATCAACAGTAACAGCATAATCGAATAATAATACAGATTACCAGTCACACTTTCCTCTGTACGTGTGAGTGGATTATACTCCTGCGCCATAGACAGACCTATCTGCATATCCATAAGCTGACCGGCAAATCCTATGATATATGTACAGCAGTTAGCCGCCATACCGATAAACAGTCCGGTCAGTGCCTCCTTTGCGACAATAATGCCATATTCGAGCATACCGTCATAGGTGACCTGCCCTGGCACCGCCTGCGCGATCAGAATCGCCAATACTGCCGAAAATCCGGCTTTTACACGTGTCGGTACACTGCTAAGTCCAAAAAAAGGTGCCACCGCAACAAAGCTGGCGATGCGCACCAGTACGAGCAGATAATATTCAAATGTAAGTAATGAAAACGTATAATTAATCATCAGATATACAAGCTAAAATTATTCCACAACTGTGTCATAAACTCTGTCATCTTCTCTAACATCCAGCCGCCAGCCAGCATCAGTGTCACAAAAACTGCTATAATCTTGGGCACAAAGGTCAATGTCTGCTCCTGAATGGATGTCACAGTCTGAAAAATACTGATCACCAGACCAATGACCAACGATACCAGCAGTGCTGGTGCCGAAGTAACAATAATTGTGGTAAATGCCTGTCTGGCAACATCGAGAACTACTCCTTCCGATAACATAGCCATCATCCTCCATATCTCTGTCGGTTAATAAAATGTTTTCACAAGGTTTCCAATCACAAGATCCCAGCCATCTGCTAAGATAAACAGCAGAATCTTAAACGGCATCGAGATCGTCGTGGGCGGCAGCATCATCATACCCATTGACATCAGGATCGATGACACAACCATATCTATGACAATAAACGGTATATAGATAAAGAATCCTATGATAAACGCACTGCGCAGCTCTCCCACGATAAAACTCGGGATCAATACTGTCATAGGGATATCTTCTGCCGTCTCATACGTGACATTTGCGATATCACAAAACAGATCCACATCCTTGCGCTCCGTATACTGGTACATAAAATCACGCAGCGGATCAAGAGCAGCCGTCAGAGCTTCTTCCTGTGTAATCGTACCTGCATCGAGCGGTTTGATCGCATTCTCATTGATCTGCGTGAATACCGGTGACATGATCATAAACGTCAAAAACAGCGCCAGACCGATAAGTACCTGATTCGGTGGCGTTGTCTGTGTACCCAGCGCTGTACGCAGAAAATGCAGTACAACGATAATTCTGGTAAAAGATGTCATCATAATGAGGATCGAAGGTGCCAGCGAAAGAATTGTGAGTATCAAAACAATCCGCACTGTCGCAGACATCGTTCCATTGTCATTATTATAAATAACAGAAAGCCCATTTACATCATCGCTGCGGATATCAGACATGTCCTGATCCTGGGCAGAAGACAATGAACCTGCCCCGTTCGGCAGATCTGTCGTAGACGCATACGCAGTCCGACCAGTCACTGACAATATCAGAACCGTTGAAAAAACGAAGACCGCAACTATAAATGAAACGAAACAATAGATCTTTTTTGCTTTACTTCTCATGCTTTTTTTTCAATTCCTCCAGTATCTCCGAAAAGCCTTTGCCAGGCTTGACGGAAACCCCTGCCTCCGGACGAGGCAATTCCCGTAATTCTTCCGGTGTGAGCGTAGCAAGTAGTGTCATATGATCCTTACTCACACCCACAACCAGGTATTTCTCTTTTCCTGCGCGCACGATATGTACATACTGGTTATTTGATATCCGGATTGCCTCAATCACAGATAAATTTCCCTGCGCCGTCTTTGTCTTCTGATAGCCGGCAATCCAGCGCGTCACATAATAGGTCAGCGCCAGCACAAAAAGGAAGATCACCAGTACTGTGATCAGTTCGACCACACTATTCATAAAACCGCTTGTTGTCGCTATAATCATCGCCTATTTTACAATTTCGGTAATACGCACACCGAAGCTCTCCTCGATGACTACTACCTCTCCCTTTGCTACAAATTTACCGTTTACAAGCACATCGATTGGTTCACCGGCGATACGGTTTAACTCAATGATCGTACCGGGTGCAAATTCCAGGATCTCTGAGATGGATTTTGTTGTTCTGCCCAGTTCTACTGTCACTTCAAGCGGAACATCCATAATCAGATCTATATTTTCTTTTGCAAACTGTGCCGCAAATTCACCCGAAAACGGTGTAAACTGCGCCGGCTGTACATTGACCAGCTGCTGATACATCTGTGGATTCATCATTTGCGGATTCATCATCTGCGGATTCATCATTTGAGGGTTCATCATCTGTTGGTTCATCATCTGTGGATTCATCATCTGCTGGTTCATCATCTGCGGGTTATTCATCGGCTGTGCAGCGGCCATACTTTGGGCAGCCTGTGGCTGCTGTGCTGCCGGTGCCGGCTGGGTATGGTCAATGCCGATCTGTGCTTCCTCCGCATCCATCTCCATATTTTTTGCAATCGCATGACACATATCACGTGCAAAGGAAACCGGATACAGCTGCATGATCTGACTATCCACGAGATCTCCGATCTCCATCTTGAAGGAAATCTTGACAAAGCTGCCTTCAAGGAATTCATCGATTGCACCTTCGTCTACGCTCTCCTGTAAATCGACCAGATCTGCAACCGGCGGTGAGATATCGATCGTTTTGCTGAGCATGGATGATAAAGACGTCGCAGCGCTTCCCATCATCTGGTTCATTGCTTCACTGATCGCACTCAGATGCAATTCTCCCAGTTCTTCTGATGTATTGGTTCCGTCACCACCCATCATCAGATCTGTGATGATCTTTACATCATTCTCCTTCAACACAAGGATATTGCTTCCATCCAGTCCGACGGTATATGCAATTCTGATAAATACACACGGGCGCTCGTAATTTTTAACCACATCGTCCCACGTTGCCATGGATACAACCGGTGTAGAGATCTCGACCTTGCGGTTCACGAGTGAAAACAGTGTCGTCGCCGCTGTTCCCATGCTGATATTGGCGATCTCCCCGATCGCATCTTTTTCCTCCGCCGTCAGCGCCTGATCCGAATCAGAGCTACCCTGGGATGTCGCACCGGCATTTCCGCCCGATGAACCATCGGGATTATTTAACAGTGCGTTGATTTCTTCCTGTGATAATACTCCATCCATCTGCCTATTCTTCCTCTCTGATTACTGATGTCACGCGCACTGCATAATTAGACCCGGATGAGCCCGGCAATGCGGTGAACTTTTTCATATTACCCACGTATATATCTAATTCATCTTCTACTTCCCGATCGACCTTGATGATATCTCCGGGCTGGAGATTCACAAAGTCAGATACTGAGATCAGACTCTTGCCCAATACTGCTTTCACAGATATCGGTGCATGCTCAATCAGATCCTCTATCACATCCTGATAAGTCTCCTCATCCCTGATCTGCATATTCGAATACCAGAATTTTGTATTCAGCTTGTCCATGACAGACTCTAACGTAATAAACGGGAGACAGATATTCATCAGACCCTCGACATCACCGACCTTCAGATTGATCGTGACAATCGCTATCATCTCACCCGGTGAAATAATCTGTGCGAACTGCGAATTCGTCTCTATTCGCTGCAGGCGCGGATTGATCTCTGTCACATTTGCCCACGGTTCCCGCAGCAGATTCACGCACACATTCATGATCCGCTCGATGATTAAAAGTTCGATTTCCGAGAAATCCCTGGTTTTTTCGAGCGGTACACCGATTCCTCCGAGCATACGGTCCACAATCGCATAGCCAAGCGAAGAAGACAGTTCCATCAGAATATCACCCCGGAGCGGAGCGAACTCCACGACTCCGAGCAGCACCGGATTAGACAACGCATTCGAGAACTCCGAATAAGTCACCGCCTCTGAATTCATGACTTCTACCTGGATATTTTTTCTCAAATATACCGGCAGATTTGTCGATAACAATCTGCCATAATGTTCAAATATGATCTCCAGTGTTCGCAGATGCTCTTTGGAGAATTTGGACGGACGTGCAAAATCATAATTCTTAACTTGTTTATCTGGATTGTCTTTGATCTCTTCTGCATCAATCTCACCACTGCTCAACTGCTGCAGCAGCGAGTCTATTTCGCCCTGTGACAGTACGTCACCCATTCATTCTCACCACCTTTAGTACCAAAATACACTGTATGTACAGTTTCTTCCTATCTGCATTTATTCGCATGTAATGCTCGGGAATCCAACATCAACAATCACATTTGAATCAAAAAATCCCTGCAGCTTGTCCAGAATCTCTTTCTGTGCCTGCTCTGGCTGGTTATGGATCTCTTCATACGTATATGTTCTGATTACATCATTGATGATGCTCTTGATATTCGAATCATACAATCCGGCCTCAATACCTTCCTGACCAATCTTTGTATAGTCCTCATTGGACTTATCCATTGAGAGTACAACTGTCAGAACCGCATAATGGGAACTGCCATCCTCGCTGTCCCTGAGGTTGATGGTCATCGTATCGCCCAGTGTATAGGACTGCAGATTATCAATCGAGACATTGGACAGATTTGCTGTTCTGCCGCTTGCCAGTTCCAGATTCAAAGCAGTACAGATCTGCGTGATCAGTTCATTGCTCTTTTTTGCGGACGGTACAATGCTGATCATTGTAATCGCCGTCAATACAAGATTCACAACGAGCAGTGCCAAAATCAACACTGACATCAGATTTTTCTTCATGGCTCAACCACCTTCGACTGTGTGTCTGACAACAGTCACCCTTTCTTTCGCATTTACATTTCGATTTGTGTTTTATTTTTATCCGGTCTCTGGCTGTATGCCTGTGATCCGCAATCAGCCGTCCAGATTATAAGAATTGTATATCTTGACAACCACACGCCGGTTCAACGCACGTCCCTCCGCAGTCGAATTGTCCGCAATCGGCACGTAATCGCCACGTCCGGACGACTTAATATGTGCCGGATCAAGCTGTGTCACTTCACGCAGACGATCCGCGACAGACAACGCACGGTACATGGACAGCACATTGTTATCCTCAAATCTTCCATTGTGAATCGGCACATTATCGGTGTGTCCCTCCACCTCAATGATATTGTCTTTGTAATGATTGACAATCCTGCCGACTTTATCTACGAGCGGCAGTGCATCGTCTCTGATCACTTCCGATCCGGTGTCAAAAAGTACTGCTCCGTTTAACGTGATCATCACATACTGTGCATTAAAGGATACTTCAACCTGATCCTGAATGCCATACTTTGCAGCATTTTCTTTTACCTGTTCGGCAATCTGGTCGGATTCCTCCAGTCCCTTCTGCTCGTACTGTTCCTGCAGCTGTTCTTCTGTCAGCTGTGCCTGATTCTGATCCTGATTATCACTCGCATCCGGATTGTCACCACCCTGACTCGTGCCATCCTCCGGATCTGCACGGTCAATCACGCTGCTATCCGCATTTGTGCGATGGCCTTCCTCCTGAAACTCACCTTTTCCGGAGCTGTTGGCATCCGGATTGTAAAACGTATCATAGTACGGCAATTGATTGATGCCCGCACCGACCATCTCTCCATCACCAATCGATGATCCACCACCCTGCAGCACGCTAAAATGCGACTGGAAAGAAGCGATAATCACCTCGAACTTTTCCGCATCTACCGTAGACATAGAGAACAGCAACACGAAAAAGCACAGCAGCAGATTCATCAGATCGGAGAACGTGGACATCCACGCAGGAGAACCGGCGGGCGCATCTTCCTGTTTTTTCTGCTTGCCCACTACTCTTCACCTCCACCTGCTGCACCGAGTGCCTCACGTTCCTTCGGTGTAATAAATGTCTTTAATTTTTCTTCGATGACATGCGGATTCTCACCTGCCTGAATCGATAATAAACCTTCTACCACGATCTGCTTGATAATCATCTCGTTTGCATTGTTCAGTTTCAGCTTGGTCGCTGTCGGGTTACACAGCCAGTTTGCAATCAATGATCCATACAATGTGGTCAGCAATGCGACTGCCATGTTCGGTCCGATGGTTGAAGCATCCTCCAGGTTTTTCAGCATGTTTACCAGACCGATCAATGTTCCGATCATTCCCCATGCAGGGCCTAACTCTGCCCACTTTTCCCAGAAAGCAAATACCTGCTTGTGACGATCCTCGGTACAGGTCAGATCTGTCTCCAGAATACCACGGACCAGTTCCGGGTCAGTACCATCGACAATCAGCATGATACCTTTTTTTAAAAATTCGTCTTCGATATCAGAAGCTGCCTCCTCGAGAGCCAGCAGGCCTTCCTTTCTCGCAACATTTGAAAGATTGATGATATTTGTGATCATCGATGCCGGATCATACGAAGGCTCCTTCATGCTGAGTGCCAGTCCCTTGAATCCCGTACCCATAAATGACAGCTTATTACATGCCAGAACACCTGCGAGTGATCCACCGATCGTAATCAGAACCGATGGCACATCGATAAAGTTCGGCAACAACGAAAAGCCACCATCACCGGTCACAATACCGAAAATAACCATGGCAAAGCCTATTACCATACCAAGCAAAGACGCTATATCCAAATCTATTCACCTATCCTTCCGTATGTATATAAAGAAAAATCGGCACAATTATGGTCGAATTTCCCCTAATCATACCGATTATACCATATGTTGGGGATGAATGTAAACCCATTCCCCAACATATTATGTAGTTATATTTTAAGAAATGTAGCCCCCGGCATTATCGCTTCAGATTGATCAGTTCCTCAAGCATCGAATCAGAAGTCGTGATCACACGGGAGTTAGCCTGGAAACCACGCTGTGTCGTGATCATGGATGTGAACTCTCCTGCCAGATCTACGTTCGACATCTCCAGCTCACCAGATGTAATAGAACTGCCGTCTGCATCGATCTCTACACCGATACCATCAAACTCACCGGAGTTCAACGTTGAACGGTAGCAGTTGTCACCGGTCGCTTCGAGTCCGGATGCATTGGCAAACTGTGCCACTGAGATCTGTCCGAGCAGTACCGTGTTGCCGTTGTCATACGATGCATAGATCTTGCCGCTCTGGTCGACACTCATACCGGTCATCGCACCGAGCTTTTTACCTTTTCCGACTGCATCTGCATCTCCGCCGCTCATCGCTGCGGTGGTAGATCCGCTGTTGTTATAATTTAACAGGGATGAGAAATCGATCGTCACATCCTTGAATCCATCATAGCCTGCGGCTGTCAGCTTGGATAAGTTCAAGGTCTGGGACACATTGTTACCGCCGCCAACACTCGTCAGTGTACCATCCACAGTATTGAACTGTAACGTAAATCCATCTTTGGACGGAGTCACGATATTGTAATTGCCGCCGAACATGTTGTAGCGGATCTCTGCATCACTCGGCGGCTCCTCGGTAAAGATCGCACCGGTATCGGATGTCGCGCTTGCGAGGTCTGAACCAACAATTGTCGTATAAGAGTAATCTTTTAACAATTCCTCCGGTCCAATGGTCTTGCTGGGGTTCGGCACCTTTGTTCCATCTTCCAACGCAACCATACTGCTGAATGTCTTTGTTCCGGCAGCATCTGTCACTGAAATTGTATTTCCAGTCGTAAATGTCGGCCAGTAATAAATCACTGAATTTTCCGGATAAGTTAACTTATCCAATGCTAAGGCATCACGGATATCCTCTACATTGAATTTATATCCGGTCACACCATCGGTACTCGTCACAACCGTTCCAAGTGAAGTGAAATCATCCAGTGTCTGTTTCTTGGTCAGCGTATAAGAGCACTCTTTATCTGCACCATTAACTTGTTCCGCAGCAAACTTGCCATCCGTACCAATCTTACCCTCAATAAACTTCCATTCCACACCAGATGTGACTGTATCACCTGTTTGAGCAGTTGTCGGAGGATTGGTCACGGTAGGTTTTCCTGCTGCTACAACGTTTCCCGCCGAATCCTCTACGAACAGATATTTTTCATTTTTGTTAGCATCTTCACTGCCATCTAATGTCTGTAAATCCGCAAGCGCTTCTTTATAGGTAATCTTCTCTGACGTAAACTTCACACGATAGCCATCCGGCAGTGCCAGCTTATCGGTCAGTCCGAGCTGCGCATTGATATCCTTGGCATCTATATAATAGGTATAAGTCGGATTTGTCGTTGCACCCGCAGCAAGTTTTGACTTTGCAGACTTCTGGATTGCAAGGTTGATATCCGTCTTGCTCTTTCCAGTTGCGAATGCATAATTATCGGTAATCACCGTATTGCTTCCCTGTCCACCAGTGCTGCCACTGACTCCAAACAGATCACTCAATGCGACCTTGGATGACAGGATCGAATTACCCTGTGCATCGATAATGTCTGTCAGATTGACTGCATATTTGCCGCCCTTCACATCCTGTGCCTGCACAGAAAAACGTGCGGTATACGGATAGCCGAGGTTATCATAGACTAACAGGTTCATGACTGATCCGGTCGAAGATGTCACCTGTGTGCTCTTGCTATCGATGACACCGGTACAGCGTGCCTTGGTCGTCGCCTCCGGCTCAGATGTCATATTTTCAGGTGACATGACTTTCAGAGCTGATACGGTATCCTTTTTAATAGTCTGTGTCGTAGGATCCACGCCCCAGCCCATGACCGTGTATCCAGTAGACTTCATACACAGATTACCTGCGCCGTCTACATAGAATGATCCTGCCTTGGTGAATACATTCTCAGATCCGTTGTTGACCACGAAGAAGCTGCTCGTGCTCTTGTCTGTAATTCTAAGATCGAACGGCAGTCCGGTCGTCTCAGACGCACCTGCCGAAGTGATACTCATTGAAGTAGAACCCGTCGTTACACCGAGTCCGATCTGTTTTGCGTTCACACCACCAGTTCCCATCTCAGCGTTCGCTCCGGATGCGCTGGATAATGTCTGATACATAATAGAACTGAATGTAACGCTGGAAGATTTGAATGCTACGGTATTGACATTGGAAATGTTGTTACCGATCACATCCATCTTGGTCTGATGTGTCTTAAGACCAGACACAGCAGAGTAAAGTGATCTCATCATAATGAAATGACCTCCATTTCTTTGGCGCCTATAAAATGATCTTCGTCTCATCTGTCAGTCAGAGACGTTCGCTCCCTTGTAAGGTCCGGCGATTATGCGATCACTGCGCCATCAATATTTGTAAATACGTTTTCGCCTGCATCCGACTGGTCCATCGCTGTGACGACCGTCTTATTCGGCACGTTCACGATAAATGCCAGCGAATCCACAAGCACCAGTGATTCATTGATTCCCTTCTCACCGGCTTTTGATACACCATCCGCGAGACGCTTCGTCTGATCTGCGGAGAGGCTGATGTTGCGATCATTCAGGCGATTGGCTGCATGCTTGGAAAACCTGAGTGGATTCAGAGCCTGCTGCTTTGCCCGCAACACCTCATCAAAGGATATTTCGGCTGTTTTGCCTGATTCCTTGATACCATTTTTCAGATATGTGTCTGTGACCTGCTCGATCGAATGAAATCCGTTTCGGATCGCACCTGTCTGATTGATCTGATTCATGTTCTCACTCCCATCCCGGAAGTATGGCATTATTCTTTCGGGGTCGTGGCTTCCGTTCCATCTCCCGTCTCTGTCTTGTTATCATCCTTCTTATCGCTGTTATCGTTATTCGTGCCATCACCTTTATTGATCAGGTCACGCAGTGCGATCAGTGCATTGAGTGCTGTCTCGGCTGCAGTAAACTTATCTAACGATTCCTTGCTGTATTTTGAGATATATTCCTTCTGGTAATCGGTCAGCTTGTCATACTGTTCACGCACATGCTTGAATACGTCCTCATCTGCCAGTGATACATGATCTGCATCCGGCATCTGGCTGACTGTCGTCTCAAAATCATCTGCGATGACTACTGCATCCATGTATTCAGAATCTGCTACGGTGTACA
>JBNMKT010000044.1:0-16558 GCA_050874485.1 bacterium
ATGCTCCTTAGACTCTGCCTCATCAAAAATCAGCAGCGGATTCGTATGCAGCCAGCCGATCTCATGCGGGTCAAACGTCCGCACATATGCTCCATCTACATAGATATCTGCCTTTGCCACATCGACTTCACCTGAATCCTTGCACACCATGACAAGTGCACGGCAGGTAATCCTCAGTTCAAAGTAATGCTGCTCACACACTGCACCGTCATACATCCAGTTGTACGGAAACTCGGGAGTCAGTCTCAGATCCAGATCCATCTCCACACTCTGAAGCTCGGTATCTGTCTTTGTAAATCCACCGCAGTCTATCTTTGCATTTGCATCATTATCTCTTTTATCCAGTAAATGAATATCATCGAACGAACATCCGATCGCAGGTGTTCCATCAAATAGCGTCTCATCATAATCGCAATCATGTACACCCTCATCTTCTACACGATGGATGGTCTGCACATAGAGGTTCGCGAGACAGTCTGCCATGATCGTATGACCCAGATTACTCGGATGAAAACGATCGTAGAAAAACTGGTTCTTCGTCAGTATCCGGTGCTCTATATCATAAAACTGCGGTACGACCGCATTTTTCACGCTCACCATTGGCAGATCATAACGCTCACCGACCGGAATCAGGCGTTCCTGCAGATTACTGTCATCCGCAAACACGGAGAACAACAGGATCACAGCCGGATGCCACGGCAGTTTTAATATTTTTCGCACGAGACTCTCATAACAATTGCCCCGCGTCTCATCTCCCTCATCGTTGACCGCAAATTCCACAACGACCACATCTGGCTCAATACCATCCCGCAGTACATCCCTGTCAAAACGGATCATGCCAAGCTCTGACGGTGTGCCACCTACACCAGCTTTGATAAAATGCACATTTTCCCGCCTACCGACGAGTTTCTGAAAGCGCAGATAAGACTTGTAAGCGTAGCACTCCGTATTGATCGGAGTCGCTCCTGCTCCCTGCGTGATCGAACCACCGATATATGCGAGCGTCACATCCGCTCCCTCCCGCGCGCGCCTTATCGCCTCGTAAAGCCTGTAAGTATTTCCGGTCTGGAGCAGTGAATCCCCGATCATCTGCTGGTATGCCGGCGCATCCGTATCGACATCCAGATCCTCGATCATCTCCGGTGCCTCATAGCCATCATTCAGATACAGTCGGACACTTGCCCTTCCGAGCTGTTCAGGTGTATCGAGATAGATCTTGATCTGCCCGGGTACATCATCATCGCTTTGCCAGTCGGCCTGCGACAGATAAATACGAGTCTCCGCTCCGTCTGCACACAACTCTGCCGAAAGATTCGTTCCACCGCCATAGAGATCATGTTTTCCGTACATCTGAAACACAAAGCTGACATGCTCCTTCGGATCCGGCATCTCCACAGACACGCCGATACTATGTACGAGCTGCCTGAAGCCGTCAACCGTAGACAACAGTTCGAGCATCTTCTGATCTTCGATATTCCCTACGATCTGTGCACTGTTTTCGAGTCTACCCGCATCCTGATAAAAATACTGAATACCTCTGCCATCCGCCTCTCTGCCGCCAAAGATCTCTTTATCCTTGATAATATAAAAATATGGCCGCTTCTTTTCCGGATCTTCCGGTGCTACCGGTCCATTTGCCATAGCCAGTCTCCTTTCTTTCCTGATCTACATGATCCGGGCGATCTGATACGATACGCGCCCTCATGCCAGATATTAATATTCTACCGGTGTCGTCTCACCCTCTAATACGATATCGAATATGTCCACCTTCCGGCCTGTGAGCTGTGCGCTGCGCGCATCCGGCTGCTGACCGCCGATCGCCACCTTGAATGCTCCCGGCTCTACGACGCACGATCCATCCTCCCGGATAATTGCAAAATCTCTGGCTGACAATGTCAATGACACCGTCTGGCTCTCCCCGGGGAGCAGACATATACACTGCACACCGCGCAGCTGCCAGAGCGGTGTTCTCGTATCAGACTCCACATCATGTACATAGACCTGCACTGCCTCATGCAGCGGATAAACACTATCATTTTTTACGACTGCATGCACGGTCAGTTCTTCACCAATATTGGCCTGCGTCTGGCTGATCGACGCATCGGTATAGGTGATCGTTCCGTAAGACAGCCCATATCCGAACGGATAGAGCGGCGTCCCCTTAAAATAACGATACGTACGGTTATCCATACTGTAATCCCTGAAATCAGGCAGATCATTGGTCGATGCATAGAATGTCACCGGCAGCTTTCCATTCGGCGAAAAATCGCCAAACAATGCCTGTGCGACCGCTCTGCCGCCGCGTGCGCCCGGATACCAGGTATCAATGATCGCGTTCACATGCTGTTGTGCCCAGCTTAGATCCATCGCGCTGCCTGCTGAAAGCAGCAGAACAACCGGTTTGCCGACTGCCGTCACTGCCTCGAGCAGATCCTGCTGCAGACCCGGCAGACGCAGATCAATCTTATCACCACTTGCATATTCATTTCCTGCATCACCCTGTTCACCCTCGATCGTTGCATCCAGTCCGAGACACATCACAACGACATCCGCCTGTTCTGCTGCGATCACGGCTTCTGCAAAGCGGTCTTTTACCTGTGCCAACGCCTCTACCTTATCGTGATACAGATGGCAGCCTTCTGAATAATAAACGCGGATATCATCTCCGACATACTGCTGGATGCCCTCGAGCGGTGTAATATACTGTGAAGATGTACCGACATAGTTGCCGACGAGTGCATCCCTCGAATTTGCATTCGGACCGATGACTGCGATCGATTTTAACTGTTCCTTGTGTAATGGAAGCAGACCGTCATTTTTGAGCAGTACCATACTTCTTCTGGCTGCCTCGACCGCCAGCTCTACATGCTCCCTGCACTCCACCTTTTCATACGGAATATCATCGTACGGTGAAGGATAATCCTTCATCATGCCGAGACGGATGCGTACCTCTATCAGCCGCTCGACCGCCGCTGTGATCTTTTCCTCGCTGAGCAGCCCTTCGTCATATGCTTCTTTTAAATGTAAAAATGCGCTGCCGCAATTTAAGTCACAACCATGATTGACTGCCAGCGCCGCGGATTCCTGTACACTATTTGTCACCTTATGATTCTCATGGAAATCAAGGATCGCCCAACAATCGGAGACCACATGTCCTTCAAATCCCCACTCGTCACGCAGGATATCCTGCAATAATGTCTTACTGCCGCAGGCTGGCTCGCCATTTACGCGATTGTAGGCGCCCATCACAGCTTCTACACCTGCATCCGCTATACAACGTTTAAATGCATACAAGTATGTATCATACATATCCTGTCTGCTGGCTTTCGCATCAAACGAATGCCGGTCTGCCTCCGGACCACTGTGTACCGCAAAATGTTTCGCACACGCTGCTGCCTTCAGATGCTCCCGGTCTTCTCCCTGCAATCCTTTGATATATGCCGTTCCCAGCTCTCCGGTCAGATACGGATCTTCTCCGTAAGACTCGTGTCCACGCCCCCAACGCGGATCACGGAAAATATTCACATTTGGCGCCCAGAATGTCAATCCCTTGTAGATACCCCTGTCATTTTTTCTGGAAAACTGATTGAACTTCGCGCGCCCTTCGGTCGATACCGTATCCGCAATTTGTCCGAGCAGCCTCTTATCAAAAGTCGCTGCCAATCCGATCGCCTGCGGATAAATCGTCGCATCACCCGCTCTGGCCACACCGTGCAGCGCCTCATTCCACCAGTTATACGCCGGAATCCCCAACCGCTCGATCGCCGGTGCGTCATACAGCATCTGACTCATTTTCTCATCCAGCGTCATCTGACTGACCAGTTTTTTTGCAAATTCCCGTGTTTTCTCGCTCATATACCTTCTCCCTTATTGCCTGAAAATTACTTTTATGTTTCGCAGTGCTCATTGCTTGCGCTCATTATATCATCTTTTATTTTTGGGTTATATCGAATTCCTGCCATGTAATTCATATTACTTGCTATTATGCCATTGCATAAAACGAGGGCAATCGAAAAAACCGATCGCCCTCTGCGTATTATTCTCTTATCATATGTATTGCAGAACGATACACCTGCCCCTATCTGTGAATATCTACCGCTGAGCCGCCAACAACCACAGATACTAACTCATGCTGCTGGCCATCTGTAAACGTCGGCTCCAGATCAATCTGATCTTTGCCTCCCGGATCAGTGACGCGCGCATACAGATATACATACCTGCCATCTACACGTGTCAGCAGATTCGTTGTATTGTACATCGCATTTACCTGATCCACCTCAGAATCAAATTCCAGTTTCACATAACTCTTCGTCTGCTCAACTGTCGGCGCAATCTGAACTGTAATATGATTATTAAAAACATTACAACTAATATTTGCATTTGAAGTATTTGCAAGCGGGATTCGCTGTTCCATTTTCAACGCCTTTGTTCCATCCAGACTATCCATTTTATCATCAAATAATGTTCCGTCCGTACTTTGTACCTGCAAACCAATTTTGAACTCGGAAATATTGATAAATCCGATTCCCGCTTTCAGTTTTAATTTTATCTTATTATTATTCCTGTCAACAACCATCTCAAAAACCGGACTATAATATAACACCGATCCGTCATTATCACAGAAATATGCACCGTTTAGTTTGATTCCTTCCGGTAATGTGATCTCCCAATAATCATGGAAATTATTGTTATAGACAGAATCTCCGATGTGTATGGTAAAATAATAATATCCCTGTCTTGTAAGCTGGTCATCCGCTCCATCCTGCCCCACTTTTTCTAAGGAACCCGGCTTGATATATGTATAATGATCACCATATTCCGGTTCTTCCGGCTGATCAGGTTCCTGCGGCTTCACAGCCACTGTCGTTCCCTGATACGGCACTGCGTTTTGTATATTCACCACATAATCCTGCGAATAGCGCAGCTGTCCATCCTTGAACAATGACAGTGTATAGTTGACATAATTCACATATACGCGCGCCGGAGAATCCGCCGTGCCGTCGCCAGCGGTGTAGCATGCGTCTTTTTTAATTGTAAATGTTGTTTGGAGATCAAACCCCTCATAAAAGGATGATACATACGGATATCTGAGCGCATATATGACGTTTTGTGTGCCATCACTGACCGTGACTCCTGATGCAGCGCTATAGTTACCCGCTTCTGCCTGATAATCAATCGTTGTAGTCCGCGTATTTTTCTCAATATCTGCCTCATAATAGCGCGTCACTAATGCCCCCGATGAAATCGCACGCGTATCATGATAGTCCATCTGAATCTTGTTCTTGCGCATTGTATAGCCGTTAAATCCTGCTGTATCCATCTGCGCAACGATTCCGTTCATGTACGCAAACTCTATTCCAGCACCAGAAATATCTCCATCCGGCAATACTGCTGATCCGGACGTAACCGCGCTTCCAGAGGTCAGTTGTATCTGTGCTCCGCGCTCATCCAGCAGCGCGAGATATCCCAGTCCGTTTCCATTCTTTACTCCAAGCGGATCGCCATCACCCTCTACACCGAGGATACCCTGCAGCTGCGTCTTGATCTCATTGCTCACCGTATTGCAGATCGTCTGCTCATGATTCATCTGCTGTAGCTGCACATAGATCCTCGTGATCCCCGGCAGACACATCACGACTGCAGTCATAAAAATGGCAAAGAGAGCAAATGTCACGAGCAGCTCTACCAGTGTATATCCTCGTTGTCCAAGTGTAAATATATGAGACTGACGTCTGTTTTTTTTATGCATATCTAATCTTCTCATACTGCTATCATCCCATTGCCAACGATTGTTATGATTCTCTGACATACGATCCCATCAGCTGCCTTAACGATAAATATGATATGTCGTCTGAATCGCAGAATCAGATGCCGCAGACACTGTCCAATCCGCTGTTTTCACATCCACATCAAATTCCATCCCATTCCCGGTAAATTTTAACTGTGTAGTCGCAGATTCATTGCTGAGTGCTGCCGGCTGTGAAAGATCCGTTTTCCAGTTCTGTTCCCGCTCATCATAAACAGGCTGCAGCTGCTGATACGCTGCTTCTGCGAGCTGCGTCATCCGTTGCTGGCTGTCTTTTGTCTGCTGCTGAATCCGGGTCGCAAACATCGTCACTGTTGTGATCATACCGATCGCCAGCAGCACAAGCACGAACGCGACCATGACCTCTACGATCGTCAGTCCCTGTTCACCCTTACAGCTATCTTGTATTGATCTTTTGAAATTTGAGATCCGTTCCCTTATATTCATTGAGCACCTCACCATTTTCATCCACATCGAATCCTAATACTTTGCGCGTTCTCGTCAATTTCAGTCTGGCATTGATCGAGACATCTACCATCTGCGCAGCTCCGCTGTCACTATCGATCTCCATGCTGCGAATGCTCTGTACGCCACCATCCTGCTCCGTGCCGCTCCACTGCTCCGCATCTTCCATCGTGACTACATGCCTGTTGATTGTCAGTATTTTCTCGCTGTCATTATCCGTATATAGAAAATGTCCCTGTTCCTGCTCACTCAGGGCTGGTTCATAGCTGCAGGGATACACATATGTCTCATTGGTATCCTTATCCGTCATCTGCAGCTGATACTCCATATCATCATCATCCAAAGACTGGAAAAAACGATACCTGGTCGTCACAGACTCTTTTCCGCCCCTTTTTCCAAATACCTCTACCGTCAGATCCAGATACTGGTTACTGAGCTGTTTACTCTCCCAGTCATGTGACTCGTTCATCGCCTCCACACCATTTTGAAAACGAATCACACTCCTGCCATAGCTGTCACCGAGTCCCTCTGCGGTGAACTGGATACTCTCTTCTGTCGAATCCGAATCACTGTCCGGCATATATGCTTTTGCGACATCATAGATACCACCGCCGGACGCTGCCGTCAACTGTGCATGGATCGCCTCACTGAGTGTCAGTGCCTGTAGATAACAGTCTTCCTGATCTCTGTGACTGCTCGTCATCAGACTCACCTGTCCGACACCATACAGGAGTGCCAGCGCCAGTGCAACGATCACAGCCATCACAACGAGGGCGTAGATCAACGCCACGCCCTGCTCATTGTGTATCATGCTGCCTGTTTGTTTTGCCTCGTTTTTCTTATGACCCATAACCGAACCTTCTTTTTCGATTCTTCTTTTTTCTCCCAGCCTGATCAGGGATTCTCCTCCGGCTTTGCGGCAGATGCCTGATACCGGTTCTCATCCTTTGGAATCGCCTGAATATATACATCCGTAATCAGCCGGCTCGTGCCACTGATAGAGATACCGCCGTTACAGGTGATCGCATACCTTGTCTGTGGCAGACGCAGTTCATACGTCACGACACCATCTGTCTCACTTCTGCGGATAGCTGTATCAAACGTCATACGATAAGCCGCACGTACCGTCTTGCTCGCGCGATAGGTTCCACTCACCGGATTGCGGATGACATCCAGCAGACACTCCTCCTCGCCGGACAGCTGATACCTATAGTCATAACCACCAGCTGGATTCACCTGCTTATCAGCAGTCGATTCCACATCTTCACTGCTGTGGACAATTACCTCGTCACCGCTGACTGTCAATACATATTGTCTGCCATCTCCAGTTGTGAGCGTCAGCCGGTCTTCCTTTACATAGGCAGGAACACGGAACCGGTAAGTCTCATACTGCACAGTAACATTTGTAAACGGTGTACCACTCGTCGATACCGAGTTGCGCAGACTCTCTCCAAATGATGGATACGTCTTTTCCGTCAATATCTGTTCCAGATCCGGTGTATCGAGCATCACCTTCGGGATCGGATATGGCTTGCCACAGGTCCAGTAAGAGCTGATATCGGTCGATGCCGTTGCGCGTACCAGTGGCACAATATATCCTCCTGCATAAGTGATATCCTTAAACGAAGTCGCCGCCATATAGATCGACTGCTTCTTGTTCTTCAGACTCAGCATAATCGGTTTGCCACCCTCACTGAGACGGTGATAGTTCTGGTCGCTGAGAATCCGCTCCAACTGCACATATTGCGCATAGGGTGTAGCCGGCAGACCATCTATGAACCGCTGTGCCTCCTCACGTGTATCAAACAGCACCGCATTCATCACATAATTGCCGTTTGCGGTCAGCTGAATGTTGAATTTCAGCGCATTTGATGTAAACTGCGCCTCCGTCAGTACATGTTTTGCATTGCCCAGATCAACCGCGTAGTCCCGATAGCTCCAGCTAAACGGTGCTTCTGCAAATACCGGCTGTGCCAGCCGGCTGCCAACTGTCAACCGCTTCTTCAGTCCGACCGGTGATTTAAAATACGTTTCTGTCAATGACAGATCGGTATCCTCTGCTGCCTCCAGATCATCCTCATATGTGTATGCAACCGCATAAATCTGAATAGTCTTTCCGGCATAATCTTCCAGACTGCACTCTGCTTCATTCTCCGCTGTGGTGAGCAGCAGCTGACGCTTGCCATCTGACTCTGCATACAGCGCGTACCTTAAGGCATCACGCTCCGACGCATCCACACGGGCGCTGATATCCTGCCATGAGATGTGATACTTCAGGTCATTCTGGCTGACAAGCTTCACAGACGGCTGACTGAGTTTTGGCAGACGTGTCCGGATATTTATGCTCTGCTGCAAAATGCGCGGAACGACCTTGCCTTTCTGATCCGACGCACCTGTATCTCCCGGTGCATACCCGGTATCTCTCTGAATAATCACAAGTTCCAGCTGATACGAGGTCAGATCATCTACTGTAAACTGATCACTGGTCTGTGTATCACCTCTTGCAATCGGATACTTCTTTTTGAGCAATATCTTCTTTCCGTCATCGCCTCTACTATAGATACGCAGTTCATAGTTACCCGTCTGTTCGGATGCATCACTCCACCGGAATGTATAGGACAGCCGATCTTTCACCGGATCATAGACACCGGTCACATCTTTATTTACCCTCATCGTCGGGCGGTCAGACATCGCATAGTCTCTCGTCCGTGCATACACCGCATCTGCATCCGTGCCAGAGAGAGAGGCCGTTGCACCGTCTTTTTCCGGTTTTTGCGTCTCCCTGATTCTTGTACCAAATGCCTGCGCATCTGAGAGTAATGCACCTGCCACGTATTTCTGCTCTGTCTCTGTCGTATTGACGAGCAGACTGCCCTTTGAGTTCAATGAATCTGTCCCATGCCAGGTATATACCGGTCCGACACCAGTCTGTGAAACCCACGCACGTACATAGAAACACTGGGTCTGTTCTGCGTCAAAAAACGCACCCGGCAGATCAGAGAATGTCAGCTTACTGGGCTGATCGCTCACCGCCAGTTCCTTTGAAGCTAAAATATGTATATCACCTTTGCTGTCCACACGGATCAGATCCACCTGATAGACCGGATAGATACCGGTCTTGGATGTATCGGAGGCGATAAATACATTGATTTTTGCGTCCAGCTCACTCTGATAGTTGTCATCGAAGGCCGCATACAGTGTCCGGATACCGGGCACAATATAATCATTCTTTCCAGACTGATACTGTGGCGTATAGACTGACGTACTGTAGCGCACAGATGCAGGAATTGTGTGATCTTTCGACTGCGCCTGTGCATACAACTGCCAGATTGCCTGCGACGGTGAATAATTTCCATCTTTGATATTCTTGATATTAGAACCGTCAATCATATAGGACAACTGACCCGCTGATAGACTACAGATTTTTGTACGCTCCTGATCCGATCCCTGCCGATAGATCGTCACGTTCCAGTTATCCTGATATTTTTTTATATATTCCTTTTCATTTTCCAGCGATACCTGATACTTATAAGTGCCTCCCGACTTTATCAGTTCGAGTCGGATCTGTGGTGTCAGCATCGGCTTCGAAATAGCTGCACTCGCATCAGAAATACATACATCAGATGTACCATTTTCATTGACTGCACGCACCGATGCCTGCAGCCGTTTTCCGACCATGTCTGAGGTAATACTCAGTTTCACAGCATTACCGATACACTTCTTTTCCGACAGATAAGTTGTTCCATCCTGATCCTGCACAGTCACGAGATAATATTTTAAAACATTTCGTGCACCGTCGATCGAGTTCTCCCAGCTCACATTGACAGCAGCGGCATCCGCATCCAACGCTACATCTACACGCTCCGGAGTCTCCGGGAGCAATGAGCCCTCTGTCTGCGGCATCGCTGCCGCCAGTGCATCCGCATAGTGACCGCAGATCACCTGATCCAATTTTTCACAGTCAATCACTCCGGTCTGTCCCATCGGCGAACTATCACTGTCTGTCATGGCATAGACCATTCCATACGGGCGTACACCATCTATAAATAACTCGTTTCCAGCCATAGTATAGTTATTTTTCTGATAAGTTTTTCGCTGCTGTTCTCCCGCTGACAACCGCTGTTGCTCGAACTGCGGCTCGATCAGATACGTCCTGCCGTTTTGCTTTGCCACATACAGATACTGGACACAGCCATTGCGCAGCCGGTCATTGTTCGTCACCTCACTGTCCACCAGTCGCGGAGAAATGATTGTACGGTCATACACGTCCAGACTGACTGCGTTTCCGTCCTCCTGTTTCAACTGAAGTGACTGAAGTACAAACGTATCCTGCTTTTTACTATAATAATAACCGTATTGATTAAAAGCCTGCGTTTCATTCTGGTCAATTCCATTTTGCACGTATTGTATGCGCAGCGCATAGATCAACACATCCTGTGGAAATGAGACGGTTTCATTCGCACTGCTTTTACCGATGACCTCTCTGGCCAGCGTAAAGTGATTGCCGGACTGGCTGCTGTTCTGCCCTGCCACATCCGCCGTCAGATACTCTACGCGATAGGAATGCTTCTCATTTGCCGTCTGCGCAAAGCCCAGTGACAACTCCTTCAGCCGCATCGGCTGCTTCAGCTGGATATACAGCTGCGCGCCCTCGTGTGTACCCGAAACCGTGTAAGCCCCGTTTCCTTCCAGGAGCTGTTCCAGCCCATCCGCATGCTGCGCCTCGCTGTGAAGGATCGTATAGCACATACCGTCATCCTCTATATTCTCCGAAATAGATGTACGCAAATGCCCCAGATCCATCTGCACGGATTCGTCGACTGTTTTTTTACCGTTATTTGTATTTACGAGCAGCACCTGATTGTTATAACAGATGGCACCTTTTCCTCCATCGTATTTATAAGAGACACTATTTTCTGCTGCGCCATCATAACAGATATATCCTTTATGACTATTGCCCCGGATTGCCTTGTCTACCGCGACGGTAAAACAATTCGTGATCCGTGTCTTCTCGTGTCCACTCATACGGTCACTGAAAATACCGACATATCCGCCACTGCTCGCGACAAAATCAGTCGCATAATTGCGGCAGCGGTCAATGTTGAGCTCCAGCTGGCTCAGTGCCACATCACTCTTATTTGCCCGGTCACTCGTCAAAAAGGTGAGAATACCCGAACACATAGATTTGGATACAATCGTCACATCCGGTCCATTTACACAGTCAATCAGATTTACCTGTATTGCCTGTGCCGCACTCGCATCGTTTGCTTCATAGGTAACAATATTTCCCATGATTCCACCGGAATCATTTGCAGACTTTGACGCTTCTCTGCAATTGCTTCCAACTCCGAGAATGCTTCCATCATTCCGGCAGGATAAAACCGTATAACTCTGGTCATCCAGCGGATGATAGAGCTGTGCCACGATGCCTCCGGCAGCGCCCTTATACTCTGCCTGATAAGAAGTCTGCATCACACCATAATTTCTGCAATATTCGATACTGCCACCCTGATCAGACCATCTTCCGATGATTCCACCGGAGTAATGCGAATTTGCATTGACAATGAGACCGGTATTGATACAGCCATAAAGTCTCCACTGGTCGCTTGTCGTATTGTGCTGATAGCCGATAATTCCGCCATTTACACGTTCTGTCATACCAGTCGCAGACTCACGCAATACCATCGCCTGATTAATCAGAAAACAAGTGTCCTGATCAGACTCATTCGTTCCAATCACACCGCCCTGTGCACTATGCTGTGAAGAACTACGGTTGTCAATGAGCCACTGACCGGTCACACAATACTGCATCGTTCCGCTCTGTGTATTATAAGCCGTGATTCCTCCGACACTGCCATTTCCGGTGAGCTGCAGCAGCAGCTTCGGTGCCCCATGATTCTGCATCCACTGTACGACACTCTGTTTGTTGAAATCTGCGAATGATAATTTCTGCTCCAGATCCGGGATACCACTGGTTTTACGGTCTGCGATCATGGTCCTGACTGTCTGGTCTGTCTCGACGAGATATTGATACCCGACACGCTCCCGCTCTGTCTGCAGATCCACATGTGACTGCTGTGTACCGCTCTTTTTCCCATACTGCTTCTCATACGCTCCGATCGCCTGCTTCACGCCATCCGCGATCGCAACTGCCGAATCCTTCTCGGATGCCTGATAACCACTGGTCGTGACCGTACCCTTATTAATACCAGTGATACCTCCCACCAGACCATTCTCTACGATGATCTGATTTTTATCATAACCGGCAGATGTATCGAGTGTACATGCCTCGATACTGCCATTTTTCTGGTTTTTGCCGACCAGTCCACCAAAGCAGCTCGCCAGATTTTCCTGCTTTGCTGCGTCTAAGGTGATATTTGCCTGATACAATCCACTGATTGCAGCATGGATTGATTTCACTGTGCTGTCTTGTACGGATGATGCATTTTCACCAATCAGCCCACCGTAGCAGCTTCCCTTCAGGGAAGCATCTTTCTCGTCTACGGTCAGATTCTGCACCTTACAACCTGAGATGATGCCACTGCCACTGCTCTGTCCGATCAGTCCGCCAAAATAAGCGCAGTTGCCCAGCAGTGTGATATTGAACTTATTCACACTGACATTCTGCACCAAAGCAGCCGGCTGCTCCTGTCCATCTGCTGCCTGCCACTCATTTTTTCCGATCGCACCACCGATCGTCAGATCTTTGTCCGATGCGGTCACCAGCTGATAATTGACATTCATAGCGCAGCCAGATACAGTTCCGGTATTCGTTCCGACAATGCCACCGATCACCGACCCATTGCCCTGCAATGTCACAGTCGCACGGCTCACATCTGATGTTTTCACCACGCTGCAGGCCTCGATCGTACCGTCATTATAAGCGGTGATCACACCCATGCTGTCATCATTGCTGCTGATCGACTGCGTTTTTTCTGCACATGCATAATCGCTGTTTTTGAGTGTACCCTGATTCCATGCGCAGATACCACCCGCACAGCTATCGATGGAGACTACATCTGCCTGGTTGGTGCAGGCCTCGACCAATCCGCCTGGTTCAACATAAGCGACGATACCACCCGCATAGCCATGCGCTCCGTAGGCAGTGACGACCGCCTGTTCACGATTCGTCGCCTGTCGGATCTCTCCTGACACGAGACGTCCCACGATACCACCCGCACAACCATCTGATGCTGTCACAAGCGCCGCATTCTCATAGTCTGCCGGTGTGTGTGCGGTCTGATCGCGCACAACTCTGCCGCCCTGCAGTACACCGAATACTCCACCGACTGCATCCACACCATTTACCGTCAGCTTTTCATCCGTGACTTTTGCCGTATGGATCTGCAGTTCTCCGCACATCACTCCTGCGATGCCGCCGACCGCTGTACCACCACTGATCTGAAGTCCGGGCTTTTCTGCACCGAGTGCCCCGCCTTGCAGATAAGTGCCTGTCTGAATACCACTCACACCACCAATTCCATAGCCGTTTAATGAACAACTGATATTGGCATTCATCTGTGAACGATTCGCTGCCCGGACATTCTGTGCCTCGTTGACTGCAAAGAGTCCTCCGACTACATTTTTTCCTTCTATTGTATATGTTGCATGCGCTGTATCATCAACTGTTGTACCGACTTTACAGTCAGACACAACAGCCGTCGCGCCGTTGATCGCCGCGATACCTCCGACGAGTGAAGCATCCTGTGTACCCAGATTCGTCCTGACCGCACAGCTTTCCAAAGTACCCAGATTCACACCCGCGATACCGCCGAATCCATTCTGCGCATAGATCATGCCGGTCTGTGTACAGCCGGAAATCGTCGTATTTTCCGATACAAATCCCTGAATACCACCTAGCAGACTGCCGATCGGCTCGCTCTGATTCACCTCACCAAGTGCCTGTTTCATGGAGGCATAAGGATACGCTGTCTGATCCAGAACCACATGTCCTGTCTCCAGCTGCTTCTCGTATAGATCCCGAATGGCGATCGAGCCCTCGATCAGCTCACTTCCGGTCACACCGGATGCCTGCCAGTCGCTGACATCTCCGCTATTTGTACAGCCTGTTACCACGATGGTATCATAGCTGCATCCGTAGCCCAGAATACCTCCGCCGTAGCTGCCGGCAATGACTGTAGATGCATTGTCTCCAGTGATCGTTGTCTGTCCGGTGGCCGTAAACGAACCGGATGTCACATCTGTCATCCAGATTGTCTCTGCTCCGTCAATCCGGGTTCTGTCCGTCTCATGCTCCTCCCGCACGGACACAAATACTGTATCAATGCCGACAGACGGTAGCTTCTCTAACATTTCCTGATAGACGGTATCATAAGAGGTACTCTTCAGCACCACATTACGCGCATAGCCTATGATACCGCCGACTGCATTCGCTCCATATACGGTACCGAATGCATTGGTATTAGAAAACAGAATCTGCACATCTTTGCTCTGTCTCTGCAGAATCACATTTGCACCGACCGCTCCACCGACCGCAAAACGTCCACGCACCGAATACGGCTTCACCTCATAAGGTTTTTTTGCATATTCAGACGCATCCGGCAATGCCTCCCTGCTCAGGTTGACTCCAATATAACCGCCGACATTATCACCGCTTGCATAGACTTCCCCACCATCCAGTGTATAGTGTTTAAAATCAAAGGTCGTCTCTGTCCCTGCCATGCCAAATACACCACCGACATTGTTATGTCCCACAACAATTGCGCTGATGTTTGTGATCGTCTGATCTGTCCGCTCTACAGTTCCATATTCATTGAAACCGACGAGTCCTCCGACATTGTCTCCATAGATCTGCCATACTTCAGATACCAGTGTGAAAATACTGTCATCATAATCAAACACCTCTGACGTGCAATCCCGGATGACAGCCTGCTCTTGCTCACCTGTACCGGTACCACTGTTGATGCCTGCGATTCCACCAATATTTTCGCCGCTGCCGACAACGATGCCTTCATTGGCACAGTCTTTTAACACCGTACCGGCACGATTGCTGCCGACAATACCACCCACGTTCGAATGACCGATCACGTTACAACTGTTCTGCAGATCCTTTTCCTTTGACATCGTCAGACGGTCGCGGGTCTCGCTGCCATCCATCTGCGTGATACTCGCCAGATATCCAACGATACCACCGACCTCATCATTTCCGAGGACATAGCCTCCCTCTGATGTCTCACAATCCTTGAGTTCCCCGGTCACGACACAGCCAGCGATGCCGCCGACATAGTCTCCCGTCAGATACTGCATGAGATACGCATGAGCCTTTGTCTCCTGCATATGATCTGCCACGATCGCACCTGTTGTCGCTGTATCCGTCACCCGCGCTGCAAATGTCTGATCACCCACACCCGGAGCAGAAGTACAGTCCCGGATCACACCCTTTTGTAAATACCCGACGATACCGCCTGCAAAATTACCGGTCAGATGAATCAGTCCTTCATTGCTGCAGTTATCTACGATCGGATTCGTCGTGTCCGTCACACGGCTGTCAATCTGGTCTCTCAGATAAATATTGCCGGTGATACCGCCGACGATCGCATTGCCAGTAATCTTCGCCGTATTTTTCACACTCGAACGATCTGCCAGATGCAGGAAATCCTCTACCTGATCGATCACTGTCAGCCTAGCTCCGATCGCCGTCACTGCCTGCCCCGCAGACACACCATCCGCTGCACCGACTGTCAGACCACATACTCCGCCAATACCTGCATAACGATAATATTGCTGTACCGCATCCCCGCCGGCCGGCACTGTGGCATCCGCTGCATCTATATTGTAAAAATATCCTTCCAGTTCGCCCGCTGTGCTGATATCTGTCAGCGATACCCTGCCCTCATGGACACCACAGACCAGTCCGATACCATGCATCTTTTCTGCCACAAGATCCGTCCCAGATGCAAGCGGTGTATAATTAAGTGCCAGATGTACTGCGGATGTCTCATCCATTGTGATATTTTTAATCGTACCTTCATTCAGTCCACAGAGCAGTCCCGCTGCACGTACACGATTCGCGCGATTCTCCGGCTGTAATTTATATCTGACTGCTGCATCGGATGCACCACTCACAGTCTCAGCCTTGTAACCAAGTAGCGCGGTACTGCCATAGAATGCAAGATGTTGTACACTGCCGCTGTTTTTCCCAATGATTCCATACTGCTCATCTGAGTCTGCAACAGATGTGACAATCGACTCATCCGTCAGCACCATCTGCTGGATCGCATAGTCCTGCGTGCTGAGCAGTTTCTCTCCCGTCAGTGTCCACTTTTC
>JBNMKT010000045.1:0-16492 GCA_050874485.1 bacterium
AAAGGATGGATACCCATCGAAGACATAAGAAATAGCCGTCCTGCTCTCTGGTAAAGTTTAGGAACGGCTATCTCTTGATAACTAAGTATTAAATTTCGCCGGGTCGGGTGAAGTGCACTCATCTTCCGGCTGTCTTGTTAAGTGTATTATATGCCATATATATTTTTTTGTCAAACAGCCATAATCAAAATGTAAAGGAGGTACACACTATGCCATTACCAAAAGAAAACACTTACACAACCGATTACATCTATTCTCTTCCAGAAGGACAGCGTGCAGAGCTGATCGACGGTGTCATTTATGACATGGCACCACCAAACAGATTGCATCAGAAACTTGTTATGAATTTATCAGCAGAAATCCGTAACTATATCAAGAAAAACAATGGTTCCTGTGAAGTGTATCCTGCCCCATTCGCCGTTCTTTTGAATAATGACGATAAAACCTACGTTGAACCTGATATCAGCGTTATTTGCGACAAATCAAAGCTAGATGATCGCGGATGCAACGGTGCACCGGACTGGATCATCGAGATTGCATCTCCAAGTACCAAGCGAACTGATTACGGTGTGAAGTTATTCAAATACCGTTCTGCAGGAGTCCGCGAATACTGGATCGTAAATCCACTTACCAAAACAGTGAATGTCTATGATTTGGAAAAAGATGAGCTGAGTGATCAATATAGTTTTGATGATGATATACAGGTATGTATATACAATAATCTGACGATAAATATTGCAGAATTATTGAAATAAATAAAAACCGCCCCAGTGCTTCCAACACCGGAGCGGATCAAGGTCGAGCCCTATATTCCATCAGATGAGGATATACGCCGCATCATAGAATACTCACACGGATCTGTCTATGAGATCCCGATCATGCTCGCCTGTCTCGGTCTACGCCGGTCAGAAATCGCCGCACTGACGCTGAATGATCTGGACGGCAATCGATTGACGATCAATAAAGTACTGGTATATGATGAAAATCAGAAACTTACTTTGAAAACGACCAAGACTACGGCCAGCACACGTACAATCATTATCCCGGATGAACTGGCAGCACTGATCCGCGAAAAAGGATATATCCTCTGCCGGAATCCAAACAGCATCACAGAATATCTGAATCATGTGCAGGATACTCTCGGCATCCAGCGCTTCAGCCTACATAAGCTACGGCATTATTTTGCGAGCAAACTCAGTTCCATGAATGTACCGGAAGCTGATATTATGGCTATGGGTGGCTGGGCTACTGCAAATGTCATGAAAACGGTCTACCGTCATTCGCTTAAAGAATCACAGGCTGCTTCCATGAAAAAAATATCTGATCAGATGTCAGATATCTTCTATCCGACTGATTCTGATGATATTCTGTGACAATTTCATGACAAGATTTTGTATTTTTCTGTTTCATGAATCATTTTTCACATCAATAACACTAAAAAGAAAAACAGCCCGAAGCGCCCATATTTCAAGGCTTTCGAGCTGTTTTCGTTGATTTTACGTTATCTTTTCATAACTGCCGGCGGCGGGACTTGAACCCGCACGGGCTTACACCCAACAGATTTTGAGTCTGCATCGTCTGCCATTCCGACACGCCGGCTGATACTTTGTCGAGCAATGCGCTCAACAAAGCATATGTTAGCATATTTTTTATTCAAATGCAAGCATTTTTTACTGCAATTTACCCTTAAACTCATCGAAGCAATCGAAGGTCGCAAAGTAATCTGCGATTGTCTCTGCACGACGAATCAGCTTCGGTGTGCCATCCTCCTGCAGCAGGATCTCAGATGACCAGAGTCTGCCATTGTAATTGTAGCCCATTGCGAAACCATGCGCTCCGGTATCATGAATGACTAACAGATCTCCCTTATCGATCTTCGGCAGCATACGGTCGATCGCGAATTTATCATTATTCTCGCACAGTGCACCTACCACATCATACATATGATCACAGGGCTCATTCTCCTTGCCCATCACTGTAATATGATGATATGCACCATACATTGCCGGCCGCATCAGATTGGCTGCACACGCATCCACACCGATATATTCCTTATACGTATGCTTTTCGTGAATTGCCTTTGTCACGAGACAGCCATACGGTCCGAGCATGAAACGCCCCATCTCTGTATAGATCGCTACATCACCGAGTCCTGCCGGTACCAGGATCTCGTCAAATGCCTGATGAACGCCCTCTCCGATCACCGCAATGTCATTGGGTGTCTGATCCGGCTTATATGCGATACCTACGCCACCTGACAAGTTGATGAAGCTGATCTCGATGCCGGTCTGCTCCTTGAGCTCTACGACCAGATTAAACAATGTGCGTGCCAGCGTCGGATAATAATCATTCGTCACGGTGTTGCTCACGAGGAATGAATGCAGACCGAAACGCTTTGCACCTTTTTCCTTCAGGATCTGATAACCTTCAAATAACTGTGCCTTGGTCATACCATATTTTGCATCGCCCGGATTGTCCATGATACCGTTGCTGATCTCATAGACTCCACCCGGATTGTAGCGCAGACTGATCGTCTCAGGAATATGTCCGAGCGTCTCTTCCAAAAATGCAATATGTGTAAAATCATCCAGATTGATGATCGCCCCCAGCTCTTCCGCCTTTACGAATTCTTCTGCCGGTGTATCATTTGCAGAAAACATGATATCCTCACCACGGATGCCACACGCATCAGATAATACCAGTTCTGCCATGGATGAACAGTCACAGCCACAGCCGTATTCATGTAAGATCTTTACTAAAAACGGATTGGGAGTCGCCTTCACAGCAAAATATTCTTTGTATCCCTTATTCCAGGCAAACGCATCCTTGACTGCCTGTGCATTCGCACGGATGCCCTTCTCATCATATAAATGAAAGGGAGTCGGATATTCTGTCACAATCGCATCCAACTGCTCCTTTGTTACAAACGGTTCTTTTTTCATAGTTGTTGTCCTCTTTTCGTATATTTTGACGAATCGATCACAATAAATCCGCCCAACAGTCACGAAAAATTATACTCTATCACTTTACAAAACACAAGCGTTAGTTTTCACTAACGCCTGTTTCGACTAAATTAACTTATAATATTAAGAAATATCGCACATTGCGAACCCTCTCTTAATCTGATATTCTAAAATCTACTTTGAAAAATAAGCATCGATTCCATCTGCCATACCCTGTACCATCTTCTTTTGTCCCGCTGCTGATGCCATGTAGCGGTCTTCTGTACTGTTGGTCATGAATCCCAGTTCGATCAACGTAACCGGTATCGTACTCCAATTGGTTCCGGTCAGGTCATCACGATACGAGATGCCACGGTTGCGCAGACCGGTTGCAGAACAATAGGATGTAATCACACATTCAGAGAGCTGCTTGCTCTTACTGTACAGCTTGCTGATATAGCGGTTATTCGCTGATGGACAGAGCGCCGTCGCTCCACGTGCGGAGGAGACGCCTCCATCCGCATGGATCCGGATACCAATATCTGCCCCACTCTCATTGAGCAGCAGTGCCCGCTGTTTATTGGAGATATTCACGTCATTCTTCGTCCGCGTCATCACGACCTGATAACCCCGGTTCCACAATTCCTTTTTCAGTTTTTTCGCCACTTCCAGTGTCAACTGATATTCTGCTTTGCCCGTCGACCTTCCTCTCGTTCCGCCTGCCACTTTTGCCTTATAAGTCGTAGATCCGGGGCCGTTTGGCTCGGTACTGCTGTCACCGTACGATTGATGTCCCGGATCGATACCAACAACCTTCTTTCCTTTTACCTGCAAGAGCACAGATACTGTCTGTTCTCCGACACTTGCATAGATACGTGTTTTCCCATACCTCTTTGCACGAACCAGCCCATTCTTATTTACCGATGCGATTTTTTTATTGCCTGACAACCAACTAACCGCCTGCGCTGCATTCGTCTTGAACCGGTAAGTCTTTCCAGCGGTGAGCTGCTTCACAGACCTCGTAAAAGTCAGCTTCGTCGTCCGTGTGGGCTGTTCACTCTGTGCTGCAGATGCAGTGACCGGCAGGACAAAAAGCATCATGAGCAACACCAGCAATCCACATACCCGTGCATATCTTCGCTTGTGTAATTCCTTTTGTTTCACTGTTTTATAACCTCACACAATCACTATTTTTAACACATTGAGCAGCAAAATCCATGCCAGTCCGTAATAGGTCACTACCGCCACCAGATCATTGACCGTAGAGATCAGCGGCCCGGATGCCACTGCCGGGTCGACTTTAATCTTATTAAAAAACAACGGTATGACGGTACCCGTCATGCTTGAGATCGTCATAGCTACCAAAAGTGCCAGACCAATACACCCGGAAATCGGAAAAGCGGTCATTGCAGGCTGTCCCTTTGCAACCATCAGATAACCACCGATAAATATAAAAGCGATACTGCCTAACAGCATGCCGTTTGCCATACCGACACGCATCTCTTTCCACACGAGATACAGCTTTTGTCTGCCCTCCAGATTCTCATCCATAAGTACACGCAGCGTCACAGCCAGCGACTGTGTACCGACATTACCAGACATACCCAGTGTCAATGACTGAAACGTGACGATCAGTGTCAGCTCAGACATGACATGTTCAAACAGACCTGTGATCGTCGATACACCGAGTCCCATGACGAATAATATGATCAGCCACGGCACACGCTTTTTCATCGACTGCAGCAGAGATTCGTTCAGATCCTCCTCCGCAGTCAGACCTGCGAACATGGCATAGTCCTCTCCCATTTCTTCATCGACCATCTCGATGATATCATGGGCGGTGACGACACCGATGACACGATTGTCATTATCCAGTACCGGGATCGTATCCTCCGAATAATCTTTCAATTCTTCGATACAATCACTGATATCTTCTTTTGCATAGACATATGGGAACGAGGTTGCAATCAGATCTTCCAGTTCATCATGCTCACGGGCGATGATCAGATCATTCAGACTGAGTGCACCATAAAAGGTACCATCACGGTTCACGACATACATCGTCGATATATTATCATGATCCGCGGCCTGCTCGACCAGTGATTTCATCGCTTCCTTAATAGAAAGATCCCGGCTGATCAGAATAAAGTTGGTAGACATATAACTACCGATCTGATCCTCATCATAGGACGCAATTCGATCAACATCTTTTTTAGTCTCAATATCTAACAGCGCCTCTACCTGCAGACGCTCGTCCTCATCCAGCTCATCGAGAATATCGCTGATCTCATCTGCATCCATCGATGCCATGATCTCGGCCAGCTTTTCCGGGCTGATCTCCTGCATATAGCCTTTGATCTCATCCTCTTCCACATAGGAAAAGACTTCCGATATACGCTCTGCGCTAAGCAGCATGAACAATCGTTTGCGCGCATCCTTATCCAGATGCTGTAGCAGCGATGCGATATCATTTTCATGATAATCATCCAACTGTTCGCGCAGTTCGGAAGGCTTGGCATCCGAGTCGAGAATAGCTAATAGTTCCGCCTCATAATCCGGGCGCTCCGGCACAAATAATTCTTCTTCCACGATTTTCTCCTTTCCTCTGAAATTAGTATCCGAAAAAAGGTCATAAAAAAACCATCGTTTTTCTAATCCTGTGAATCATCCATATCCATACACTCTGCCGGCGGGTGATTGATAAAATCAGCCAGTTCCTCAATCGGTATCGGTTTTGAATATCGATAACCCTGTAAATACTGCGCCTTCATGCCGATACAGCGCTCCTGATCAGGTGCAGTCTCGATCCCCTCATACAATAACTGGTATCCGATTGTATGAAACATACTAGACATCCCCTCGACCAGATATTTGGACCGTTCACTATATCCGGACGAATCCACCAGTGACTTGTCAAATTTGATCACGTCAATCGGCAGATTTGTGATATGTTCCAGGTTGGAATAGCCGGTACCGAAATCATCGAGATAGATTTTAATACCGAGATCCCTGAATTTCTGCAGAATATCCCTGATCTCATCCAGATGCTCCGCATCCAGGCTCTCTGTAATCTCAAACGCAATTCTCGCCCTGTCAAACTCGTAATGTGACAGAATGCCCATGACATCTTCGTAGAATCCTTTTTTCGTGATCTCATACATAGAAAAGTTCACGGAAATACGATCCAGCTGATCATTCGCTGCCAGATAGCGACATACCTTATTTAATATGATTCTGGTCAGCGCATGAATATTTCCCTCCTGCTCAGCAATCGGAATGAATACATCCGGATAGATCATACCCAGATCCGGTAATCTCATGCGCATCAATGACTCCGCTGTCGTAAACGCATGCCGGTGAACATCATAAATCGGCTGTCCATAGACCAGTACTCTCTCATCCTCGAGATCTGACCGGTCTGCAATATCAGCCAGTTGTTTTTTTATGATCAGATATTTTTTAAAATCTGCGATCTCCTGATCTCCGGCCCGCAAGTAACTCTCATCATGTTTTTGAATCAGATACCTGCAAAACTCCGTGTACTCACTCAGCTTATGACAGGCCTCATTGGATGGTATGACGAGTACACGATGTCCCAATTGATATTGTTCGTGCAATTTCTGAAATGTACGGTTCAGTGTGCTCAGATAACGATCCGAATTGTAGATCAGGATAAAGGTATCCTCCTTGTAGCGGAATAGATAATCCGTATAGTTCGTCCGTTCCGCAAACTCCTTGAAATCCTCGATCACATGCGGATCTGCAGCCACGCGTGCAAAATTCTGAATCCGGATATACACAAGGTAAAATCTGCTGTGGTGTCTGACCAGTTCATCAATCCGCCCCCGCAATGCCTCCCGATCCAGTGCTCCATACGTTGAATTATAGCTATTGCTGTGGAACAAAAATACAATCACAAGTATCGGTATAAAATAAGTCAATGTCGTGTAAGTGTCTGTGCCACGCAGATACTGCAATACAGTTATTGCAAGACAGAGTCCAAAGCTAACTGATACTGCACGGTAAATACGGTTAATAATAATTCTGTTTTCATGTATAATCGTCGCAGCCAGAACCGGCATAGCCATCACATACCAGATCATGTACAGACTTGTAATACTGCCGTTATATACCGTGTTACCGTCAATATAAAAACCGATCTTCGTCTTTACAGACGTCAGTTCCAATATATAAAATAGCAGTACTGCCGCTCCAAGCGCATAATATGCTTTCTTATTTTTATAACCGACAAGATCAAATACATATAAGATAAAAAGAAGCAATTCCGTAATCAGACTAATCTGCTGCGCATTATGTACCAGATACACAAGATTGTCATTGACAGAACCGACTCTTGGCAACAGACAATCATAAAAAAAAATGCTCAGTACACATGCATAGATCAGATTGCACAATGCAAATTTGACAAAAAGCAATCTGCGATTTCTCGGAATATAGACCATATTGATCACAAACAATACGATTGCGCTCAGTATTGCGACCGTCAGATCACACACATAACTATAGTTCATCGTTCATTCCCTATGAAAAATGAGCAGCCCCGTCAGATCCGGAGCTGCTCATAGTGCGATTCTCTATTTACAAGCCTTCGGAATCGTGAAATTAGTTGCATTGTTATAATTTGAATAAGTTGCAGCAGAAGTTGCCTTTGAATACTCTACATGCATATCCTCCATGCCTAATGACTGATACAGAATCGTCATATAGCTGTTCAGGAACTCTGTCATATCTGTAGAGACCTTAACCGGAAGATAAGTCTTCTGGTCTACCCAGATCGTCGCCTTTACAGACTTTAGTGTAGAATAATCAACCTCTGTATCGTCTTCTGTGCCCCCCAGTCCTGCGGTTGCAAGGACTTCTGCCAGATCTGCACCGGTGATCTCAGCAGAGATCTGAACGGTATTGATTTTATTTACCTTCACATTCTTTTTCTCAATTTTTGCGTTAGAGTAATTCTCAGTCTCCATATTATTCAGTTCGTCTACCATACCGGTCATATTGATCTTCTCATATTTAGAACCGTCAGTAGAAGAATACGCGTAGATCTTACCCTTTGCATTCTGCTTCACATAAACCGTTGTCTTTGTCTTGCCATCAAGCCCGGCACCTTTGATCGTCGTTGTTGTCACAGACTTTGATTTCATCGGATCCATAAATACAATCTGCTTTGAAACTGCCTTTGTGTTGAGTTTCTGACCATCTGTCGTTGCATTCTGTACAACATTGGTTGTCATCTCATAGGACTTTACCTTATTTGCCGCCTTTGTCATCTTGTTCAGGTACTGATCGGCTGTGAGTGACGCGGCACTCGCAGGGGCAACATTTGCAAATGTTGCGATCACCATGACAGCAGTCAGCACAGCCGCCATCACACGTTTCTTCATGCTCTTCATTATAATTTCCTCCTTGTTTTGTTAGCCTGTTGGCTTTGTTACTTATTCATCTTACCATTTTAAGGAGATAATTACAATCAAATTAGCATTTTATCATTCAATTTGAGCAAAAAAATAACCAGAGCATCTGCTCTGATTATTCATGTAATATCTGTATAAAAGCTGCCGACGGGAATCGGACCCGTGACCTCCGCACTACCAATGCGACGCTCTACCGCCTGAGCCACGGCAGCCTGTTGAAGCACTCAACGAATAATAATATACTATAACATCGAGTGCTTGTCAACCAGAATTTCTAATTTTTTTACAAATTTTTTATGCCTGCTCTGTGGGCTTCAGATAAACCGCCATCCGGTTTGTATTTCCGAAATTGCGAAAGGCAATATAGGCGTCACTTGCCTGGCTGTTTTCCGACTCCTGTGCAGTCTGCCTGACTGAAGTCTCTTTCTGTTCATCCATACGCAATGTCAGCCGCTCCAAAAACAACTGCAGAAAAGCCTCGTAATCTTCTCTCGTAAAAAGTTCACGCAGTGCATCGGTTACAGACGTATCCGACTGCGTTGCGCCGGTTGTTACATTTGCACGTGCCTGTGGAATCTCCACACCACCATCCTGCAGATAACCGAGGATCTTTGTCACATAATTCTGCGTCTCCTCAAACGGCGGTATACCACCGTATTTATCTACATTTCCACTGCCCGCATTATAGGCCGCCAGTGCATAAGAGACATTACCGTCATATTTATCAAGAAGTGAAGCGATATATTTCGCTCCACCCATGATATTCTGTTCCGGATCATATGCATCTGTGACCCCCAGACTTTTCGCCGTCGCGGGCATCAGCTGCATGATCCCCATTGCCCCGCTTTTACTCGTTGCATCTGGGTCAAATTCTGACTCTGCCTTCGCCATCGCCTTCAGCAGTGATTCATCCACTCCATAGGTACTCGCTGCCTTTTGGAATATCTGTTCCAGCGGCTGTGTTTTCTCCATCTCCTGAGACAATGTGGACGCGAAGCCTGTCGCTCCTGCTGCCGTCCCATCCGTATCGATCGTTGTGGTCACAACACCGTTCGCATCTGTCACAGACGTTATCTTCATACATTTCCTCCTATACGTTGATCTCCGCTGTCATTCCGAGTAAATCTCTGTTCTCATCCAGTATCGGTTGAATGACATTTTTCAGGAACTGGTTCACCTGATACTCCGCACGTCCCGTATACTTTGCAGGATCCATATTCTCCTGCAGTTCTTCGAGTGTCAGGCCAAAGGAAGGATCTGCCGCAATCAGTTCGAGCAGATCATTATCCCTGCCCTCGACCTTGACATGCCTGCCGGCCTCCATCGATAGCTGACGGATCTTCTCATGCAGTTCCTGGCGGTCTCCGCCCTTCTTTACTGCATCCATCATAATGTTCTCTGTCGCCATAAACGGCAATTCACTCATCAGACGCTTGGTAATGACCTTATCATATACCACCAATCCGTCTACAACGTTCAGACACAGATCCAGAATGCCGTCAATCGCTAAAAATCCCTCCGGAATACTCAGACGCTTATTGGCCGAATCATCCAGCGTGCGCTCAAACCACTGCGTTGCAGAGGTGATTGCCGGATTCAATGCATCGATCATCACATAACGTGACAGAGATGCGATACGCTCACTACGCATCGGATTACGCTTGTATGCCATGGCAGATGATCCGATCTGGTTTTTCTCAAACGGCTCCTCGATCTCCTTTAAATGCTGCAGCAGACGGATATCGTTGGAGAACTTATGTGCACTGGCTGCGATACCTGCGAGTACATTTGCCACTCTCGTATCGACCTTTCTCGAATAGGTCTGTCCGGATACCGGATAACAGCTCTCAAATCCCATCTTTTTCGCGATCATCGGATCGATCTGATCAATGATCTCATCATTGTTATCGAACAACTCCTTGAAGCTCGCCTGTGTTCCAGTCGTTCCCTTCGAACCGAGCAGCTTCAGGCTGCCAAGTACATAGTCCAGATCTTCGAGATCCATCGAAAACTCCTGCATCCACAGTGTCGCGCGTTTGCCTACGGTCGTCGGCTGCGCCGGCTGGAAATGGGTAAATGCCAGTGTCGGCAGTGCCTTGTACTGATCTGCGAATTTCGCGAGTTCTGCCAGTACATTGATCAGCTTTTTACGGACAAGTTTTAATGCTTCTGCCATAACAATAATATCGGTATTATCTCCGACATAGCACGAAGTCGCACCGAGATGAATGATGCCTTTGGCTTTCGGGCACTGCTGTCCATATGCGTAGACATGACTCATCACATCATGGCGAACGAGTTTTTCACGCTCCCTGGCTACATCATAATTGATGTCATCCTGATGCGCCTTTAACTCATCAATCTGCTCCTGCGTGATATCCAGACCAAGCTCCTTTTCTGTCTCTGCGAGCGCGATCCAGAGTCTGCGCCAGGTGCGGAACTTCATATCCTGCGAAAAAATGTACTGCATTTCCTTGCTGGCATAACGCGCAGACAGAGGGCTTGTATATTTATCTGTATTCATGGTCATTCTCCCTTGTATTTTTATTTTGTATAATCTCCGCGTATATCGTCCGTCGGCGGCTCCAGCGGATATTTTCCGGTAAAACATCCCTTGCAGATCGATAAGCCGTCTACCATCTGCTCCAGACGGTCAATCTCCAGATAACCGAGACTGTCTGCGCCGATCACTTCCCGGATCTGTTCAATCGAGCGGTTATATGCAATCAACTGCTCACGCACCGGTATATCTGTTCCGAAATAACACGGCCACAAAAACGGTGGTGAACTGATACGGACATGTACCTCTGTTGCGCCCGCCTCACGAAGCATATTTACAATACGGTTGGATGTCGTACCGCGCACAATCGAATCATCAATCATGATCACGCGTTTTCCCGCAACAGCCTCCTGCAGTGCGTTTAATTTGATCGCGACACTGCTCTCTCTGCTGCTCTGTGCCGGTTTGATAAATGTACGTCCGACATAACCATTTTTCACGAATGCCATACCATACGGTATGCCGCTCTCCATCGAATAGCCCATCGCTGCAACATTTCCGGACTCAGGCACTCCGACAACCAGATCTGCATCTACCGGCGAATCCTGTGCCAGGAAACGCCCCGCCTTAATACGTGCTCCATACACACTCTTTCCGTCAATATGGCTGTCCGGACGTGCAAAATAGATATATTCAAAGATACATCTGGCATGTTCTTCCTTCGGCAGGCATAGCGTCCGATCCGACTGGATACCATGCTCCGGTGATATCGTAACGATCTCTCCCGGCTCTACATCACGCACATACTCCGCACCCAGTGTCTCCAGTGCACACGTCTCACTGGCAAGCATATATGCATGGTCACGTTTTCCGATTACAAGCGGTTTGAATCCGAACGGATCACGCGCACCGATCAGCTTTCTCGGACTCATCACTACGAGCGCGTAGGCACCCTTGATCCTGTCTGCCGCTCTGCGTACCGCCTCTTCTACCGTCTTTGATTTCAGACGTTCTCTGGCGATATAATAGGCGATCACCTCTGAGTCAATCGTTGTCTGGAAAATAGCTCCCGTATAAGCGAGCTCCCTGCGCAGTTCGTTGGCATTGATCAGATTACCATTATGTGCCAGTCCAAGTGTTCCTTTTACATAATTGAGTACGAGGGGCTGTGCGTTTTCTCTCGTTGATGCACCTGCCGTCGAATAACGCACATGTCCGACACCGATATCTCCTTTTAATTTTTCAAGTGATTCCGGATCAAATACCTCATTGACCAGTCCCATATCCTTGTGGACCAGAACTTTTCCCTTCGGTCCGTTTGTATCACTGACTGCGATACCACAGCTCTCCTGTCCGCGGTGCTGTAATGCAAATAGTCCATAATAGATCGACGGAGCTACATCTGCGCCGTCAAAATCATACATGCCAAAGACACCACACTCCTCATGCAGTTCATCGGCCGCCTGCTTTGTATATTCTGCCTGATTATTCATGCCTGTTCTCCAATTATACATGTGGCTTATCGTGTAAACTTTGTTCCGGTCAGCAGTTCATATGCTTCCTTATATTTTTCAATTGTCTTATTTACGACTTCGTCCGGAAGCAGGAAATCATTATCCGGATTACTCTTTAACCAGTCTCTGACAAACTGTTTGTCAAATGACGGCTGGGATTTACCGGGCTCATAACCCTCTACCGGCCAGAAACGTGAGCTGTCAGGGGTCAGCATCTCATCACCCAGTACCACATTACCGTTCTCATCCAGACCAAACTCGAATTTGGTATCAGCGATGATGATGCCGCGTTCTCTTGCGTAGGCAGCACACTTTTTATACAGATTCAGTGTGGCATCCTTGATTGCCGTCGCATACTCCTTGCCCTTTCCGGGATAGAGTTTCTCTAAGATGTCTACGCTCTGCTCAAACGTAATATGCTCGTCATGGTCTCCGAGATCAGCCTTTGTCGTCGGGGTATAGATCGGTTCCGGCAACTGATCGGACTCTTTCAGTCCTTCGGGTAATTTGATACCACAGACTGTGCCATTCTTCTGATAGCTCTCCCATCCACTTCCCGTGATATAGCCACGCACGATACACTCGATCGGCAGCATCTGCAGCTTTTTACACAGTGTGCTGTTTCCGCTGTACTGCGGCTGTCTGAAATATTCCGGCATATCAGCAGGATCTACGGATACCAGATGATTCGGGATCACGTCCTTTGTATAATCAAACCAGAACTTTGACATCTGTGTCAGGATCGCACCCTTGTCTGTGATCTTATTCTTTAAAATATTGTCGAATGCGGAAATACGATCTGTCGCAACAAGAATCAGTGTGTCCCCATTATCATAGACCTCTCTGACCTTTCCCTCTTTCATCGGCTGATACTCTTTCATTGCTTTGTCCTCCATGTGTGTTTATTTGCTTTTTATATGTACACAAAGAAGCTCCGTGCATATACCGAAGCTTCTTTGCTGTTTCACCATTTTATTTTTTTATGAGTAAAGACTTTCCTGTCATCTCTGCAGGCTGCTCCAGATCCATGATCTGAAGTAAGGTCGGAGCGATGTCTGCGAGACATCCGCCCTCACGCAGTGTATAGGAATCATCATAATTTACAAGAATAAACGGAACCGGATTAGTCGTATGTGCGGTATGAGGCTTTCCAGTCTCATAATCGATCATCTTCTCAGCATTTCCATGATCTGCACAGATGAACATTGCACCATCTACATCCTTGACTGCCTGTACCGCATCACCTACGAGCTGATCCACGCGCTCAACAGCCTTCACTGCTGCCTCGATCACACCGGTATGACCTACCATATCCGGGTTCGCAAAGTTGATGATGATGACATCATACTTGTCTGATTTGATCGCCTCTACCAGATCCATGCCGACCTCAGGTGCACTCATCTCAGGCTTGAGATCATAAGTAGCGACTTCCTTCGGGGAATTGACAAGGATACGGGCCTCATCGACATTCGGCTCCTCTACGCCGCCGTTGAAGAAGAATGTCACATGCGCATACTTCTCTGTCTCTGCGAGACGCAGCTGCTTCTTGCCGCACTTTGCAAGATATTCACCAAGTGTATTTTTTACAGATTCTTTCTCGAATGCAATCAGCTTATTCGGGATGGTCTCATCATAATCTTTGAAGCATACATAGGTCAGATGTAAGAACGGACGCTCAAATCCTGTAAACTTATCATCGCAGAATGCTCTGGTGATCTCACGTGCACGGTCAGGACGGAAGTTGAAGAAGATCACAGAATCTCCGTCTTTTACAAGTGAAACCGGCTTGCCGTCTTTTACGATGACAGTCGGTAATACGAACTCATCGGTCACATCATTTGCATAGGAATCAGCCATCGCCTGTACGGCATCCTCAGCCTGCACACCTTCACCGGTTGTCAGTGATTTGTATGCTTTCTCCACACGATCCCAGTTGTTATCACGATCCATGGCATAATAACGTCCGGATAAAGAAGCGATCTGGCCAACACCGATCTCATCCATCTTCTTCTGCAATTCAGCCACATAATCTTTTCCAGATGCCGGAGGTGTATCTCTGCCGTCTAAGAATGCGTGTACATATACATTCTCCAGACCGTTTTTCTTGCACATCTCAAGCAGGCCATATAAATGTGTATTATGGCTGTGCACACCACCGTCTGATAACAAGCCCCATAAATGGAGATCAGAATTGTTCTTTTTGCAGTTGTCAATTGCCTGCAATAATACTTTATTTTCGAAGAAATCGCCATCCTCGATCGCCTTTGTGATACGGGTCAGATCCTGATAAATGATTCGTCCGGCACCAATATTCATATGTCCCACCTCAGAGTTACCCATCTGTCCATCGGGCAGACCTACTGCCAGACCAGATGCGTTACCCTTTACAAACGGACACTCCTTCATCAGCTTGTCCATCACCGGGGTATTTGCCATAGCGATCGCATTGCCAACCGGATTGTCATTTAAGCCATAACCATCCAGCACCATCAAAACTACAGGTTTCTTACTCATGTTTTTTTCCTCTTTTCTTTCTATAATGTTCATATAAGATTAATTATTTTTTGTAACATATCCATCTGCGTCAATGCTGACACCGTCCGATAAATACTGTTCAAATGTTATAATTCGTTGTTTTTCTGTCTCATCTGTCACAAGATAGGTCTGCCGGTTTTCCTGCACACACGGGATAAACCGAAAACCGATTGTTCCGTCTGCATCGATAATCACCTGGGCAATCGCTGTATCTTTTTTATTGACACCATCTGTCGGTGTACTGCCAAACCAGAAATTGCCAAGGCTATAGATCACAGGCACATCCCCGATATATGTCATTCCCTGCAGACAATGCGTATGCCCACCGATGACCGCGTCTGCACCTGCCTGTGCAAACCTGGTCGCAAGTTCCGTCTGATCTGCCTCATAATAATTGGTACCCTCAGTGCCCCAGTGCACAAACGCAATCACATAATCACTCTGCTCCTTCGCATGGGCAATGACCTCGAGATACTTATCCGGGTTTAATGTCTTTAACACACCCGGCGTGGTATCAGTCGCTTCTTTCGTATAATTATAGGTCCGCTCAATCTGCGTCGCTGCTACAAATGCGATCTTACGTCCATTTGCCACAAAATACCAGGGACGTCTGGCTTCGTCCAGATTATTTCCTGCACCGACATTAGGTATTCCTGCATTGTCTAATGTCTCGATTGTATCTGTCAATGCGTCCAGACCATAATCACACACATGATTATTGGCAATACCTACAATATCTACACCTAATTCTTTTAATATAGACACATTTGCCGGATCGGAACGGAATGTATAAGCCTTACCCTCTAACGGCTCACCACGGATACTGAATGTGCATTCATTATTGATCATGAGTATATCCGACTCAGCCATCAGTTCCCGCACACCACTACTCAACGCTGCTGACAGACCATTCTGTTTTAAATACTGCATCGTACCGGTACGGTCATCAAAATTCATATCACCGGTAAAACTGATCACCGTCTGATGCGGTGAATTGCATGCCTGTCTCGTCACACGGCTTAATTGATCCTGATGTATGCCTACCTGCTCACAATAGTCGAGCCACAATACATGCAGCGTGTTACCCGACACACGATACCACACATCGTTATCCTGTGAGACTGCTGCCCGTGCGACCTCTCCCAGTACATCTTCACCATACTGTGCACGAAACCAGAGCAAAAACGACTCATCCATCGGATACTGTTTCAGGAAATCTGTTCCCGCTGACAATATCTCATCCATTGCAGCATTTAATGCATCCGGCTGATCTGTATCCGCAGGCTGTTTTTCTCCTTCCACCGAATCTTCCGGCGGAATATCCGGCTGTCTGGCATCTGTCTGCGTAGCCGTCTGTGTACTGACTGCCAGCTGTGCGCGCAAATCCTCCGACCGGCTGCCACAGCCACACAATACTCCTGCGACTGCCGTGATACATATAAAAAGGAGTATTCTGTGATTCCTTTTTCTCATTCGTGACTAACTCCTAACCATTCCCTGATTGACATACGAGGTCATTATAATCTATTTTTCAACATTTCGCAACAGATCATTCAAAAAGTCTGC
>JBNMKT010000046.1:0-16426 GCA_050874485.1 bacterium
CAGAACGCGGCGATAGAGCGTGAGCAGCAGGCAGCAGTACAACAGCAGCAGATGCAAAGACCGGCGGCTTATGACCGGTTCTTTCAGAATCTGAAGCCGCTTCCTGCGGTACCGGTTGCACAGGGACCGGCTCTGGTGGAGGCTCCTGCACAGACAAAGGCTCAAAAACGTGAAGAGAAACGTCAAAAGAGGCGTATAGAAAAGGAAAATGAACAGCAGTATACGCGTGTGAACAAACAACTGGCGGCGCAACCGCATCTTGTTGAGGAAGCAGAACTGAGAGGGATGTATGTGTTTCAACAGAAGTCCACGCGGGATAAATGGGCGCAGCAAAAGCTGCCGCATTATGCGCTGACGAGAGAAGAGACACTCAGACGCATTATGAATGATGGGGATTACTCCAATTTTGAGAATCTGGATCTCCTCATGCGGAATGTTGTGGCGAGCAGGGAATGGAACCGGTTTCAGGAAACGTACCATGTGGATGAGAATAGTAATCCACAGGAGATCTGCCGGCAGATAAAGGAGCAGGGAGCAGGTGTGAGTGCCCTTTTGAATCCTGCACTGCGTCTGGCGTTATCTCTTGTGCAGAAATCAGAGGGTTACACGGATGCAATGAAGCGTTTCTGCCATGATCTGGATGAGGCGATGAGCACAGAAGTCATGGTAGAGACACTCACGCATCAGGCACAGCGTGATACGGTCAGGGAATATTTTGCGGGGCGTGGAGCAGCAGATCCGGATGCACAGGCCGATGCTGCGATTGCAGCCAACAAGGCACAGCAAATCCAGATTGCCAAGCGGCTGTTACTTATGCAGTTGTCTGATTTCCGTAAGATCACGACGACAGCAGGGGGCGAGGTCCACAGTACGCCGTGGGACAGCTCGATGGCAGTCGCACTCAGTCATTGTTCGCGTGTCGCATTGACGCTGCCAAAGACCGATGCTGCTGGCAGCAATGAGCAGGAACAGCAGGCGATGTGGCGTTCGATTCTTACGATCAATGGGGAGAATGCCGCGCAGGATAACAGCCGTGCCAGTTCGACCCATTCCATTGAGCGAAGGTCAGTGAGGGATGCGGGTGACGTGCGTAGTAAAGAGAAAAAAAAGCTGTTTAATCTGATCGGTCAGCACGGCATGAACTGTGCGATTGGCGGACTTGGCAATGCCGGAGTCAGTTCCAAGACGATCTGTAATGATGGTAGCTGCGGGCATTTTTATTCAATGCATAAGGAAGCTGATGCAAACCACTATGGCGCGATGCTGATGGGAATTGAATCGGATGCGGCTGGTGTGATGAATCAGATGGGACACACACATGATATCCATGCGACTGCGGAAAAGGCATCGAGTCTCGGCGGACAGCGCACGGATGAGATTGGTAATAAATATGGTGGCAGACAATGTGATCTGACAGGCATGTCTGCGCATGATATCAGCGTCTGGATGAAGGCGTTGGAGACGAAGATGCAGCAGTGGCAGACCCCGACTGGTGGAATGGATGGTAATGAGGGAGCCGCTACGATGCGCAAGCTGGCTGGTGGCAGGCTCGATGAAGCCGGATGGGCACAGTTGAGGCAGATACTAGGCATAGCTGCTGATGTTGCGGATGGGTTTCGTCCGTGAATATGAGCAGTGATTGAGAGAATGGGGGGGCAGAGATGATGAAGGAACCACTACCGGAAGTAGAATTATATAGTATTGGCTCAGAAGAAGCAGAGTATGCGGCACCGTTGCTGACAGGAGAGGCAGTAGCGCAGATCAAAGCGGGAATGGCATGTGGTATGGCGCTCGTCGAAGAAGGAGAAGCCAGAGCTGCGGTCTGTGCGCGAATACTGCCGGAAAATGAGACGCATCTGGAATTGATCAGTCTGTATGTGGCACCGGCTTACCGGCGCAGGGCACTCGGCAGCACATTGCTCATGGAATTGCTGGAGGAATACATGTCAGACACAGATGGGACGCTGGAGTATGTGACTGCGGTTTATCCGCAGACGGCAGATGGACTGGAAGCGTTCTTTAGCTATGCAGGCTTTGTGACGGAGGATGAAGAAGCGCTGATGTCGTGGCAGATCTCATTGTCGGAATTGAAGCGCAGTCCGATGTCCAGACGCCGTATAGCGGTACCGGATGGCTATTTCCTGCGCACACTTGAGATGGCACAGGATCTGGATCTGCGGCGGCTGTTAGACGAGTTGGAGCAGAATGAGATCGCAGATCTGACGCTGCCACAGATGCGGCAGGCGTTGACCGATGCCAGCTATTTCCTGCTAAATAGCAGGCAGGAGCCGGTGGCATGTGTGATCGTCTCAGAGCAGGAGAACGGTCATATTTATCTGTCACAATTTTTTGCGGCAAATGGAGATACGACATGCGGTCTGATTGTGCTGCAGGCAGCAGCGGATGCTTTACTCGCACGATTACCAGAGCAGACTGTACTGGAAATACCTACGATCGCGGATTCTTCCGCGAGACTGGTGCAGCGGCTTCTGCCGGATTGCCATGCCACGCATATACAGCGTGCCACACTGGATCTGACGAGGACGGAGACAGTCTGAGTCTGATTCAAACATAATATAATCAGGTAAAGGAGAAGGGATGACTATGAAACATTTGACAAGTATGATGAAGCGGGTGGTGACCGTATGTCTGGCACTCGTGATGATACTCACTGTTCTGCCGGCGGTACCGGCACAGGCATCTACCGGAAGCGTGACCATGTATGTTGGCGAGAAAACGTTCTATCGCGCCCACGGGATCGTAACCGATGTCACTTCGACAAAAAGCGGGATCGTAGAGGCTGGCAAGAGTAAGCTGCACAGCTCATATTCAGAAATCGAGATGACTGCCAAGAAAACCGGAAAATCTACAGTTACGATTCAGACGAATTCCGGTACAGAGAAAGTCAATGTTACTGTAAAAAAGCTGGATATGCCGGTAAAGGTAAAGCACCTGTCTCCTTCGAAGGTGACATTGGTGGTCGAGAATCCTGCCAACCGGGTGTTTGAAAAGGTCGAGATCAGCTATACTTTAAAAGATGCAGAGGGCAATGTACTGGAGCAGGATAAAAAGGAACTCAAGTACTTTGACATGTGCGCCAAAAAGAAATCCTATGCCAGCATTTATGTTGGCCGGTATAGAGACCAGATCGATGAAGCTTCCTGTACCGCTGAGGTGACATATCTGGAAAGCTATCCGGTGACTGTCTATAAGGATGTATCGAAAAAAGTCAAGGTAACGATCAGTAATGAGAAGGAAAAAGATGGCACGATATCCTATAGGTGAATCTGAAAAATGAATTCAATGACGGCGTGAAGGGTGTCTGCTATATCATGCTCTACGATAAGGACGACAAGCTGATCGGTGTGGAGTATCAGACGATCGTTCTGGGGAAGAAAGGCACGAAAGGCGCTACAATGAAACGGCAATCGATGTTTCTGCGGGCTACTTATCCGACATACGACCATATGAAGACGGTTGTAAATGCCAATGCCACCTCAAGGCAGAAAATGTAGCAAATATTGCATAACGGTTAAAAGTGGATGTCATCTCGGCATCCACTTTTTTGTCTTATTCGATACTGTATTCAGATATCATATTCAGATATAGTATTCCGGCTGGTTGACGTCCTCGACACGGCTGCAGCTATTGCGCAGCAGTAGTTTCCCTTCCAGTTCGATACGGATCATCTCGCGATGTCCTCCGCGGATGCGGTCTAAGAGAACGAGCAGCGCAAAGCGGGCCATGTTCTCTTTGGGGAGCTGGACCGTAGAGAGCATCGGTTTGATGAACTGTCCCTCATCAATATCGTCGCAGGATATGATAGAGGGGCGGTAGAGGATGCTCTGAAACTGATTGAGGCATTTGAGCATGCCGATGGCAGTGATGTCATTGGCACAGTAGATGCCGGTTGGAGGCTCCTTGAGCTTTAAGAATTGTTTCATGGTGTCAAAGCCCTCTTTTTCTGTCTGACGTGTCTCTACCACATATTCCGGATAAAAATCGATCGCATTTTTCCTTAAAACCTCACAATAGCCCTGATAGCGGGCTTCTTGATGACATTTCCCCACATAGGCAATCTTTTCGTGCCCCAGATTTACGAGGTGGTTTACAGCCATCGCCGCGATTTTACGGCCATCGCAGATCACCTCATCTACCGCGTAGTTGGATGAGTTCCGGTTGATGGCAACGATATTTTTATAATATTTTTGCAGCTGCTTCATGACTGTCGGATTGCATCTGCCGATGATGATCAGCCCGTCCGTGGCGGCAGCATCCTCTGTGACCTGTTCGATGAGTGTGTGGATGGCGGCACTCTCACATTTGCTGTCATCCGAAAATGCTGACTGGTAGGACACCTTAGACAGGATACAGGAGTTTTCGTGAATCTGTGTCTCGACCGCACGCAGTTGTTCTTCAAAATAGGGATCCGAGTGGATGCCGTCGATACGGGTGATCAGGATCTCTATCTGATAGTGGGTCGTTTCGGCCTGCTGGCTGCCTCTCTTTAGATTTCGCGCCGCTTCATTCGGGGTGTAGTTCAGTTCGATCGCGGCATTCCAGATCTTTTCACGCATACCCGGAGTCGCGCATTTGTAGGTAGGATTATTCAGTACCCGGGAGACGGTTGCGGGAGAAGATCCCGTCATTTCTGCAATTTTTTTGATTGACATCGTTCGCTTTGCCTATTCCTTTCTGAAAATCAGTGCTCATAACCTAGTAAACCTATAGATATTATGTAAATATCATAACATATTCTGCGCAAAGTAAGAAGAATAAATACTGAAAACGATTTCACATTTCTGCGGTGATCCGGGTATCCGGGCTGAAATCGCGAGGGAGATCTGGCATATTTTGCAGAAAACACTGAAAATCCACAGCAGGCGGTCACCCTCGTGAAAACGGTTTCACGTTTTAGACTGGAAAATCTTGTCTGGTATTCCTATAATCCAGATAACGAAAGCAAGCAGCGCTGCATACACAAGCAATACGGAAAGGAAATGGGAGTATGAAAGAGGAACGCAAGGTTGTGATTCAGGTGGATCATTTGAATAAACAATACATCGTAGACAAACAGCCGGTGACAGTGTTAAAAGATATTTCACTTCAGATCTATGAGGGAGAGTTCATTACGATCGTAGGACATAGCGGCTGCGGAAAAAGTACATTGCTAAAGATCATATCGGGACTCGTCCCGTATGAAGATGGCAGGGTGGAGCGCAACGGACATCCGGTGGCTGGCCCGGGACCCAGATGCGGCATGGTATTTCAGGATCACCGGTTGCTGCCATGGCTGAAGATCAGGGATAATGTAGGATTTGGCCTGGATGCGATGCCTGCAGGGGAACGTCGGGAAAAAGTCAGGGCATATCTGGAACTGGTCGGACTCAAAGGTTTTGAAAACAGCTATCCCAGCCAGCTGTCCGGTGGCATGGCACAGAGAGCAGCGATTGCGAGAGGACTCGTGAATGATCCAAAGATCCTGCTGTTAGATGAGCCATTTGGGGCATTGGATGCATTGACACGTATGCAGATGCAAAACGAGATCCTGCGGATTAAGCAGCAGAAGCACACCACGATGGTGATGGTGACGCATGATATCGACGAGGCGATCGTGCTCGGTGACCGGATCGTTGTCATGTCAGCCAGACCGGGACAGATCAAGGATGTGATCCGGGTGATCGCCGCAGGACACAGACGAAACAGCCAGGACTTTGATATTTATAAGAAAAAGATCTGCAGTTATCTGTTCGAAGAGGCAGAGAGTGAACCGGAGACAGACTATATTATTTAGACGATGAGGAGATTACATATGAAACAGCTATTACGAAAAACATTACTCGCATGGGTGGTGCCTGCGGTCATCGTGCTGGCATGGATCTATGCTACGACTTTTACAGGAGTACCGACCGGTATTCTGCCGGGCATCCCACAGGTGTGGAAAGCATTTTGCGAAATGCTCGCGAGCGGCCAGCTACAGGCAGATCTGGGGATCAGCCTGCTGCGCGTCGTCAAAGGATTTTTAGCATCAGCCGTGTTTGGAACGGTGCTCGGATCATTGATCGGGATGTTCCGTCCGGTACGGGAGCTGCTCCTGCCGACGATCACCGTGATCCGGCAGATTCCGATGATTGCCTGGATTCCACTGATCATACTCTGGTGCGGAATCGGCGAGACTTCCAAGGTTGTGATCATTGTACTGGCGGCCTTTTTTCCGATACTGGTCAATACAGAGAGTGGAATCGCAGGTACACCGGAGAGTTATCTGGAAGTAGCGCGATTATACAAACTGAACCGTTGGAAGACATTTCGGAAAGTATATCTGCCGTATGCATTGCCACACATTTTAGTAGGGCTGCGTCTGGGGCTGGGCGTCTCGTGGATGGCAGTAGTCGCTGCGGAGCTGATTGCCGCAGTATCCGGTATCGGATACCGGATGAGTAATGCGAGAAGTCTGATGCGGCCGGATATTGTGATCGTGTGCATGATCGTTGTCGGTCTGGTCGGCGTATTGATGGATCGCATCATTGGTTATTTATTTTCTGTACTGACACCCTGGGAGAAAGTGCAGCGCAAATAAAGAAAAATAAAATTGAGAAGAAAAGAGGAGGAAGAGCACATGAAGAAAACAGCGAACAAACTGGCAGCATTGGCATTGATCGGGCTATTTGTGGCAGGAGGTGTATTCGGATGCGGCAAGGCAGGCGCGCAGCAGGCAGCGGATACGAAACCTGCAGATACCGCATCGCAGCAGACAGAAGCATCCGGGGAGAGCAGTGAACGGCAGACACTCCGTCTGGGTGTTGTCGGTTCCGAGGAATCCGGATATGTGATGGAGCTGGCAGCTCTGGCGAAGGAAAAGGGATATCTGGAGGAAGAACTGGATGCGGTCGGCTATGATGTGGAGTATGTGCCGTTTACCAATGGCGGGCCGGAGATCAATGAGGCATTGGCATCCGGAGCGGTGGATGCTGCCATATACGGCGATTTTCCGGCATTTACGAGCAAGAGCAATGGGATCGATACGACGATCATCGCTGCGGTGAATCAGAGAATGCAGTACGCAATACTGACAAACAATGCGCAGATCACACAGCCAAAGGATCTGGAGGGAAAGAAGGTCATCTATCTAATGGGTAGTGTGCAGCAGTATTTCTGGGAAAAATACGCCGAAGCGAACCAGATCGATACCTCGAAAGTAGAGGCGGTCAATAGTTCAGATACGGCATCACTGCTGCAGACCGGATCGGCAGATGCGGCGGCGGGCAATATCTACGTGGCAAAGTATCTGGAGAACATGGGCCTTGGAACCGTTTTAGACAATGCCAGCAGTCAGGATGTCTATACCACGCAGGTCTTTACAATAAAGAGCAGTCTGCTGCAGAGTGCACCGCAGGTGGCGGTTGCAGTCAATAAAGCACTGATCCGTGCATATGGGGATGCCACGGCTGATCCGGAGGAATTGTATGATGCAGTGGCTACACCGGCGATACCAAAGGAGATCATGAAATCGGAATATGCATTTGACGAATCACTGTGGTATCTGTCCCCGGAGATCTCGGATGATACCTTACAGTATTACAAAGCGTTGAACGACTGGCTGTATGAGAATCAGATCCTGCAGAATCAGGTGGATGTAGATACATTTGTGGATACACAGTATTACGAACAGGCAAAGCAGGAACTGGGACAGTAAAACAGGTGTCATGCAAGACGGTACACAGAAGAGAGGAGAACACATGACAGACAGAAAATTCACAGGAACAATCGGAAGAACACTGCGGGAAACCAGATTCTCGTATGAGACAAAGGAACGGCTGCCGGAAGATGCGCCAAATGTGGTCTATATTGTGATGGATGACATGGGCTTTGCGCATCTGGGATGCTATGGATCGAATATTCATACGCCGAATATCGATGCTCTGGCAGCGGATGGACTCAGGTATAACAACTTCCATACGACAGCGATCTGCTCGGCGACGAGAGCCAGTCTGCTGACGGGAGCCAACCATCATGCGGCAGGCTGCGCATCACTCATCGAATACAAGACAGGCGTGAGCAACGGCACCGGCGAATTGAATCCGGAATATGCGACGATTGCAGAGATCCTGCACGAATACGGCTATGCGACGTTCTGCTCCGGAAAGTGGCATCTCGCCAGTGATAAGACACAGGCTGGCCCTTATACGAGCTGGCCGCTGCAGAAAGGCTTTGACCGGTATTATGGCTTTTTACATGGAGAAAATGATCAGTACCATCCGCACCTCGTCAGGGATAATTCCCTGCTGACACCGGAAGAGGAGGCGCTGCGCACAGACAGGGAGGATTATCATTTTTCCAGGGATATTGTAGACCAGGCGATCGAAAATATATTCACGGAAAAGAATGCGTTCCCGGATCAGCCGTTTTTCCTCTATCTGGCATTCGGCGCGATGCATGCACCGCATCATGCGCCCAAAGAGTATATCGACCGTTACAGGGGAGCATTTGATGACGGCTGGGATGCCAAGAGACAGCAGTGGTTCAAACGGCAGAAGGAGATCGGAATCATACCGGCTGATGCAGAACTCACAGAGCGCAATGCCTATGTGGACAGCTGGGATTCACTGAGTGCGGATGAGAAAAAGGTCTATGCGAGATACATGGAGGCATTTGCAGGCATGCTCGAGTATACGGATGAGCAGATCGGACGTCTGATCGCATACCTGAGAGAGATCGATGAATATGAGAATACGGTATTTGTCTTTTTATCAGATAATGGAGCGAGTGCAGAGGGCGGCAGGAACGGCAGACTGAACTGCTTCCAGGGCATGGATATCTTCGATTCTCCAAAGGAGATCCAAAAAGGGCTGGAGCATTACAACGAGATCGGTACACAGGAGGCGCTCAATCATTATCCGACCGGATGGGCGAATGCCGGCAACACACCGTTCCAGTGGTATAAAGTGTGGGCATACGAGGGAGGCATCAAAGATCCGCTCATTGTTGCCTATCCGAAGAAGATCAAAGACCGCGGAGGTATCCGTGGACAGTATCATCATGTATCCGATATCACACCGACGGTCCTCGAACTGATCGGCATTGAAAAGCCCAAAACGATCAAGGGCGTGGCACAGAAGGATTTCACCGGAACCAGCTTTGCATACACGTTCGATGATCCGGACGCAGCGGGCAGAAAACATGTACAGTACTATGAGGTGCTTGGCAACCGGGGCATCTACAAGGATGGATGGAAAGCGGTCGTCAATCACGTGTTCTCTGATTCCTACGAGGAGGATGTATGGGAGCTGTACCATGTCGAAGCTGATTATTCAGAAAAGTACGATGTGGCAGACCGGTATCCGGAAAAACTGCGCGAACTGCAGGATGAATTTTTAATAGAAGCGGCGCGCAACAATGTATTCCCGATGCTCAATAAGGCATTTCATACAGACCGCGACAGTGCAGTAGAGCCTGTGTATGGTGCGATACCGAAACAGGAGCGGATCGTGCGCTTCAAAGGAATCATCAGACCCTACGATATCGCAGAGAGCAACCGGCTGGATCTCGATACGGCAAGCTACCGGTTTGATGCGGATATCGAGCGCAACGATCAAACGGAGGAAGGCGTGATCCTGTCTGGAGGTGATAAATTTTCCGGATTTACATTGTATATCATAGATAATCAGTTAAAATATGTATATAATTATGCGAAGGAATCTTATCATACGATTGTAGCAGAACATCTGCCGGTCGGAAGAATCACCGTCTCCTATGAGTTCATCTACTGGCAGGAGCACAGCGCCGATGTGACCTTGTATGTAAACGGCAATGCAGTGGGAAGTGTACATATACCGAGAACCTATTATATGAAGGGATTTTCTTCCACGATCAAAGCCGATAAATATACGCCGGTAGTACCGGAGTACGAGGTGCCGTTTGAATTCACTGGAAAGATTCATGGGGCAGCGTTTCGTCAGGCACCCGGCAGTCTCACGGATGAGGAAGCGATCAGCAGATATCTGCACGCGGAATAAAATAAGAGCGAAATAAAAAATAAGCGAAAGAAGGAAATAGGATGTCGGCAGCGAGTATTCTGATCAAACCCTGTTCATCAAATTGTAATATCGATTGCAGCTATTGTTTTTATAAAAAGCTGTGCCGTACACGTGCGGAATACAGCAAAGGAAGAATGACGCAGGAGACACTGGAGACATTGATTGCCAACGCCTGTGAATATGCAAAGGAGTTTATCTCCTTTGCATTTCAGGGTGGGGAGCCGATGCTTGCAGGACTCGATTTTTATAGAGAGGTGGTTCGCCTGCAGGATCAATACAGAAGGCCCGGTCAGATCATAGAAAATACGATCCAGACCAATGGTGTGCTCATCGATGCGGAGTGGGCAGCGTTTTTTGCAGCGCATGATTTTCTGGTGGGAGTCTCTCTGGACGGTCCGAGAAAGCTGCATGATGCCTGCCGGGTCGATGCGGCAGGTGCACCGACCTTTGGGCGCGTGATGGATGGGATCGGACTGCTGAAGTCCCATGGCGTGCGGTTCAATATCGCCACGGTTGTCACACAGGCGCTCACGGCGCAGGCAGCCTATCTATACAAATTTTATAAAAGAAATGCATTCCCCTATGTCCAGCTCATCCCATGCATGGGTGATTCGTGGGCACATGATGGCAGCTGCGATGCTGCGGAAAATGAGTTTTCAGTCAGACCTGCCGCTTACGGGGCCTTTTTGTGTGAGATGTTTGATCTGTGGTACGATGATTTCTGTGCAGGTGACGATATGGAGATCCGGATGTTTTCAAATCTGGCACAGCTGGCGGCCGGATATCCGGCAGAGGAGTGCGGCATGAACGGCTGCTGCAGCTGCTATTTCGTGACGGAGGCAGACGGCAGCGTCTATCCGTGTGACTTTTATTGTACGGACAATTATTGCCTCGGTACTGTCAGCCAGCCGTTTGCAGAATTGATACAGAGTCCAAAGGTGACGGACTTTATCCGTGCATCTGTACAAAAAGCAGACGCATGTGTGCAGTGCCCGTACTACCGGTTGTGCAGAGGCGGCTGCAGACATTGGAGAGATGGAAATACGCAGAAAAATTACCTGTGTGAAGGATACCGGATATTTTTTGCGCATTGTGCCGATCGTATACAGACTCTCGGAAATATGATTTTGGCAAAGAAACATTCTACGGTTTAAAATATAAAAAATCTATAAAAAATAAAAAAGTGAGAAAATAAGAGAAAAATAGAGTATAGTAGAGAAAAAGATATATTTTATATAAAAAACGGAAACTTCATTCGGTTGCACATCAATGATGAAAAACATATCATATGAACTAGCAATTAGCACTCGGTATAAATGAGTGCTAACAAGCGAAAGACAAAAAAGCAGATTATTATATTAAGGAGGCATTTTCACATGAAGTTGGTACCGTTATTAGACAGAGTTGTCATCAAGCAGCTTGAAGCAGAAGAAAAGACAAAGTCAGGCATTATTTTAGCAAGCTCCGCACAGGAGAAGCCTCAGGAGGCAGAGATCGTTGCAGTCGGACCGGGTGGAGTCGTTGACGGCAAGGAAGTGACCATGCAGGTTAAGGAAGGACAGAAAGTGATCTATTCCAAATATGCAGGTACAGAGGTGAAGCTGGACGGACAGGAATACATCATCGTCCGCCAGAGCGATATTCTCGCAATCGTAGAGTAGGAAAGTTCAGGGATAGGGCGCTGAACCGGCGATCCCGGAATGGAACTGAGCAGATATGAAAATCGTAGAAATAGCAAAAGGAGAGTAATTATCATGGCAAAGGAAATCAAATATGGTGCAGAAGCGCGTGCAGCCTTAGAAGCAGGCGTAGATAAACTGGCAAATACCGTTCGCGTAACGATCGGACCGAAGGGACGTAACGTGGTACTCGACAAATCTTATGGTGCTCCGCTCATCACAAACGATGGTGTGACGATCGCAAAAGAGATCGAGTTAGAGGATGCATTCGAGAATATGGGTGCACAGCTCGTCAGAGAAGTCGCAACAAAGACAAACGATGTAGCAGGTGACGGTACGACGACAGCGACTGTATTAGCACAGGCAATGATCAAAGAGGGTATGAAGAACCTCGCAGCAGGAGCAAACCCGATCATCCTCAGAAAAGGTATGAAGAAGGCTACTGAGAAGGCTGTAGAAGCACTGGCACAGATGAGCAAGGCTGTCGATGGCAAAGATCAGATCGCCAAGGTAGCAGCTATCTCAGCAGGAGATGCAGAGGTAGGCGATCTCGTTGCAGACGCAATGGAGAAGGTATCAAAAGATGGTGTGATCACGATCGAGGAGAGCAAGACGATGCAGACCGAGCTCGATCTCGTAGAAGGTATGCAGTTCGACCGTGGATACATTTCCGCATATATGGCAACTGATATGGATAAGATGGAAGCAGTTCTGGATGATCCGTATATCTTAATCACAGATAAGAAGATCAGCAATATCCAGGATCTGTTACCGCTCTTAGAGCAGATCGTTCAGGCTGGTGCCAGACTGCTCATCATCGCAGAGGATGTAGAAGGCGAGGCACTGACTACATTGATCCTGAACAAGCTGCGTGGTACGTTCAATGTCGTAGCTGTGAAGGCTCCCGGATATGGTGACAGAAGAAAAGCAATGCTTGAGGATATCGCGATCCTGACAGGCGGACAGGTGATCTCATCTGAGCTTGGCATGGAACTCAAAGAGGCTACCATGGATATGCTCGGACGTGCAAAATCCGTAAAGGTACAGAAAGAAAATACAGTGATCGTAGACGGCTATGGTGACAAGGATGCGATCAGCTCACGTGTTGCCCAGATCCGTGCCCAGATCGATGAGACAACATCAGAGTTCGATAAGGAGAAATTACAGGAGCGTCTGGCAAAACTCGCCGGTGGTGTCGCAGTCATCCGTGTCGGTGCAGCTACCGAGACAGAGATGAAGGAGAGCAAGCTGCGTATGGAGGATGCATTGAATGCTACACGTGCAGCAGTTGAGGAAGGTATCATCTCCGGTGGCGGATCTGCATACATCCACGCTTCCAAGAAGGTCGCAGAGTACGCAGCAGGACTTGAGGGAGACGAGAAGACTGGTGCCAATGTAATCTTAAAGGCACTCGAGGCTCCGTTATACTTCATCGCAGACAATGCAGGTCTTGAGGGCTCAGTCATCATCAATAAGGTACGTGAGTCAGAGGTCGGTGTCGGATACGATGCAGCCGCTGAGGAGTATGTAGATATGGTTAAGAGTGGTATTCTTGATCCTGTTAAGGTAACGAGAAGTGCTCTGCAGAACGCAACGAGCGTAGCCAGCACACTGCTGACCACCGAGTCTGTTGTAGCCAATATCAAGGAAGATGCACCCGCTATGCCGGCAGGTGGAGCACCCGGAATGGGCATGATGTAATGAGCGCAAGTGAGAAAAATGCAAATTTATTTGCATTTGGCGAATGTTGGTGATGCGCTGGTTTTGCACATCATGTAATATTTGTGCAAAATATACAAATGCGGTCGATTATCTTAACGAATCGACCGCATTTTTTGTGCATGTTGTACATTGCAATTCCATAAAAGTATGATATACTAAGGGCGTAAGTAAGAAAAAGAGAAAACAAGAAAAACTGCTTAGAAGAAGGAGCAGTCCACAGAAAGGAGAACTAATTATGAAGGTTCAGAACATTAAAGACGTAAACGCATTTTTCAAGATGATCGATAGCTGTGATGGTACAGTAGAGCTGGTTACCGGCGAGGGAGACCGCCTGAACTTAAAGTCAAAGCTCAGCCAGTATGTATCATTGGCAAACATCTTCTCAAACGGAGATATTCCTGAGATGGAGATCGTTGCACATGAGAAAGAGGATGTAGAGAAGATCCTTCACTTCATGATGAACAACTAATCGGATTCATCGGGTACATACATACAACGAGAATAATCCAGAAAAGTGTGCGCATCGCGCACACTTTTTTTGCATTCATAGCAAAAGTATGCTATGATGGGACATATATTTGCATTTGTGGAGGATACATATGAGTAAGGTAGCAATTTTGACGGACAGCAATTCCGGTATTACACAGGCAGAAGCTGCACGCGAAGGTCTGTATGTCATACCGATGCCATTTTATATCAATGACCAGATGTTTTTTGAGGAGATAGATCTCTCCCAGGAGGATTTTTATGGCAGGCTGACAGAGGGGGCAGAGATTAAGACGTCCATGCCGACGGTCGGCAGTGTGACCGACCAGTGGAGAAAGCTGCTGAAAGACTATGATGAGGTGGTATATATTCCGATGTCCAGCGGATTGTCCAGCTCCTGTGAGACGGCATACATGCTTGCGCAGGATGAGGAATTTGACGGAAAGGTGTTTGTTGTGGACAACCAGCGGATCTCTGTTACGCAGCGTCAGTCCGCATATGACGCGAAGATGCTCGCTGATCAGGGTAAGAGTGGCGCACAGATCCGGGATATACTGATGGATGAGAAGTTCCAGTCCTCTATTTATATCATGGTGGACACACTGACATATCTCAAACGCGGTGGCCGTATCACTCCGGCAGCAGCGGCACTCGGTACATTGCTGCGTCTCAAGCCTGTGCTGCAGATTCAGGGAGAAAAGCTCGATGCATTTGCAAAAGCCCGTACAGTCAAGCAGGCAAAGACGATCATGATTGATGCGATCAAAAAGGATTTTACGGAGCGTTTCCATGATGCGTCCGGCAGTAATATGTATCTGGAGATTGCCTATACCTACGACCTCGAAGCTGCAGAGCAGTTCAAACGTGAAGTGCAGGAGCATTTCCCGGATCATGAGATCGTGATGAATCCGCTTTCTTTGAGTGTCTCCTGCCATATCGGGCCGGGTGCACTTGCACTTGCGACTTCGCACCGGATCGGCGCTCCACTGTAAGATGATGGACAATAGCCCTTTACTTTCTGGTTGTTATCATGTATAATCAGAAAGTAAAAACGGTCATTGAAAAAGCAGGTTTTTACACCTGCTTTTTATTATGCGATAATAATTAGGAGGTACCGAAATGGTTAAAGCAGTAGTAGGAGCAAACTGGGGAGACGAAGGTAAGGGTAAGATTACCGATATGCTTGCAAAGGATGCGGATATTATCATTCGTTTCCAGGGTGGAGCAAACGCAGGTCATACAATCAAAAACAATTATGGCAAGTTTGCCTTACATACATTGCCCAGTGGTGTGTTCTATGACCATACAACGAGCATTATCGGAAATGGTGTGGCTCTGGATGTGAAGAAGCTCTTTAACGAGATCAAGGATATTACATCAAAGGGTGTGCCGACACCGAGGATCCTCGTATCGGATCGTGCACAGATGGTAATGTCATACCATGTATTGTTTGATCAGTATGAGGAGGAACGTCTGGGTGGCAAATCCTTCGGATCGACAAAATCCGGTATTGCACCTTTTTATTCAGATAAATATGCCAAGATCGGTTTCCAGGTCAGCGAGTTGTTTGACGAGGATCTGTTAAAGGAAAAAGTAGAGCGTATCTGTGAGCAGAAGAACGTGATTTTAGAGCATCTGTATCACAAGCCCGCAATCAAGCCGGAAGAACTGTTAGAGGAGTTGCATAGCTACCGCGAGATGATCGAGCCTTATGTATGTGATGTATCTGCATATCTGGCACAGGCATTAAAGGAGAATAAGACGATTTTATTAGAGGGACAGCTTGGAACGATGAAAGATCCCGATCATGGTATCTATCCGATGGTTACATCTTCATCTACACTGGCTGCTTATGGTGCGATCGGAGCAGGTATCCCGCCGTATGAGATCAAGCAGATCGTGACAGTCGTCAAGGCATATTCATCAGCAGTCGGCGCAGGAGAGTTCGTCAGCGAGATCTTTGGTGAGGAGGCAGACTTACTGAGAAACCATGGTGGTGATGGTGGAGAGTACGGCGCTACGACCGGAAGACCGCGACGTGTCGGCTGGTTCGACTGTGTAGCCAGCAAATATGGCTGCCGTCTGCAGGGAACGACCGATGTAGTTCTGACCGTTGTAGATGCACTGGGTTATCTCGATGAGATCCCGGTATGTACCGGCTATGAGATCGACGGTGAGGTGACGACAGACTTCCCTGTTACCGCAAGACTGAAAAAGGCAAAGCCTGTCATCGAGGTGCTGCCCGGATGGAAGTGCGATATCCAGGGTATCAGAAACTATGAAGAACTGCCGGAAAACTGCCGCAAGTATATCGAATTTATCGAGCAGCATATCGGATACCCGATCACAATGGTATCGAATGGACCGGGCAGAGAGGACATCATTTACAGAACTTCACCTTTAAAATAGTATGTGAAACAATAGAATGTAAAAAAATAACACGCGTCATGCGTGTTATTTTTTTAGTATTTTGTAAATGAAGCTGTATGCCCAGATCAGTAC
>JBNMKT010000047.1:0-15892 GCA_050874485.1 bacterium
ATTGTATTGATGCGCTGTGTGTGTTAAATGATAACGATATTCATGATGCAAGGAATTTTAAGAAAAGAAAAATCAGCCAATTCAATGCGAGTGAATTAGCTGATCCTGTAAATGTTTGTGATTCTTTGCAATCCAGTATCCGTATCATAGATAACGACACCGGAGAAGTTGTAACTAATTATAGCATTGAATTGTTGGATATGCAAGATGATTAAATTTGTAACACAATTTCAATGCTGCAGCAAGTGGATCAGAAATAACCGGCTTTGAAATTGTGTTACATTCAGGAAAGGTTGGTTATATGGATATTTATAGATTATACTTGGATTTTGTCAATGAAAAGGCTGCCTATTGCAGTGCAGCTACGGTGGAATATTATAATTTAAATGTCGGTCGATTCGTAGATTATATTGGATCTGATATGGAAGTAATGCAGATACAGCAAGCAGATATCTTCCGGTATCTGACACATTTACGATCATGTAAGTTAAAGAATAGCAGTATCAATACATATATCCGAGCATTAAAGGTATTTTGGCATTGGCTGCTAGCAGAAGAATTTGTAACAGAGGATCTATTCCGCAAAGTCAAGTATCTGCGTGATGATAGTGAGAATGTGATTCCATTGTATAGCGAGGAAGTGGATCAGATCGATGCTTGCTATAATGAGAAATGTGAAACCGGACTACGGAATATCTGTATCATACACTGTATGCTGGATGCCGGATTGCGCATGAATGAGGTGTGTATCTTAAAAATATCAGATTTGCACTTTGACAAGAATCTGATCTATGTATTCGGCAAAGGATCAAAGTATCGTGTAGTTCCAATGTGTCCGAGACTCAAACGTCTGCTCTATCGCTACTGTATCTTCTACCGCTCCTATTTGCCGGATGCGGTAAACAATGAATACGTGTTTGTTTGTCCTGGAACAATGAAGCCGATCAGCAAAACAGTTGTTGAGCAGTTGTTCCGGCGATTAAAGCGTAGAGCTGGTATAGATCGGCTGCATCCGCACTTGCTCCGGCACACATTCGCGACCAGTTATATTATGGGTGGTGGCAATCTGGAGTTTCTCCGGATCATGCTTGGTCATAGTGATTATGTAGTGACCAGACGGTACTTACATCTTGCCAGCCAATACTCTATCATGCGGTCAGATATTTACCAGTTAGATCGGGTATTCTTTGAGACAGCCTATTAACCGTAAACGAAAAATGTGTTACATTTCATTTCCCAGGCTTTCACCTTCAGATTCGAAATGTAACACATTTTTTAATGATAACATTATAAAACTAATGAGACACGGGGGATTCGAACCCCCGACAACTTGATTAAAAGTCAAGTGCTCTACCAACTGAGCTAGTATCCCATATCCTATTAAATTATGTGTGATTGCTCACTAACCTGGGCTAACCAGATTCGAACTGGTGAATGCAGGAGTCAAAGTCCTGTGCCTTACCGCTTGGCGATAGCCCATCATAAAACTGCCAGACACTAACACCACATTCCAGCTACTAAAACTGATTACTCAGAAGGTGGATACAGGGATTCGAACCCTGGGCCTCCAGAGCCACAATCTGGCGCGCTAACCAACTGCGCTATACCCACCATAGGAACCGTGCCTGAAGGGATTCGAACCCCCGACCCACGGCTTAGAAGGCCGTTGCTCTATCCAACTGAGCTACAGACACATGCTGAGTAGCTCTCTACTCGCAAGCGGGTGATGGGAATCGAACCCACGTATCCAGCTTGGAAGGCTGGTGTTCTACCATTGAACTACACCCGCGTGTGCTGTGTGTGTTATCAACACCGCAACGCAAGGAATATTATATGACAGGTACGGCCAGATGTCAACCTATTTTTTCAAAAATTTTAAATTTATTTCAATTTTCCCATTTTCACTGATTGTCAGCACTCCATAACTGGGTTGATAGCCTGGCTGCCTGGGTCGTGATATACTGCCCGGATTGGCTACCAGGACACCGTCACACATCTGCTGGAACGGCCGGTGTGTATGTCCGAACAGCACCACCTGGCAACCACACTCCTGCGCGCGGTCCAACAGTACCTCCATGCCGGTCGTAACATAATACTCATGCCCATGTGTCATAAAGATTGACACACCATCGACGTTGACTGTCCGTTCACTCGGCAATGCACTCGCCCAGTCACAGTTGCCCGCCACCATGTCGACCGGTACTCCCACGATCTCTTCGATCACCGGATCCCAGCCTTCGGTATCGCCCATATGTAATACGCGGTCAAACGGTGCCTCCTGTGCCACAACCGCTTTGAGGTTTTCATGAAAACCATGTGTATCACTTATCAACAATATCTTCTTTGCACTCATATGCTCTCCAACTCCTCACGCATCTTTCGTAACGCATTTCCTCTGTGGCTGATCGCATTTTTCTGTTCTGGAGACAGTTGTGCCGTAGAGCAGCCGTATTCATCCACATAAAAGATCGGATCATAGCCAAATCCATGATCTCCCGCGGGTTCCCACCCGATGTATCCCTCAATCGTACCACGGGTCTGACGTGTACTGCCGTCAGGCAGAACCGCTGCAATCGCACATACAAACCGGGCTGTCCGCTGCTCTTTGGGCACGCCATCGAGCCGGTCGATCAGATTTTGATTTTTGATATCATAAGAGGTATCCTCACCCATATAGCGTGCGGAATAGACACCCGGTTCTTTATTCAGATAGTCAATCTCCAAGCCCGAATCATCGGCCAGAATAATATCTTCCGGTGCCAGCTTTGCGATCGCTCTCGCCTTGATCATCGCATTTTCCTCAAATGTAGCCCCATCCTCTACGATATCTGCCGAAATACCAGCTTCCTTCATGGACAGAATCTCCATTCCAATATCGGACAGGATCATCCGGATCTCTTTCATCTTATCCGCATTTCCAGTCGCAAAAATAATCCTACTCATCTCTAGTATCCCTCCTCCAGTGCTTGCTCGATTCCCTGATAGATCGCACGCGCACATTTTTTCTGATATGTTTCATTCTGAAGGTCGGCAAGTTCGCCCGGATTTGTCATAAATCCTACCTCCACCAATGCCACAGGTGGTTCACTGGTGCGGATAATGTAGATATCATTGCCTTTCACCAGCCCCATATTTTTCGATGCCAATTCTCCGGTCATCTGTTCGAGCAGAATCTGTGCCAGATGCTTCGAGCTGTTGCCTTCTGTCTCTTTTTTCTCATCATAGAGCACCGCGGTTCCGTGAATCGACTGATCCGCCGGATAAGAATTGTTATGTACACTGACAAACAGATCTGCCTGAAGATCATTTGCCAGACCGGAGCGATCCGCAAATTCGGGATTGCTGTCATCCAGCCGGGTGTAATATACGCCCAGCTTTTCGTCCTCTGATGAATCAAACAGCTGTTTCAGTTCTTTGACGATTGCCAGATCAATATCTTTCTCCTGAACACCATCCACGGTTGCTCCCGGCATACCTGCGCCATGTCCTGCATCGATGACTACAATCCGGTCATACATATCACGCGGTGATATAAAATCAATATACAGATATTGATCCTCCCAGTCAAGTGAAAGCTCATATACATGCTCCATAGACAGCTCCAGCACACCATATTGTGCATCAAAATAGTAGTCCAGATCTTCTATATGGTCACTGCTGCCGAGCATCGGATATCTGATCAGATAGTCCTGTCCTGCATCCGGTATCTCTATGTCTATCTTGCGCTGTGCATAGTGATTCTCGATCTTCACATTTTCCTGTGTCACGCCAGCCGGCAGTTCCAGTCTCAACTGCTGTGAGAATCCAAGCTGTCCCTCTGACGTCTCATCTGTATCCTGTGCCGTCGCCATCGCCTGTTTTGTAGAATAGTCAAGGAATTCCAGCCCTGACAGCGTCGCCCACATCTCCTGTCTCTGCTGCCTTTGCCTGCGCTGCTGCATCTGTCTGGCCACATATTGTCTGGCACTCGTCTCCAGTGCCGGTAAATAGTACAGGCTCGAACAGATAAAGACCGCCAGCATCGTCACGACAAGCGCAGCGCCACGCACGATTTTTTCTTCCATCAGTCTGCTGTATCCTCCCTGCGTGAACTGTATGCCTTGATACACAGATTACTCTGTGCCTGATCCTCTACACGGTTCCACTGGCTGCCACGGATACTGATATATCCCTCCCCGTCAGTGATATCCACATCTGCAGTCAATTCATCCGCTGCATACTCAATTGCCATCGGATAGACTGCATTCGGTGTCGTAATATAGATCATGACTGCAAAACGTTCCCCTGCTTCCACCGCTACCGCTTTATCGAATTTGATCGTATAATAACCGGCATTGGACAGTTGTCCCTGTGCCACTTTGATACGGTTCTCCGGTGAGAGGCTATCTGTATCTTCAAAATTCTTCACAACATATACGTCATAAGAGGTCTCTTTACCGGTTGCATAAAATCCGGCTGCCTGTATCTCCTCTGCTCCACGCGCCGTAAATACATTGGCTCCGTAGATGCTCTCCCTGTCATAGCCCATCTGTCCGACCCAGCCACACAGATCAGACTGGTAGATATTGTCATAATTATCGACATCCTCTACACACGTATACACCACGTTATGGATACCTATATTGGAATCATAATAAGAGATATAGAATATGCCATCCTCTCCGAACGCCTTCCCCCAGCTATTCTGACAGATAAACGCACCATCCTCCTCCGGCGGTGTCGAGAAGTTATCCTTGGAAAAAGAATCGTCCCATCCTATGATCACGACATCATGATTCGGTTTTTCCGAACCCTGATAACAATACGCATACTTATCTTTGTTATAATATACACTGGTGCTGTCCGAATCCTGCAATGTCGTATAGATCGAGGTCTGCACACCGCCGTACTTAAACACGGCCTCCTTGATCTTCTGCTGATCTCCGGATTCCATGATCTGCATCTCCTGTACATGCTTGACAGCCTTGAGCGTCGGATCGCTCACACCATCTCCATATGGATCATCTTTGGCAAGCACAGGTCCCTGCCATGCTGCGAGATATGCCATCGACATCGTATAATCTCCGCCCGCATCCTGACCCTGCCCAAAACTATTGCACAATGTCATATGATCCTCGGCAAAAGAGAATTTTTCCTCAGGCATCAGCGAGGATTCGAGTGCGGTCAGTGTTGCAAATGCCCAACAGGTTCCGAGCGGCCCCTGATCACGGACAGCCGTCACACGCTTTTGCTCGCGCAGATCATATTTGTATGGCAGGAATCCCACGTCACTCATCGTATCGACCCCGGTCGCCTTATTCTGCTGCATGTCCCATTCAAAATCATAGCCGAGCAGATCCGCGAGATCCTTCATGCCCACATAGTACCCGTCCTCATCCTTTGTCATCGGAGAGATCAGCTCCACTGCATTTCCATTCACCATACAGTTCGGTTTATCAAGCCGGAAGCTGATCGACAGATCACGTTTCTGTACGACGAGTTTTTTCCCATTATAGATATGCGCGCTGCAATTGAGGCTGTCACGCAATATACTCACCGGCACCATCAGCTGCAGCTCATCATCCATATACAGCCTTGTATCGATACTCGTATAGCTGTGGCTGCCGATATTGAGTGTAATCACTCCGTCATTGACACTGGCTGCGATGAGTGGATTCCAGTCCTGCTGCGCCAGACGTGCACCACGAAACGGCTGTACATCTACCAGCTCGCGGGTGGAATGATTGAATTTTGCCAGAATCATCACAAATAAAACTACTGTAAAAAATATATATCGCTTTGAATAACGCATCTTTATTTCCTTATATATATCCCCACCGCCTGCGGATCAATCATCTGTCCGTGGCCGCTTCGGCGGTTTTGCCCCCAGAAACTGATAAAAATAAGTACGGATCATGCCATTGTACAGTTTGCGGTTGCGGTCTGCCTTTCTGCCAATATAGCGCTCGGCTTCCTCATAGCTGGTAATCAGGTACATCGACCAGTCATCCAGTGCTGCATAGACTTCCCCGATCTGCGTATATAATGCCGGCAGATCTTTTTTGTCCTCCAGACGCTCACCATACGGTGGATTCGTGATGATAAATCCATATTTTTTCGGATGACGCATCTGCGCGACCGGCCTGCGCTGGAAATGGATGAGCTTGTCCACGCCTGCCCGGCGTGCATTCTCCCGCGCGATCGCAATCACACTCTCATCGACATCATAGCCCTGGATTGCTGTCTGTACATCCGTATCAACCAGATCATTCGCTTCTTCTACTGCCTCATACCACACTTTTTTCGGGATGAGTGAACTCCACTCCTGCGATAAGAAGTCACGGTTCATGCCCGGTGCAATATTGGCTGCCATCATCGCCGCCTCGATCGGAAACGTACCACTGCCGCAGAACGGGTCAACCAGAATCCGGTCCGCATGCCACGGTGTGAGCATAATCAGCGATGCCGCTAATGTTTCCGACAACGGAGCCGCGCCAGCCATCGTCCGGTAGCCACGCTTATGCAGGGATTCTCCTGTCGTATCGATCGTCACAGTCACCTCATCTTTCAGCAGAAAGACACGCAGCGGATAGGCCGCACCGTCTTCCTCAAACCACTGGATATGATACTGACTCTTCAATCGCTCAACGACTGCTTTTTTCACAATCGACTGTATATCGGAAGGGCTGAACAGCTTACTCTTGACCGAAGATGCCTTTTTGACCCAGAACTTTGCATCCTTCGGCAGATATTCCTCCCACGGCAGTGCTTTGGTTCCCTCAAACAATTCATCAAACGTCACCGCCTTGAATCTGCCGACCTGAATCAGCACGCGCTCCGCCGTGCGCAAAAACAGATTGGCACGGCAGATCGCCTCCGCGTCTCCCGTAAACGTCACTCTGCCGTCCTCGACCCGTGTAATCTCATATCCCAGATCATAGATTTCTCTTTTTAATACTGCCTCCAGGCCAAAATGACAAGGGGCGACCAGTTCATATGTCTGCATAGCATCTCCATTCACCACAGGCAGTTACTGTCTGTGTTATGTTTTGTATTTTCTTATTTTTTTCGAGTTTTTTCTATTATCTATGATAGTCCATAGTTGATTCGTATGTCAACGGTCAGATTTTGTTAACGCCTGCCCACCCCACCGATCAACGATGCCACTTCGAAGCCGCGGCTGCCCAGATACCGCGCAGCGAGGATACTCTCATTTCCATGCATGCAGTACAACAAAACCGGTGTCTGACGGTCAAGTTCAGATACCCATTCATGAATGTGATCATAGCTGCGATTCTCTGCGCCTTCGATGTGCCAGCGTCTGTAGTCGTCCGGCTCCCTCAGGTCTATGATGCGTACATTCCTGCGGTTCATCGCCCGCTTAAACTCACTTTTTGACAATAGCTGATAGCGCATAATTATCTCCGTCTGATTATGAAAAACAGACCAGCAGTGATGCTGATCTGTCTCTCTTTTTCTTACATTATATGCAGCTATCCGGGAACTGTGCACTAATAGCGATCTGCAGCGTCGTAAGCATTGTCTGTCTTGTTGGAAGACTTATTGCCTGCATTGGATGCATTCTTGGCATTCTTGCTGTTTGTTGCATTCTTGCTGTTCGTACTGTTGGTGCTGTTAGTGCTGTTCGTAGTTTTGTTGCTGCCACAGTTTGTCTCGTTTGAGTAATTCTTTGCCATAATCATTGCCTCCTGATTGTTTTGCGGCGCAAAATGCGCGCCGCAGTACATTTGATTACTACAGTCATAGTATTTACATGAGAATCACATTTATGCTAGCATTATCTGTAAAATATGTTAAACTGTTATTGGATAATTATAAGTTTGCCATACAAAACTATGGCTGATACGAAAATACTATTTGGAGGACTTTCACAATGGAAAACGTTACTTTTTTTGATCATCCGCTGCTTCAGCACAAGATTTCCATGCTGCGCGATGAGAGAACAGGAACTAATGAATTTCGTAAATTAGTAGAAGAAATCGCTATGTTAATGGGCTATGAAGCGTTACGCGACCTGCCGACCGAGGACGTTGAGATCAAGACACCGATCGAGACCTGCATGACACCGATGATCAGCGGCAAAAAGCTCGCAGTCGTACCGATTCTGCGTGCAGGACTGGGTATGGTAAACGGTATCCTCGCACTGGTTCCGAGCGCCAAGGTCGGACATATCGGTCTCTACCGTGATCCCGATACACATGAACCGCACGAATATTACTGCAAACTGCCTGAACCGATCGAGCAGCGTACCATCGTCGTTGTTGACCCGATGCTCGCAACCGGCGGTTCCGGATCTGACGCTGTATTCATGATCAAACAGCACGGTGGCAAGAGCATCAAGTTCATGTCCATCATCGCCGCTCCCGAAGGTCTTGAGCGTCTGCACAACGACCATCCGGACATTCAGATCTATGTCGGTCATCTCGATCGCTGCCTGAATGACCACGCCTATATCTGTCCCGGACTCGGAGATGCAGGCGATCGTATTTTTGGAACAAAATAAGGATTGTATGAGCAAAAAAGAGCCGTTTCCATCTGATCTGTGAAACGACTCTTTTTGTTTTATATTTATTTTTGTGCGTACTTTTCCATCTGCTCTTTGATCAATGCCGCATCATCAAAATAATTGATCTTCATCGCAGCACGTACCTTGGACAATGTATCCGCAGCTACCTTCTCAGCTTCCTCAGAGCCCTTTTTGAGGATCTCATAGACCGCAGGAATATCCTTCTCCCACTGCGCTCTGCGCTCCCGGATCGGTGCCAGTTCTGACTGCATGACATTATTTAAGAACTTCTTGACCTTTACGTCACCGAGACCACCACGCTTATAGTGCTCCTCCAGTTCCTCAATACCTGCATATTCCGGCAGAAACTCTGCAAAATGCTCCGGGCGTGAGAATGCCTCCAGATAGATAAATACCGGATTGCCATCGACCTTTCCGGGGTCGGATACTTTCAGGTGATTCGGATCGGTGAACATCGACATGATCTTGGTACGGACTTCTTCTTCTGTATCAGATAAATAGATGCAGTTGCCGAGCGACTTACTCATCTTTGCCTTGCCATCGATACCCGGCAGACGCATACATGCCTGATTATCCGGCAGCATGATCTGCGGCATCGTGAGTGTCTCACCGTATACACTGTTGAATTTGTGCACGATCTCACGACACTGCTCGAGCATCGGCATCTGATCCTCGCCTACTGGTACCGTCGTTGCCTGGAATGCAGTGATATCTGCTGCCTGACTGATCGGATAGGTGAAAAATCCAACCGGAATGCTTGCCTCAAAATTACGCATCTGAATCTCAGATTTTACCGTCGGATTCCGCTGCAGGCGTGACACCGTCACGAGATTCATATAATAAAAGCTCAGTTCTGTCAGTTCCGGGATCATCGACTGAATAAACAGGGTAGATTTCTCCGGATCTAATCCACAGGACAGGTAATCCAATGCGACCTCTACGATATTCTGACGCACCTTCTCAGGATTGTCCGCATTGTCAGTCAGTGCCTGTGCATCCGCGATCATAATATAGATCTTGTCAAATTCACCGGAATTCTGCAATTCCACACGTCTTCTCAGTGATCCCACATAATGTCCCACATGGAGTCGTCCGGTCGGACGGTCTCCGGTCAAAATAATTTTCGCCATCGTTATTTCCTCTTTTATCTTTCATAATTATAGAAAACCTTGATTATATATCCATCCACACAAGGATGCTTCGTCAGCAGGCTATGCCAGTTCCTTCTGGTAAGCGTGCACCTCACGGCGCAGCCAGTCGATCCATGCATCAAATCCCTCTCCGGTCTTTGCAGATACAAAGATGACCTCCGCCCCGGGATTCAGTCTGTGGATACGCTCTACCACGGCAGCCTTGTCAAAATCGTCAAATACACATAACGTATCACATTTATTGATCAGAACCACGTCACAGATCGTAAACATGAGCGGATATTTTAACGGTTTGTCATCTCCCTCCGGCACAGATAAAATCATCGCATTTTTCGTGCTTCCGGTATCGAACTCTGCCGGGCAGACGAGATTGCCGACATTTTCAAGCACTACCAGATCCAGTTCCTCTGTGCCAAACTCACGGATACCCTGACGTGTCATATCTGCATCCAGATGGCACATGCCACCGGTATGTATCTGGATCGCACGCGCGCCTGTCTCCGTGATCGCCTGCGCATCCACATCCGAATCTATATCTGCCTCCATAATGCCGATCTGCATCTCGTCTTTCAATGCAGCAATCGTGCGTTTTAAGGTGGTCGTCTTTCCGGCTCCGGGCGAAGACATCAGATTGAGCAGAAACGTCTTTTCTGCCTTCAGTTCCTCCCGCAATCTATTTGCATCCGCATCATTATCTTCGAAAATGCTGCGTTTTACTTCAATGATCCTAAAATCTCCCATAGCTTTTGTCTCCCTTTTATGTCTATGACATCAGACTATCTCTGATTTTAACATGTTCACGGGCAGAGCGCAACATTTTATACAGCTGCATGCTCCCGCTCGCACATCGCATGTTTATGCAAGACAATCAAGGACATCAGACACAATGCCGCGACAACAGATTTCTGTGGAATCATAAGTGCAGCAGCAATGCTGGCCGCAACAAACGTAACAAATGTCCGCCTGCTGTGCGGCCGGATACGAAATACAGAAAACAGGATATAGAAAAATGCCAGCAGCAGTGCTGCACGCAGATCCGGGAACAGCCCCAGCAGCACTCCAAAACTGACCGCAATACATTTTCCGCCCCGAAAATGATGAAAGAGCGAATAGGCATGTCCGAGCACCGGTGCGAGCATGACGGGCACCAGCAGATACTGCTGCTCCGATGACTGCTGCAGATATAAAAATACCGGTAGAAAACCTTTTCCCATATCACAGATCAGTGACAGCGTCCCACACCAGAAACCACCCTGCATATATGCATTGGCCGTGCCCGGATTGCCATCTGCACTGACTACATACAGATCGATCCCCCGGATCATGCGCACAATCAAAGGCGCAAATAAGATGCTGCCCAATACATACCCGCTCAATATATAAAGAATTGTTGTGATGATTTCCTGTTTCATTTTCCGGTTGCTTCCTTTAGAAATCTGCAGATATCCTCTGCGGCATGCTTTGAGATCCACGTTCTCTGCTGCCGCTTCATCGCCTCACGCCGTGGCTCCTGCTCCATCAGTCGGATACCTGCCGCTACCTGTGCGATCGCATCCGCTCCACTCACGCTCATACCCTTTTTCCGGAAATATCTGCGGTTTACCGTCTCGCAGCCTGGAATCGGTGCCGTGTGAACCATCGGTATCTCAGCAACCGCAGCCTCCGTAGAGGTCAGGCCTCCGGGCTTTGTAAACAACACATCGCAGGCACGCAGATAGTCCGGCATCTGATCGGTACGGCCGATGATCGTCAGATCTTCTCTACCCTTAAAATGGCGCTCCATCTTTTTACGCACCTTCCGGTTAGAACCACAGACCACGATCACATCATCCTGCTGCCGCTTCATCTTGAGCAGAACGCGCACCAGCGTCTGCATCTGTCCTGCCCCCATACTGCCTCCAACCACGAGATAGATCGGCCTCTCATGTGTGATATGCAATCGTTCCCGCGCCTGTCTGCGCGTGCACATCTGTGACAATTCCGGTGACACAGGGATTCCATAAGGCAGCAATTGTTCTGCCCTGATATGTCCACGTGTGAAATTACGCCTGTGCTTTTCGGACGGAATCACATAATAATCGCACTCCGTCTCACCCCAGAACGGAATACACGTATAATCAGTCGCAACAGCTACTGTGAGCGGCACATCCATCCCTTTTCGCTTCATATAGGTAATCGTCTCAGCCGGAAACAGATGTGGCATCACGATCGCGTCAAACTGATGCTCCTGCAGATAACGATCCAGATACGGTGCCATCAGACCATTCATATAATAGACCGGTGATTTACGCACGAGACGGCTCACAATCGCGCCGAGCCGGTATAACAGCCCAAATACAAGCGGCACGCGCTGTACCAGCCCGACATAACTGCCGCCGACACGGTCGGATACCTTCTGACCCGCCAGCGTCAGATAGTCAAACAGATACGCTTCTTCGCCCATCTGCTGCAGCTGCTCCATGATCGCGCGTCCTGCCGCATCATGTCCTCCACCCGTCTTACATGACAAGATCAATACCTTCATTCCTATACCTCGTGATAGTGCGGAATAATATCCTCATACGTTCCATCCGGCATACGGAATCCCCCCGGAATCACACCCAGTGGCTGGAATCCGAGTCTCTGATACAGGTGTAAGGCATGTACGTTCGAAGCCACCACCGCATTAAACTGCAGGATTCGAAAGCCCTTCTCTCCTGCCATGCGCAGGCAGTCCTGCACCAGCTTCTCTCCGATATGCACGCCACGGATATCACGTCTCACCGCATAGCTCGCATTTGCAATATGCCCACATCTGCCGATATTATTCGGATGCAGAATATACAGGCCAACGATCGCACCCGTGTCCGTATCCTCCGCCACTGCGGTATAGGTCTGCTCTTTAAAAAACGCATCACCGGTCTGCTCGTCCAGACATTCCTCCTGCGGAAATGCCACACCATCTTCTACCACCTGGTTCCAGATCTCACAGGCTGCGGCGCAGTCCTTCTCCTGATATTCACGTATATTGATACTCATTGACAGTTCCTCCACTTCAAATTAATCGCACCCATAGTATAGCAAAAGTTACATATATTCTCAATAATATATAGAAACACATTTCCACATCCACTATGTTTTTGTATGGCACTTTTGTTTCCGAAAGTTCCTGCCCTTATTTTTTGTTCATAGAATTTAAAAGCAAGATTTCTTAATTCATTATTTCTAAGCGGAATGAAATTGCTCGTTTGACAGTTTCATGGTCAATTCCACGCGACAAAAGCTGTTCTTCAGTTTCTCCCCTATTTAAGTACTTTACTGCATCTATTAGCAACATTTGTCCTTTCTGAATGCCTCTTTGTTCTACCTGATCCATAATTTCACACATCGTATGAAGCCTCCTCCCTGTTTTTTGTACTTCTTCAAACCGGTGATCTCCCGTCATTACTGACATCAATTTTAATGCCGCGTCCACATGCTTCATGGTCTTTTTTGACGGGATATATCTTTTATATTTCCTCTTCTGAGAAAAATAATCTGCAACGATTCGGAAATCACTTTTAAATGATTGAATGGTCTCATCTGACAGAAATGCTATGTTAAATACCTGTATTCTATAATCCGAAAAATACGGTTGCAATTCTTCTGGAATAGCAAAACAATCCGACAATTTTAATGGTTTCTCCCATGGACGGTCTGTGCCAAAATATAACACCATTGTTATCACTGGACATTTTTGCTCCGGTGCATTCTTCAATAGCTGCTCTCGATAGGATGTACCATCATATCCAACGACTCGAAGTGGCATCATCTTATCAATTTTCGATTGATTTTCTATACCGTAAACAGCAATATGCACACCTCTTTTTTTCCAGAATTTTGAGATATCTCGTTCCTGCTCGTGTATCTCACCCTCTGCCTTGTAAACACTTCTCGCTCTATTATTTATAAGCTGATTTGGCTGCATGACATGCTTCCCTTTAAATAAAAGAACATCTACAATATCTGAAAACACATCATTATAGGACTCCAGATATTTTTCTACGATATCTTTTTCTCCCATCCAACACTCCTTTCCACATACCGGCGGATTCCTGTTGAAAATGAGGTTTTCAAAAATCCTGCCCTTATTTTTTGTTCATAGAATTTAAAAGCAAGATTTCCAAAGATATCATGATAGACATATAGATTGATTCAGATAGCACACTTTACTTTGTGCGCCTGTGCTATGGAATAGCGATCTTTTGAAAATGATCACTTTTTGCTTTGGTGTGAGTATAGCATCCCCCATTACTGTATTTCAATGGAATTGTAATAATTTATAAAATTTTAAGATTCTCGTGATATAGCATGCCTGCTGAGATTAATATACCACGCCTGCATCCAGTAGTCATTGACGGCGTAGTTGAATCTTCTGCACCGCTTTCTGCCAGATTCTTCAAACAATGTTAACAAAAACAGCAGTGAAAGGTATTTCTCCTCCACTGCTGCTAACACTAAATTATTTTTCTTCCACAAGCTTTATTTCTTTGATCGTAATATCATGCTCTCCTATACCTGAATCATCTTTATTACACAGACCTAACATAATATGAAACTTCATTTTATCTGACGCACTGTCACCCAACGATATCTCCGGTAATTCTATCAGTTGCTCCGTCTCATTAATATTTACATCTGCATAATAACCTTGATAGCTTTCATTCACTATTCTTACACTGATAGTTCTCGGACTCGTACAACTTACTTTAAAAGACAACCTATATTTCTTATCTGCCGCTAATACAATTCCTTTATCTTCAGTTGCTCCTAAACGAAGTGTTGTAGAATCTTTGTCCCCGGTACATTCCGTTAACCCAATCGTTACCTGACCTTCATCTGCACACACTTTATCCGGATCCTCTTTTAATGCTCCCCATACACACCAGTTTTTCCAAAAATCCGCTCCAAATGAAGCTAATAAATTTTCTTCTTCAGTTGATTCGGAAGCATCCTGATTCTCTGACTCTTTCTCTGCATCCAAATCAACTACTTTTAAACCAGAAATTGTGATTGTAGACGGTTCCGTTGTACTCTCTGCATCTGTTTCTTTGATCTTGCCCATACAAATCCGGAAAAATCCAGACACATCCGTATCTGCTGTACAAGTAACAGTTGCATCAAATGTCTGCGGTGTAGCACCAATCATCTGCATCTGATAATCATAACGCCCTTTTTCAATCGGCGCATCATTACTAATCAAATCTACCTTTATCTGTCTGTCTATTGTCGAAGATATCGTATATTGCATCTGATATTGATGACCTTTTTTGAAATTCATAGCCTGTTTCAATGCTATTTGCCAATCTACATACTTATCTGTAGCTGTTCCCAAATTATCAATTTTTACGATTGCACTTCCGTTCTCATATGAGATTCCGGCTACGATTTCCTGATTTTCCGCGACTCCAAACTCCCATTCTGCTGCAACACCATTCTCAGCTTCAAAATCTGCATTTTTCAACAAATTTGTTCCAGGTATTACAATAGGTTCCGGGTCAGTTGCAGATATATCCGATCCTTCTACCTCCTCCATATACAGATCCTTGATCGTCACTACCGACGGTGCACATGCATCTGCGTAATCCTTGAAATATCCCAGACTAAACTGTAACATTGCTGTACTGCAATCATAATTACTGTCGCGATTTTTCGGTATATCAACCGTAAACGTTTTAAACTCGGTTGTCAGATCCTTATCTGTTGCTCCTCCAAACCATGCATAGCCATGATCCGGGTCCATTACATTTGTCTCAAAATGTCTTGCGACCGTAGATTTTGCCTGAAATGTGATTTTATATGCGGTGTCTTTCTTCAATTTCAGATGATTCTGCTTCACACATATGCTGTAATCCTGGGTTGTCCCGACCGATTTGATATCCACCTCATAGGTATCGCCCTTTGTGTTAGCGGTCAGGCTCGCGCCGCCACCTTCTGTCTGCACCAGTTCCCATGCATTTGCATTATTCATGGCATCTGCTGCAGCGAGCATATTCGCATCTTTGATGGACAGATCTGAAAATGTCAGCTTTGCATTTTTAGAAGCATTGGAGATCTCCATTGCAAATACCAGTTCACCGGTCTCTCCAGATATATCTACTCTCAGTGGCACATTTACCGCTTCTCCTGCTGTCAACTGCACTGTTTTTGTTGTCCCGATAAATGCTGGTACATCTGATACACTGCCCGCTGGATC
>JBNMKT010000048.1:0-15688 GCA_050874485.1 bacterium
CAACTGGGGGCTGATTGGATTTTTCCAGTTTGATCTCGTTGCTTTTTTATTTGGAAATATGTCCTGGCTGTCCCGCATTATCTATGCATTGGTAGGTATTGCCGGTTTGTATCTGATCAGCGCTTACGGACGTATCCGTTCCATTGGATAACAAACATAATAGTATAAAATTTGCTGTATGGCAACATGAAATAAGGTGCCTGAACAGGCACCTTATATTTCATTTTTTATTATTACAGAGAAACGATGATCTTTGCCTTTGCACATTCCGGAAGATCTGCCTCATTCTTGGATACGCTCAGGACAAATTTTACATTGTATTTTTCGCTGATGATATCCAGTTTTTCGATTGCGTGATTGATCTGTCCGTCTTCAACATTTGCAATCGTCAGAAAACTGTCAAGATACATCTCCTGTAAATCATGATCCTGTGATACGATGCCGCAGATAAATCCGAGGAACTCATCACAATTTGATACCGGAAAGTCTGTCACATTGATCAGACGAACCTTGTTGCTCAATTCATACATATGTTTCTGGCTCTTATCCAGATATACGATGTTACCGGATGCGGATTTTACCGATTCGTTTACCTTATCCAATAAATATTTTGTCTTTCCTTTTCCTTTTTCACCAGCAATAATTTCAACCATCGCTATCTCCTCCTGCTTTTCCTTACTACACAGCCGTTTTCGTTAAATTATATAAAATTTTTCTCTGCGACCGTGCTTTTCTATAAATAAATTATAAAATACTTTAGCATAAAATACAACTCTATTTTGCAAAATTTGCAAGAACCTGATTCATGACATAATAGAGATCGCTTCTGCCGTCGGCCTTGAGGATAATGGAGATGACCGGTTCATTTTTATCATTGTCTGAAAGTAATACAAGGCAGTATCCGGCAGCATTGGTTGTGCCTGTTTTTCCGCCCAATACTGTGATACCCTCCGGTTGTGTCACTTCGCCGTTCAGATATTTATTCGTATTTGTCCATGTCTGGCTCGCATCACTACCGTTCGCATCTGTGTAATATACGGTATAACTGGTCGTCTGAATCAGATTCACAAAATCATCCAGTTCAATCGCATGGGAAAAGATCAGATACAGATCATACACACACGTATAATGGTCGTCATCATGTAGTCCGTTCGGATTGACGAAATGCGTATTGGTAGCACCGAATGAACGTGCCGTATCGTTCATCAGCTGCGCAAATTCTTCCACACTGCCGGAAATATGCTCTGCGATCGCAATCGCGGCATCATTTCCGCTCTTTAGCATGAGTCCATATAGGAGATCGGATAATTTGATCTGATCTCCTGCTCGTAAACCGCATACAGAAGAATCACTCGGCTGGTCGACTGCATGCTCGCTGACAGTCACAATATCATCCAGGTTGCCCTGCGTAAGTGCCAGATATGCAGTCATGATCTTGGTCGTACTCGCAGGATACATCTTTTCATATATGTTTTTCTGATAAGAGATCGTTCCATCTGTCGGCAAAAATACACCTGCTGCTTCTATAACATCAGATGTGACAGCATCGGACTGTGTCTCCTCTTCTTGTGCGACACACAGATTCTCGGCGAAGAAATGAACAGCATCCTCGCTGCCTGATATCAATTGTGTGCCCGATTCACTCTTTGCATTTGTTGCGGATGTGCTGATATCATATGGATCTTCGATACTGACCGCTTCACCGCAGCCACCCAGAAGTAATCCGGCCGATAACACAACAGCCAGTAATATTCGTCTATTTATACATTTCACGCCAGTCTAAGTCTCCTCTGTCCAGTGCGCGGATCAAAAGCTCCGCAGTCGCAAGATTCGTCGCTAAAGGAATATTGTGCATATCACACAAACGCACTACATTATTGACATCCGGTTCATGTGAACGCGGTGAAACCGGCTCTCTGAGGAAGATGACCATATCAAGTTCATTATTCTCTATCTGCGCACACATCTGCTGGTCACCGCCTAACGCACCGGCCAGATATTTGTGGACATTCAGATTCGCAACTTCTTCGATCAGTCTTCCGGTTGTTCCGGTTGCATAGAGTGTATGCTTGTTTAATATTCCGCGATAAGCGATACAAAAATTCTGCATCAGTTTTTTCTTTGCATCATGGGCAATCAATCCTACGTTCATGTAATTTCCCCCGTTCCATATTTTCTTGGCTGTAATCCGACATTGAGTACAAACCCCATTCCGGCAAAGTTCGTGACCAGTGAGGTCAGACCGTAGCTGACAAAAGGCAATGTCACTCCGGTGTTAGGAAACATGCCGGTTACAACACAAATATTTACAAATGACTGAAAGGCAATCAATGCGGCCATACCGCAGCAGATCAGTCTTCCGGACAGATCCTTGGCACGTCGGGCAACAATGAGACATTCCAGCGCTATCAGCGCCATGAGAATCACAATGAGTGCTGATCCGATAAAGCCAAGCTCCTCACCGACGACAGTAAAGATAAAATCTGTATGTGCCTCTGCGATAAATCCACCACTTTTAATAGAAGTCACATCTGTGTTATACAATCCCTTGCCACTGAGCTGGCCGGAGCCAATCGCCATCATGGAATTCTGTGTCTGCAGGGCCTGCTGCGGGTATAGATCCGGATAAAGCCATGCCAGAATACGGATATTCTGATAGCCTTCGAGCGCACCGTCTGCTCCCGGCGGATTGGATGCAATCACATACAGCGCCACAAGCAGGGAAGGTACTGCGACTGCAAGACCACCTATCACTATTTTATAGCTTAATCCTCCGATAAACAAGAGGGTCAGACAAATTAGTGCTGTTACGATCGTCGTCGACAAATCCGGCTCCTTCAGTACAAGAAAAAGTGGAGCTGCAGCCAGTACGGCATAAATAAATAAAATTTTGAGACTGTTGACTTTCTCCCTGTGTTTTTGCAAAAAAGCGGCAAAAAACAGGATCAGAATAATCTTTGACAACTCTGATGGCTGGAACTGGATACCCGCAACTTCAATCCATCGCGTCGCACCCTTGTGGTTTGCTCCGAAGCCTGCAATAACGGCTGTCAGCAGTACGAGATTGAATCCGTACCAGATCCAGGAAAAACGCAGGATAAAACTGTAGTCCAGCAGCGATATGAAAATCATTGCAGCGAGCCCGAGAACCAGTCCCATAATCTGCCGGCTCTGGTTATTGCCCTCTTTGGCACTGCCAATGACGAGTATTCCAAGAATTGTCAGTGCCACCAGGTAAATCACCAGTCTGAAATTGTAATTACGAATCGAATACCTTTTTAACATTTATGCTTTAAATCCTTAATGGGGATGTTTGCATACAGTGCAGGAACTGTACCGTTGTTTGTCTCGGATTCTGTCTGTGTGATCTGGATGTCGAGACCCTCTGCATCAATCTCCATATATTTTGAAATAACCTGTATAATATCGTTTTTGATGGCTTCCATCACATCCGGCGAACAGTCTGCCCGGTCGGAAACCAATAGCAGCTTCAGCCGGTCTTTTGCGACATCCCCGGAACTTTTTTTCTTAAATATATCCATGAATCCCATGTATGTATCCCCCTGTTATCTCTTAAACACACCTGCCAGCTTGCTGAAAAATCCCTCTTTTACATTCAGGTCAAGGAACGGTACTTCCTCGCCCAGAATACGGTGACAGATATTCTGGTATGCCTTTCCGGCCAGAGAATCAGAGCCTACCAGCGGTTCACCCTGATTGGTTGAAATAACAATCTGTTCATCATCCGGTACTGCACCGATCAGCTCAATGGCGAGGATCTCACAGACGTCTGCCACAGACATCATATCTCCGCGCTTGACCATATCCATGCGCAGACGGTTGACGATGAGCTGTGTCTTGCCGATCTCATTTGCCTCGAGCAGGCCGATGATACGATCCGCGTCGCGGATGGCAGATACCTCCGGTGTGGTCACAACGAGTGCGCGGTCAGCACCTGCGATGGCATTCTGGAATCCCTGCTCAATACCGGCAGGACAATCTAACAGAATATAATCAAAATCTTCCCGCAGATCAGCAATCAGCTTTTTCATCTGCTCGGGATTCACAGATGACTTATCTCTCGTCTGTGCTGAGGGAAGCAGGAACAGATTCGGATATTTTTTATCTTTGATGAGCGCCTGTTTGATCCGGCAGTTACCTTCTACCACATCTACCAGATTATATACGATCCGGTTTTCCAGGCCCATAACGACATCCAGATTGCGAAGTCCGATATCTGTGTCGATCAAAACTACCTTTTTATCCAACTGTGCTAATCCGGTGCCCACATTTGCTGTGGTAGTTGTTTTACCGACACCGCCTTTTCCTGATGTAATTACGATAACCTCGCTCATGTACTAATTCCTCCTAAATACTAAATGTTTTTTAACAAGCCGGATGAAATCGGCTCGATTAAAATCTGTTGCTCATAAACAGTTGCAATCTGCGGCCCTGCCGCTTCTTCCTTGATCCTTTTGCGGAATCCGCGTACCGGTTCCTTGCGGTCCGCAGAACGGCCGATATAGTCTCCGATCTTGATCTGCATCGGATTCATATCGAGTGCAGCTACAAAGCAGCTGCTGTCACCGTCAGCTCCGGCATAGGCGGTACCCTTTAATGCACCGAGTACCACAATATTTCCTTTGGCGATCACCTTCGCTCCGGGGTTCACATCTCCTAATACAATCAGGCTTGTCTCAGCTTCAAGCTGCTGGCCGGACCGGAGTGTCCCTTTGTAAAACTGTCCGGTCTGCGCGGAGTGTGTCTCTACATACGCGTCCATGCGGCGTTTGATCACTTCGTCCATCAGATCGTCATGCTCCATAATGCAGATGATCGAGATCGAAGTATTCTGCTGGATCACATCAATGACTGCATATTGTTCTTCTTCACTCAGGCTGCGTCCCTCAAAGGAGATCGCAATCTGGGCATTTTTGAAAAATTTTTCTGATTCTACAAATTTGTTTTTAATCTCTTCTAACAGCAGATCAAACGGTAATGTGTCATCAAGCACCAGATTAATACCGTTTTTTGAACTTTTAATGATAACAGGCTGTTTTTGCAATGCGATTCGCCTCTCTTTTTGTTTTATTTACTGTCACACTTATAGTATACCGCAAAACTGCTTAATCCGTAAACGAATTTGAATTATTTCCGACATTTGCAGCTTCTCCGGTTATCAGCTCGTCCGCAGTCTTCAGATGGAAATAATATCTGAGGATATTGGCAGATACATCCGCAGCATTGTGCGACGTATAGCCATATGCGATACGTGTTGTAATCGATATTTTCGGATCATTGTACGGTGCATACCCGACAAACAGCGCATGGTTTGGTCTGGTCTTGACCTGCTGTGCAGTTCCGGTCTTACCAGCTACTTCAATCCGCCCAAAATCATCAAAGGAGCTCAGATTCTCTACAACCATCCGGTTTCCGCGATGAATGGCATCCCATGTCGTATAGGAGATCTCATCCATCTCATTATGCACGGACGGTGTATACGTCTGAAGTACATTTCCCTCCGTATCGGTCAGCTTGTTTAGCAATGTATAATTATATACCGTTCCGGAATTGGCCACGGCAGTGACATATCGTGATAATGCAATCGTTGTATAGTTGTGATTACTCTGTCCGATCGCAGCCGTGATCGGATATGCGTCTGCAATCTCCGGTGTACTCTCGACTGTCTCGATACCTGTCTTTTCGCCCAGACCATACATCTGTGCATATTTCTTCAATACATTGATGCCGGCTGACTCCACGTAGTTGTCACCAACCTGTGAGAACTGCCATCCGAGCTCATAGAAGAAATAGTTACAAGAGTCTCTGAGCGCCTCTGATACATTGATCTTGCCGTGTGTGCCGCCCGGATAGATCCAGCACTTGGGTCCATCCTCTACACGTTCGAACTTTCCTTTATCCTGAATACGCGTTGTCGTAGAGATCACGCCCTCTGTCAGACCTGCGGTGGCAGTCACCATCTTGAATGTCGAACCCGGGGCTGTCTTCTGCTGCGTCGCATTGTTATAAAACGGAGATGACAGATCATCCATCAGCGATGCAAAATAAGCGCTGTCGACCGTATTAGCCAGACGGTTGTTGTCATACCCAGGATATGTCACACATGCTAACAGTTCACCGGTTGTCACATCCGTCAGCACGCAGGAACCGGTACATGGATCGAGCGCCAACTGGGCCGGTGTGATCTCCAGATTCTTGATCCGTTCCATCATAAAATCGAACGGGCTGAGCGTATGATTTTTCAGTTCTGCGATCTTTTCATCATCGTAATCAAGGATCTCCTGATCATATAAGATCAGGCATACCTGTGTGCCTGTGAGCAGATCGTCACGAATCATATGTTTGTAGATCCGTTTGCAAAATCCCTCGTCATTTTCCAGATGCTCCAGAATATAATCTACAAACAGCCGGTAAAACTCCTCGGAATCAGAATATCGTGTATCTGACGGAAACTTCGTCACATCAAACCATTGTTCATTGATAATATGGTACAGATATTCCTGCAGACTGATGGCATCATTCTTCCATGCAATGTATGTCTCATCGTTCCAGTCTATCTTATCGGATAAAATCACCGGGTTTTCCTGATCCATCAGCATAGACACGATATAGCTCATATACATCTGCATATCTTCGGACAGATCCGCATAGGCAGCCGGATTGTTCTTCGTCAGTTCCTTGCGGATGGCCTCGAGCACCTTTTCACGCTGTCTGCTGAATACCTGATAGACTGCCTGCTCTGTCTCGGATGCGTCCTCCGCAGAAAAATGATCCATCTGAATCACATTATTGTTGATCAGTGCATAATACACATCATCGATTGGGATCTTGATATCTGAAGCACCTGCGGCCTCATATTCTTTTACATTAATAATCTTGGAATAGACAATACCGGCGATCTCCTGCTCTAACAGGTCATAGACCGCTTTTTGCAGATCCATGTCAATCGACAGATAGACATCATTACCGGCTACCGGCTCTGTACGCTCAATTGTCTCTAATTCTTTACCGAGGTTATCTACATAGAGCTTTTCCTCGCCTTTTTTTCCCTTGAGTTCGGCATCCATATACTGCTCTATACCGGATTTTCCGACCGTATCGTTGCGCGAATATTCTGAGCCTTCGGTATCGCCGCCGAAAGCCAGATACTCCTCCTCATCAATCTGACCCGTATAGCCGATCAGATGTGCAAAGTATTTACTGTCATTATAACGGCGGATCGTGTCCTCCGTCACTTCGATACCCTGCAGCTCATCCGAATGTTCGCTGACATAGGCAACAGTCTCTTCACTAACATCCGAAGCTATCGATGCTGCAATATATTTCTGATAACTGTTCTGGCGCATACGGTAACGGATGATAGCGATGCGGTAAATGTCATTTTTGGAATAATCCGCTGAGATATCGAAGCAGTTGCTGTTGTCACTCGCCAGATATGCCATGATCTGATCCGGAGTCGCAGCAGCCGTATCGTAGCCCAGCTTCTCATTATAGCCCAGATCCGAGGTATTTGTCTCACCGTAGATATCTGCACGGAAACGCTGCAGCTTGGAACCGCTGACGGTGAACTCATAGCTACCATTGTCATTTAACTGTATGGAGAAATCATTGTCGATGGTATCTCCATTCTGATCCATGGTGTGAAGCACACGCAGCAGATCTTCATTAATGGAACGGTTTTTCACCTGCGTAGCACTCAAAGATCCCTCTCTGGTATAGCTGCCGTTATCCTCGATCGTAATGCCATATGCCAGTTCATTATAGGCCAGCAGTTTGCCATTCCGGTCGAAGATGCTGCCACGCGTACTGTTCAGACGTCTCGTCTTGATGACACGCATCAGATAGTCTGACTGGCTGTCAGCTCCGTTGATGATCTGTAACTGGAACAGACGAAGCAGCAGACAGACAGCCATTCCTATAAACAGGATTGCCAAAAAAAGAATTCTTGATTGAAATATCTGTTTAATAAAGCTCTTGATATTACGAAACAAATTTTGCAGCTCTCTTTCTTTCTATTTCCTCCAGCCGTCGATTGATCTTCAAGATAATAAAATACAGGATGATCATCATGAGCAGCGTATAAACGAGCTCCGGCAGGATCACATGTGACAGATAATAAGGAAAATCCAGCCTGTTACGAAACAGGAACAGGAAAAAATATATCATAAAATTGTATATAAAATCACTGGCTGAGATCAGCAGCATCGGAAGTTTAAAATCTTCCGGGAAGAACAGCTTACGGAAAAAGCCGTTCATGTAACCGATATACATATACAGCAGTGCATATCCACCCAGAATATGTGCATAAAAAATATCAACCAGAATACCGCACAACAATCCGATATACATGCCCTCTTTTTTTCCACGCATAAAACCGAAGGATGCTGTCACGATAATCAGCAGATTCGGTGCAACGGTGAGAAATGATATGGACTGAAACAATGTCGTCTGAAGCAGAAAACAAACGAGCACGATCAGAAATACCGTTATTTTTCGACGCATAAGAGATCTATTCCTCCTGAGTCTGTGTAGTAGTCTTCAAATCAGTGATCACCAGTACATGTTTGACATGCTCAAAATCGACGACCGGTGAGATCAGTCCGGATTTGGTCAGATTGTTCGAATTGACATGTATCTCACTGATATATCCGATCAAAAGTCCCTGTACATATTCAGAACTGATATAGGAGGTCACAACCTGGTCTCCCACAGATACTTTATTATCGGTATCCTTCAGATTGCTGAACGTGATCATCTGGCGCTCGTCCATCGTCTGTAAGTCACCTTTAATCACACAATTGTCCGAAGTCGATAAGACCATACCGCTCACACTGCTCATATCATCAACGATCGAACGGACCTTCGCATAGTTTGGGCCGACTTCCGTGATGATGCCTGCGAGTCCGCGTCCGGTAATGACATTCATGCCTACCGAAATGCCATCCCGGGTTCCCTTGTCGATGAGAAACGTATCAAACCAGTTGCCGGCATCTTTGCCGATCACACTGGCAGCGACTTTATTGTACTCGGAATATCCCTCGTCCAAATCCAGCAATGCACGCAGATCCTCGGTATCATACTGTTCGAGTTTTCGCGTATTCAGCTCATCTGTCAGCTCATCCACCTGTGCTTTCAGTTCTTCATTTTCTTTCATTACGTTTTTCAGATTAGCCAGCTCATAGGTCTTGTCCGAGATCCAGTTGCCGACTGTCGTGAGCCCGCGCTGCATGGGAATAAACACATAGCTCGCTGCATCGCCGATCGGTCCTGATACCCAGCCGAAAGTGAAACTTCCGAACATAAGCAGAAAACAGACTCCGGTCAATGCCAGCAGGATATATTTTGCGGGAATCGACGTTTTATTTTTACGTTTTACACGTGCCATTTTGATTCAAACCTCAGCGATTATTTATAGATCTTTGCCTTCAGCGTGTATGCAAGATGCTTGAATTTGGTGTCACTGACAATCTTTACCAGTCCTCTTGCCACACATTCTTCCGGGTCCTCGCAAGTATTTACCCGCATATTGGTGATCTGTGCAAACAGTTCATCCAGTTTACGGATACGTGAAGAACCGCCTGTGATATAAATACCGGCATGGATGATATCGCGTGCCAGTTCGGGCGGTGTATGCTCCAGTGTCATCTTGATCGAATTGCAGATATCATTCAGATCTGCCTGGATCGCCTCATGTACCTGTGCCGCAGTCACTTCCGTCTCGATTGGCAGACCGCTGACTACGTCACGTCCGACGATCATCATCGTCTCCTCACTGCCGGGCAGCGCACAGCCGATGGATTCCTTTAATGCGCATGCAGTCTTTCTGCCAATCAGCAGATTATTGTTTTTGCGCACATAGGAAATAATCGAATCATCGAGCTGGTTCCCGCCGAAATGCAGCAGGCTGCTGATGACCAGTCCACCCAGGGAGATCACGGAGATCTCCGTCGTATCCGCACCGATATCTACCAGCATCACACCGGTCGGCTCATTGACATCCAGGCCGAGTCCTACGGCATCTGCGATCGGTTTCTCACACACCTGGACGAGTCTGGGCTTTACACGGCTCTTATAAAACATGTCAAAGAATGCCTTTTTCTCTACCTCAGTAATATCTGTCGGAACCGCTACGATAAAATCCGCACCGCGGACCTTGCCCTTGGAATGCTTTTCCAAAAACTCAAAGATCATCGTCTGCAGGAAATTATATTCGGCGATCACACCGCCAACAACCGGGAACGATACCTGTATGGTATCCGGTGCCTTTTCATACATGGCATATGCGGCATCCCCATATGCATATAACTGGTTTTTATTGACGATCGCCACGGTATTTTTCTCATTCAGTATCTTACCGCTCGATTTACAGAATACCTTGAGGTTATTCGTACCGAGATCGATTCCGTATACATTGCTGCTCATAATGTTTTTCTCCTAATTATTTTCCTAAACTAAAATGTGTTTGTTTTCTCGGAAGCTGTAATACTTATTATCTCCAATAATAATGTGGTCAGACAGCGTAATATCCATCAGATCACCACATTCTTTCACCCGTTGTGTCAGACTGGCATCCTCTCTGCTCGGTGTCGGGTCACCACTCGGATGATTGTGCAGCAAAATAAATGATACTGCCTTTTTTTCCAGCAATTGCAGGAAAATCTCACGCGGCGATCCAAGTACTGCCCGTGCCGAACCGGTCGCTATGATATGGTCGCAAATCAGCCGGCATTTGATGTCAAACATACTGATTAGCAGCTGCTCTCTGGGTTCATGCCTGAGGCGTTCCATATAATAAGCCGCTACAGATCCCGCATCCGCAAGCTGTATGTGCTCCCTGCGGTCAGTCTGGGCGATCCGTCTGGATATCTCAGCCACACATTTAAGCTGGATCGCTTTGACCTCACCGATCCCTGGAAAAGACATCAGCTCTTCCATGGACATGTAATGGAGATTTAATAAGTTTTTTCCACCGGACTGCAGGATCTGCTGCGCCAGCTGGATAACATTCATCTTTGAACTGCCATTCTTTAAAATCACGGCTAGCAGTTCTGCATCTGATAATGCCTGCGCCCCTGCCGCCAGACATTTTTCATAAGGACGCTCCGATAACGGAAGCTCCTTTGCTGTCATGTGATTGGTCATATGTCCTCTTTTCTGCTCTCTCCTCATTGCAGACCCAGAATATAACCATCAAATTATTCTAACACAGATAGTCCTTATTAACAAGATTTCGAATATAAAGTTTTTGTAAAGACATCAGGATGCCGAATTTTGCGTGATGCCAGGTCAGTCCGCCCTGAAAATACACATTATACGGCTCACGCAGCGGTCCGTCAGCGGATAATTCAATCGAAGATCCCTGTACGAATGCACCGGCTGCCATGATGACCTGACTGTCATAGCCGGGCATATCCCAAGGCTCCGGTGTCACATAGCTGTCTACCGGGGCACCTGCCTGAATGCCCTCGCAGAATGCACACAGGCGTTCCGGTGTCTCCAGTGCGATTGCCTGGATAATATCATGTCTGCTCTCTGTGCCATCCGGCAATACGTTAAATCCAAGCCGTTCATACAGATTGGCCGCAAAGATAGCGCCTTTTAATGCGCCGCTGACGACGAGCGGTGCCTGAAACAGTCCCTGATAAAAAGACTGTATCACACCCAGGGATGCACCTACCTCCTTGCCAAGTCCCGGGGAGGTCAGTCGATATGCTGCATTTTCGACACAATCTGTTGTACCGACGATGTATCCGCCGATCGGAGCCAGTCCGCCACCCGGATTTTTAATCAGGGAACCAACGACCATATCGGCCCCGACATCGCTCGGTTCGATCGTCTCTACAAACTCACCGTAACAGTTGTCTACCATACAGATCACATCCGGCTTGATGCTCTTTACAAATGCGATCAGCTCACCGATCTGTGCAACAGAGAGCGTCTTTCGCATGAGATATCCTTTGGAGCGCTGGATTGTCACTAATTTCGTATGTTCATTGATTGCAGCACGGATGCCGTCATAGTCAAAACCGCCATCCGGCAGAAAATCGACCTGACGGTACGTCACACCATACTCTGCCAGTGAACCCTTTGACGGACGGATACCGATGACTTCCTCGAGTGTATCATAGGGCTTTCCAACCGGGGATAACAGTTCATCGCCAGGGCGCAGATTCGACATCAGTGCCAGTGCCAGTGCATGTGTACCACAGGTGATCTGCGGGCGCACAAGTGCCGCCTGCGCATGAAATACATCTGCATAGACCTGTTCGAGTGTATCACGTCCGAGATCATTATATCCATATCCGCTCGATGCATTGAAGCACTCGGCACTCACGCGGTTTTTCTGCATTGCTGCAATGACCTTCAACTGGTTATATTCAGCTACACGGTCAATCTGCGCAAAACGCGGTTCCAGTTCCGCAGCGATCTTTTCACCGAACCGGTATACTGGTTCGTCAATACCCATCTGCTCATAGATTTTCTGCAGGTTGAACTCTCCACTTTTCTGCTGTTCCATTATTTTAATCCTCGCTTTTCTATTTCTTGTAACATATATGATAAAATTTTGTCTTCATCGTAATCAAAAGCCGACTTATCTACCCAGATCACATCGCGCTCACGGCGAAACCAGGTGAGCTGGCGCTTGGCAAAATGTCTCGTGTCGCGTTTGATAATATAGACTGCCTCATCCAATGAGCATTCCCCGTCAAGATAAGCCAGCAGTTCCTTGTAACCAAGTCCCTGCATAGATACGAGATCTCTCGTATAGCCCATGTCACGCAGCTTTTTTACTTCATCAAGCAATCCCTGCTCCATCATGGCATCGACTCTGGCATCAATCCGCTCATACAGATGCTCTCTGCGGTCTGTCAGTACAAAATATGCAAATCCATATGGAGACTGCTTCGCACGTTCGGCTGCATTATGCGCTGAGATCGGAGTCCCGGTCTTTTCGTAAAATTCCAGTGCACGGATCACGCGCTTGATGTTATTTGCATGGATCTGCTCTGCCGCCTGCGGATCGACCTGTGCGAGCCGCGCATGGAGTGCCTCTGCTCCCTGTGTCTGTGCCAGTTGTTCGTATTTTTGACGAAGCTTCAGATCCGCGTCCTCCTCGGAAAAATCGACATCATACAGCAGTGCCTGAATATAAAATCCCGTTCCACCCACGACAAGTGGCAGCTTATGCTCTGCCCAGAGCCGCTCCATCGCAGCTTTGGCATCGTGTTGGAACTGTACGACATGAAACGGCTCATCCGGCTCATAGACATCGATCAGTGCATGCGCGACTCCCTGCATCTCCTCCGGCGTGATCTTTGCCGAGCCGATGTCCATATGTTTATATACCTGCATGGAATCTGCCGATATAATACCGGTATCCAGTGCTTTTGCGAGTGCGATGGACAGTGCACTCTTGCCGACTGCGGTAGGTCCGGTCAGAATCACTACGTTTTTTTCGTTCATAGATGTATCCCTCTTAAAAATGTAAATTTATTCGGTGATTGTGAAACCAGGTTGTTTATACAGATGGCCTGGCCGGGACAGAGTTCTCACAAAATCCGCTTAAATTTCTTTTCAATCTCGTATTTACTCATAGAGATCATCGTCGGTCTGCCATGCGGACAATGATACGGATTGTCCAGTGTCAGCAGCTCCTGGATCAGGGTCTCTACTTCGGCGGCACTGATCCTCTGATTTCCCTTGATTGCTGCCTTGCAGGAGGCTGTCGCGACCTTATTCCAGATCATCTCCGTTGTCAGAACCTGTGTTCCTGTCTCAGAAACCATATCGTCAAGCAGTTCCAGAAACAGATTTCTGGCATCCAGATTATACAGATTGTCCGGTACTGCTAAAATCGAATATTCACGCCCACCGAACGCTTCAATCTCAAAACCAAGTTTCTGCAATTCTGGCAGATTTTGCTTCAGTGCCTGTTCTTCCTGCATTGACAGACTGAGTATTATCGGCGGGCTGAGCTGCTGTGACGTATATTCACGTGCCGCAAATGAGCGCATGTTGCGTTCAAACAACACCTTTTCATGTGCCGCATGCTGATCAATAATATAGAGTTTGTCATCTGCCTGCGTCAGCCAGTAGGTATCGAATAACTGGCCGATCACCTGTACATTGGATCGTCTGGCCTGCTCGATGAACCCGGTCTGATAACCACTTTCCTCCCGGAATACGTCTGTGAGTTCTAATTGCTGTCCCTTTTCCGACTGGCTTTTTGGAGGAGCCGTTGTCGTCTGAACCGGTTCTATAGCCCCATTGCCTGATTCTGCCATCGCAGCCGGAGTGGACGCGGACTGCTGTGGCATCCCGGTCTTTTGCTGCGGCAGCAGACGCGGCGCATATTTTAGTTCATAGGGACTGTCTTTTGCGACCGCACTGCGGATCTGTGAGATCCGGTTGCGTTCAAACGGCTGTGGTGCACGCTCCGGTTTATCTGGTGTCTGCGGCTTCCCTGACGTATGTTCCTGTTCGTTTTGTGTTTTGCTTTTTTCTGCACCGACTGTGACTTCCGGCACCAGATCGCGTCCCTGCAGCACGTCGCGCAGCATATGAAGCAAGTTCTGATAGAGCTGTTCTCCGTTGGCAAAGCGTACTTCCATTTTCGTCGGGTGCACATTCACATCCATCAGTTCTTCATCCATGGTCAGATAAAGCACGGTAAACGGATACTGATGGTTCATCAGGTATGGCTTATAGGCTTCTTCGATTGCCTTTGCTACGATCTGGCTCTTCATATAGCGACCATTGATATAATAGTTTTCAAAATTACGGTTTCCTCTGGAGATCAGCGGCTTTCCGATATAGCCGGACACTCCGACACCGCTCTCATTTTGTTCAATCTGCAACAGATTTGACGCAATATCTTTCCCGTAAATATGGTAAATAATATCTTTGCGGTTACAATTGCCGGATGTATGCAGCTTTTGCTGGTTATTTACAATGAGCTGGAACGACACCTCCGGATGTGAAAGTGCCAGACGCTCCACGATTGTCGCGACGTAACCGGCTTCTGTCTGTGCGGATTTTAAGAACTTGCGCCGCACCGGCGTATTGAAAAACAGATTGCGCACCAGAAACGTCGTGCCCTCCGGTGCACCGATTTCTTCCAATGTTTTTTCTTTGGAGCCTTCGATCACATATCTCACACCAGTCAATGCCCCGCGCGGTCTGGTGATGAGTTCTACCTGGGCGACTGCGCTGATGCTCGCCAATGCTTCACCGCGGAATCCAAGCGACTTGATGCACAGCAGATCCTCCAGAGAACGGATCTTGCTCGTGGAATGGCGCAAAAATGCCAGACGGATCTGATCTTTTTCAATGCCGCAGCCGTTATCCGTGATCCGAATAAAGGACAGGCCGCCTTCTTTGATCTCTACCGTAATAAATGTTGCCTTGGCGTCGATGGCGTTCTCCACGAGTTCTTTTACTACAGAAGAAGGCCGTTCCACGACCTCTCCCGCAGCGATCTTTTCGATTGTTGCCTCATCCAGTAATTGTATCTGTGGCATGATGGCCTCCTTTCTATCTATCCATAATCCGCTGCTCAATCTCATGTAGACTGTTTGGCTACGGTCGCAGCTCCCGCAAGCATATCTGTTTTGCTTTCATTGCACGCCCCATTCCGATGAGCCTCAAAAAAGCCTAACTCGTGTTC
>JBNMKT010000049.1:0-15556 GCA_050874485.1 bacterium
CAGAAACCGATACCGAACAGTAAGAGTCCAAATGAGATACTGCGCGTGATGACCAGATTATTTTGTGCGATCTGGTCACTGCGGACGGCCAACTGATGTACATAATCTTTTTTGATCGGGTCAGATTTCCGCCAGGTACGGTTTGCCAGATCCCGCCATAGATTCAACAATCTGCCCAGTGCCCTTGTCCATGTATTACCCTCTGTATATTCACGCGGCAGCGGTGTATCACGATAGATCGTCCGCCGCAGCAGCACGACCGTCATATCTACGAAGCTGTCACAGAGCCGGCTCGCGACACCGCCTACATATGGCAAAAATCGCAGCAGCACCGGCCGGTAGATCAGCTCTTCCAGATCCATCCAACGCGGCCAACGGTCTACGAGCTCCCGGTCTCCTTCTGGTGTCCGCTTTGTAAGCAGCCCGCGGATCACAATGACATACACGACCACACCGATCACGATCGAATACGCAGCACCTTTTAGATTCTCCAACGAAAAATAATGCAACGGCTGCATCTGTCCCCCAGATTCTGCAAGGGCAAAAAAACCATTGCCGCATGCAGCCACCCGGTCCATCCACCGGTGCGGGAAAAATCCCCACAGCGCAAGTAGCGCTGTCGGTATCCCAATCGCACATGCACTGACCGGTGACAGATAGCTGCGCTTGGCATCATACGCGCGCTGCAGATCTGCATCCACATTTTTCTCCAGAAAGATCGTCACAAACAGCTTGACCATATACGCGATCGTCAGGCCTCCACTGATCACAAATATGATCTCCAGCACCTTCATCCAGCCAGCCGCACCATATTCCAGAATACTCTCATGGATCAGCGTCTTGCTGATATATCCGCTAAATCCCGGGATTCCACCGATCGCCAGTGCCCCGGCTGCAAAACAGATTGCCAGAAATGGCTTTCTGCGCCCAAAACCGCGGATCACGTTCAGATCCAGCCGGTGTGTGTTCATATAGATGACACCCGCCGACAAAAACAGCACCAGCTTGATCAATGAATGGTTAATCATATGCAGCATGGCACCATGTGCCGCCAAGGCGTGCTCCCCATATAGCAGCCCGCACATACCAATACCGGTCATGATGAATCCGATCTGTGAGACCGAAGAACAAGCTAACGTCCGCTTCAGATCCAGTGCAAATACGGCCAGTATTGCCCCGACAAGCATCGTACATGCCCCTAAAATCAGTATCAGATTTCCCCACTGTATATCCCCGGCAAAGATTCTCACCGTGAGTACGATCACACCATAAATGCCTGTCTTGGTCAAGACACCGGACAACAATGCCGACGTCGGTGCCGGTGCGACCGGATGTGCCTTGGGCAGCCAGATGTGGAGTGGAAATACACCCGCTTTGGCCCCAAATCCGGTCAGAATACATACACCGGCTGCATAGAGCATCGGTGACGCATCCCGCCGCTCCATCAATCTGCCGAGTTCTTCAAAATCCAGCGTGCCAAACATATGATACAGCAAAAACATGCCCATCAGTATAACGAGACCGCCAATCACTGCGACCGCCAGATACGTGTCCGCTGCGCGCAGAGCTGCTGCTTTTTCCGTCTGTGCGACCCACGTATAGGATGTAAACGACATGATCTCAAAGAAGATAAACGCCGTAAAGAAGTCAGACGAGAGAAAGACACCGATCGTCGCAGCGAGCGTCACGACCGTAAAGATGTAGTATCTCACCCGGTGCGCCTCATGTCTCATATATTCACCGGACAATGCCAGCGCAGCTATCCATGCAAAAAATGCCACTGCTACAAACACGATCCGGAAACCATCCAGTTCAAAACTCAGCCCATATCCACATAGCTGCGGCAGATACATCCGGCCGGATAGCTGTGCCGCCATAACTATTCCTGACATCATACCACCTCCTCTCTACACACCGGATGCGATGATTGTAAACCACTCCACAAGCGGTGCGCTATGCAATCCGAACACAAATAAAACAATCACAAATACCACGAGCGGCACCAGCATTCTCCAGCCCGGATCACAGAATCCTTTCACTGTATTTCTGTCAAAATCCCTGCCCGGACAGAATGCACGAAAGGAAATACTCATCATGTAGATCGCTGTGAGAAGTGCCGATACAAGCAGCGCAAACACCCCAATGAGCGCCAGCGGATGCGTACTATCGAGTGCCGCTTTCGCCAGGTTCCATTTACTGATAAATCCCGGCAAGCCCGGTACACCCATGAGTGCCAGCCCGGAGATCGTAAAGATCGTAAACGTCACCGGCATCACATATCCCAGGCCATCGACCTCATGCACATAATTCTTTTTTGTCTGATGCATCACCGCACCTACGCAGAAAAATGAACTGATCTTCATAAATGCATGAAACACCATGTGGCATAACGCCCCCACCAGTCCGAGTGGACTCATAAGCACAATGCCAAACAAAATATAGGACAGATTGCTCATCGTCGAATATGCCAGCCGGCGCTTCAGGTGCGTCTCCTTGAGTGCCCGGCTGCAGCCGTAGACAATCGTGATGATGACAAACACAAGCAGCAATGTCTGCGCCCATGTTCCGCGCAGCAATTCCGTGCCAAAGCTGTAATAAGTGATCCGCATCAGAGCAAACGCTCCCGCCTTTACGACTGCGACCGCATGCAGCAGCGCAGTCACTGGAGTCGGTGCCACACCGGCCCTGGGCAGCCAGCCGCCAAACGGCCACATCGCCGCCTTAACCGAAAATCCCAGAAACGTCAGTACATATACAATCAAAAAGAGACCCGGCCTGCTCATAACCGCAGGTGTATCCATCACACCACCCGGCACAAACGCACCAGTCTGGCCGTAATACAGGATGAAGATCATCCCAATAAAAGCAAATGCGGCTCCACCAAGCGAATACAACAGATAGATGCGGCTCGCACGGATTGCCTCCTTGCTGAGTGGATGCATAATAAGCGGCAGTGTCACCATCGTGAGCATCTCATAAAAACAATACATCGTTAAAATATTGCCGGCAAACGCGATGCCGAGCGTCACGCCATATGTCATCACATAAAACATAAAAAACAATTCCCTGTGCTCCAGATGACTCATATATTCAAATGCATACAGCGTCGCAAACGGCCATAGAAACGACACGAGTGCCGCAAACACAGATGCCAGACCGTCGACCCGGAAGGCGATCTCCAAATCATTTGCAAACCGGAACAGCATGTGCATCTGTTGATCGGCATTTGCAAGTGCATAAAAGCTGAGTGCCGAGGTGAGCAGCACGACTCCCTCCGCATAGACCATCCAATGTACATCCCGCTTCCACCGGATCAGAGCGATCGGCACAGCCAGACAGATCGGCAGCAAAACTGCTGCCACGAGCAATGTTCCATTCATATGCCTACTCCCTCCTATAAGAAATACGCTGCCAGATTCCGGCAGATACTGATCAGTTGCCCCGGAAATACACCAAACAGCACTGCTGCCACTGCCAGTATGCCAATCGGCACCAGCATCAGAAGCGGCGGTTCCTTTTTCTCCAGCCGCACCACCTGTTCACTGCATGCGCCCTCCCCCGGGAAATACCCACGCATCGCAATCGGCAATAGATATCCGGCGGTCAGCAGCGCACTGACGAGCAGTACCACAGGTCCAAACCAGCCAAAAAATCCGACACCTGCATCCAGTGCGCCGAGTGCCAGCTGCCATTTGCTCACAAATCCACTCGTCGGCGGTATACCGATCAGTGCCAGTGCAAAACATGTGTAACAGCCCATAAGTACCGGCATCTTTCGTCCGATTCCTTTTAATTCATCCACACGCGTACAGCCGCAGATGACAACAAATACACCGGCACACAGGAATAGTCCGCACTTAATCACCGCATGAAACCATACATGCAGCAGTGCACCTGTAAATGCCTGCTCCTGCAAGAGCGACAGCCCAAATAAAATATAGGATACCTGGCTGACCGTCGAATATGCAAACCGCTTTTTGATCACCGGCTCCCGGTAAGCGAGCATCGATCCCATAAAAACTGTGAGCAGCGTCAGACTCATCCAGGCAGTCTGTACCCATGTCCCCCGCAGGAAATCAGCTCCGATAATGTTATAGACCGTGCGGATCGTAGCCAATACGCCAGACTTCACAATGATCGCCGAGAGTGCCGCAGATGCCGGACTCGGTGCGACCGGATGTGCCGTCGGCAGCCACCCATGCAGCGGAAACATGCCCGCCTTTGTACCAAATCCGATCAGCATCAAAAAGGCCACGATCAGCAGTGTCTGCTCATGTCCCGCCAGTGCAGACAGATCCAGTCTGCCCGTACCGCCAAAATTCAGATCCACGCAATAACGGTTCAGATAAAAAATGCCAAACAACCCCAGATACGCACCGCACAATGAATAGAACAGATATTTGAGCGTCGCCATGATCGCCTCGCGCGAGTGATTGTGCACGACGAGTAGCATAGATACGAGCGTCATCAACTCATAGCACAGATACATCGTGACAAGATTTGCCGACAGATCCAGTCCGAGCAGTATGATATAGAGCAGCACATATGCCAGAAAAAACTGTTTCGGCCGTTCTTCATGTTTCATATATGCAACTGCATATACTCCGACCAGCAAAAAGATCACTGTCGTTATCCCCATAAATAACAGGCTGATTCCATCCGCACCAAAAGAGATCTCCAATCCCTCTCCCAATGTCCACAGGCGAACCGGTGCCATTTCCGTAATCGGTATCATCTCAAACTCCCTTCCATAATCCCTCTGCCTAGCTAAACATGCCAAGTCCTCTCGCACACAGCTCTACGATCGGCTGTGACAGCAGCCCAAGTACCAGATTCAGCAGCACAAAGCACACATATACCACCGTAATCTCCGGATGTGTACCTATGCGAATCTTCTGATAACCTTCTCGTTTTTCTTCCGATACACGCCGCAGCGGTGTGTAGATCACAATGACCGCCCGCATAAAATATATGACATTCAGGATCGTACTGAGCGCCAGTGCAACCAGTGTCGGCAGCATCCGGCCTGACTGATTGACCGCAGCCTGCGCAAACAGAATCTTTGAAATAAAACCGGGAAACAATGGAAAGCCCACCATCGACAATGCGCCAACGGTAAATGCCATTCCTGCCGGCGCATTCCGATAACCTGCGCCAGTGAGGTCTGCCAGTTCCCTGCTGTCGGCAGAACCCTCGCTCAGCCCGGCTGCCGATACAAACAGTAGCGATTTGGTGGCGGCATGTGACAGGATATGATAGATACTCGCCAACACACCGAGACTCGTCCCCAATCCAAAACCCATATAAATATAACCAATCTGCGCCACGGATGAAAATGCGATCATCCGCCTGATATTCGTCTCCCGCGCCGCACTGATTGATCCAAACATCATACCTGCAATACCAAATACAAAAAAGATATCCATGATTTTACTGCCACAGATAATATCAAATCCAATCACACGGTAGAAGATCTTAATCAGCAGAAAAATATAACCCTTTGATACAAGTGATGACAGAATCGCCGCGGATGAGACGGTAGAATAGCCATATGCATCCGGCAGCCAGGAATGAAACGGAAACAATGCACTCTTGATCGCCAGACCGACACACATCAGTCCGACCGCCACCATAAGCGGCGCATGGTACGTGCCTGTCGCCACGAGTCCGGCAACCGCCTCCTTGATATTGCTCATCAGCAGATGGCCGGTGAGCCCATAGAGAAAACAGATACCGAGCAGCAGCAATCCGGAACCAAGCAGACTCATAATCATATATCGCGTCGCTGCTTCCAGTGTATGTCCATTCTGGCAGATCATGATCATACCGCACGCAGAGATCGTATTGATCTCTACAAATACATACGCCGTAAACAGATCATTGGTATAGATCAATGCCAGCAGCGAACTGAGCAGCAGATTGACCATGACATAATACAGGTTCTCCTTGCTCGCCTCGATCTTGCGCAGGCGCTGTGCCATGCCTCCTATCATAGACAACAGCATAATGATACAGAAAAACAGTGCCATGAACGCCTCGAGCGGTCCCACCCGGATTTCATTGCCCCACGGAGCCGGGAAATGCCCCATCATATAGACATACGCACCGCCGCGGGCGCATACATCCAACAACACTGCAAGTGACATGATACCGACAGCACTGATCACACCCAGATTGACGAGACGCGCCCACTTTCCACGCAGAATCATGCAGCAGGGGCCGGAAAACAGCGTTAAAATAATACAGAACAATGGGAAGTTCTGAACAAAATCATGCGCCATCTAGAATCCTCCCTTTTTCACTTCTGTCGTGATCTGATCCAGATCCAGCGTATGATACCTGCTGTACAGACGGATCGTGAGCGACAGCATCAGCGCAGTCACAGATACCGATACCACGATACCGGTCAGCACAAGGCCACTCGGAATCGGATTGATATAAGCATCCACACTCTGTACACCGTCTACCACAATCGCAGCGTGATGCCCCGCGATATATCCCTTGAGTGCCAGAAACAGATAGACCGAAGAATCCATGATATTAAACCCGATAATCTTCTTAATCAGGTTTTTCTGAAGCAGCAGGTTTGAAAACCCGATCGCAAACATGACCATCGCGATCGCTTCCTGATAGTTTGCAAACAAATTCCCTACATTCATCTCAATATCCTCCCTTTCGGAACATGACATAAAACGTATACATCGTGCCCGATACGACCAGTCCGACACAGATATCCAGAATCAATATCAGCCCACTACTCAAAATTGCGCCCGGCGTACCGAGCGGTATCACGCTCTCGATATGATTGGCACCTGTATAAAAAGAATATGTCTTTGCCAGAGAATAACAGGCAAGTGCGCCAAAACACATGCATTTATAGGTCTTTCCTGTAAAAAAGCGCTCCGTTTTTGCAAATCCGAACGCATTCAGATACAGGATCAGTCCGGCTCCGCAGATCGCGCCTCCGGAAAATCCACCACCGGGGCCTAAATGACCACCCAGGATCACATAGATACCGAACATCTCGATAAATGGCACGAGCACACGCGCGACGGTCTGCAGAATCACATCATTTTTCGGCTCATAGATACGGTCATTATGCTCTGCGGTCTCCTGATATTCCTTTTTGTCCTTGCGCATCAGAATCAGTACCGTACAGGTCGCCAGAAACAATACGTGGGACTCTCCAAGTGTATCAAATGCACGGTAATCGAGAATCATTCCTGTTACAATATTGACCGCACCGGTCTCCTGCAATCCCTGTTCAATATAACGCGCAGATACCTCATTATTCACAGGATTTTCCTCATGTCCATATTTTGGCAGGCTTGACACACCAACCAGTAGGATAAACACGAGACACAGACAAAAGATCACACAAAAAATCTTATAAAATTTGCGGAACAGCCGCACCTGTGCATTATGCTCCACATCATAAGAATGCTCCACGATCCGCTGATGCTGCAGTTCATGCGCATGAATCGTCTCCTCTGATTCAAGGAACTGCTGCTGCGGTTTCATCTCAACCGTATCCAGAAACGGATCTTTGGATCCGGACAACCATCTGCGGAAACGGAACGTCAACGTCTTTTCATAGTCTTGCTCAGGCACACGTCTACTCATGGTGTTCCTCCTTTGTCTCCTCACGGTCTGAATCATCCTTCAGAATGGCATGTATTTTCTTTAAGGTAATAATAAACAGAATCGATGTCACACCCGCGCCGACTGCTGCCTCTGTGATCGCCAGATCCGGCGACTCCAGCAGGATCCAGATCACTGACATGACCAGTGAAAACGACATGTATATAATAATGGAATTCAACAGATTCCTGGACAAGCTGACTGCGATGGCACAGATCAGCAGAAAAACAAGCAACAGATCAAAAAACAGTTCCATCGTCATCCTCCTTTGCGCGTGGCACACATGTGACTACCGAGCCATCCGCATGCGCCTCCATCTGTTTATAATGATGTTCCTTCTGTTCATCCGTCGTCACCTCCAGGCGCGCGATCAGGTGAGAGGATACCGGTGAAGAAAACCATAGAAAAATGATGACCAGTAATAGCTTTAACGAAGTGAAACTACATCCGCTCATCACGATGAGTCCAAGCAGACAACACCCGATACCGAGCGTATCGCCCATAGCTGCCGCGTGCATACGGTTGAGCACATATTTGAACCGGAATACTCCGATCATCTGTATGAGAAAAATCACCAATCCAAGTACCAGCAGCGCACTGCCAAGCAAAAACTGCAGCCATTCAATGATCTCCATATCCGGGTTCCTCCTCTTGCTTTTTTTCCGGCTGTTTTGCCCGCTCCTCCTTGCGTTGGCGATAGACTCCCATATATACTTTTGACAGCACAATCACTGCCAGAAAGCTCGTCATCGCATAGATCAGACAGATATCAACGAGATATCCCTCGTGCTTCATAACAGCCAGTATCGCTATGATCGCCAGTGTCTGTGTCCCCATCATATTAATCGCAACAATGCGGTCAGCCACGCGCGGACCGATAATCGCGCGGATCAGACTGAGCATCAGAAATACTGCAAGGATCACCAATGCAGCAACAAATACAACCTCATAGGCCTGTTCTAATTCCGGTATCATATGTTCCATCAGCTATCTCTCCAGTCTGTGCAGTCTCTGTTCCAGCCCAGAATCCACAAGTCCCTCCGCCATGCTCTCATCCAGACAATGCACCGTGTATTTATCATCCTCAACGGATACTGTGATCGTCCCCGGTGTCAGGGTGATCGCATTTGCATAAAATGCCCGTCCCGCCGGTGTCTCCATATCTGTCGTAAACTCCACCAGCGCCGGATCGATCTCCTCTTCCTCAGATAAGATCAGATGACATACCTTCAGATTTGCCACCAGGATCTCCTTCAACAGCGCACACACATACCAGAGCATGCCTCCCGCTTTTTGATAAAAACGCAGCTCCTTTTTCAGGCTGTAATCCATAAATCTGCATATAAAAGTAAATACTGCCGCCGAGACCACAAGCCCGAACAGCAGTATTTCTACATTCAATTTCTCATTAAATATTATCCAGATCAGCAGAAAAACAAGGTACATATCGGATATCTCCTTTTTCCATTCTTACACAGCCAACGCATCGTGTATATCTAAAATCAGTATACCCTATTTTTTCTGACAAGTCTAGTTTGTACATTTGTTTTGTATAACCAATTTTCGGTTACGATACGGTAATCGTAAAACTATAGGATTTCTTCTCGCCAGGATCTGCAAACTGTACGTTCCGCTTCTCCTCGAACTGATCACCCTCATCACTGCAGGTAGACAGTCCCAGCCACGGCTCCATTGCGAGGAACGGTCCCTTGTTGGCAGTCGTCCACAAAATCAGATACGGAAACTGTGCAAAATCAATCTGTACACTGTGTGTATGCTTGTCACTCGCGAGCTTCACACTGCGTGAATTCAACTCATCAAACGTGATCGCATCCTTTGCAAATAAATCAAAACTGAGCGGCAGCCGTCTGGTATGATCCAGACATGCACTACGGTTCTGCAGATTGAGCAAGCCGCTCTCTGTCAACTGTTCAGGAACGCTGCATGTCTCCTCCTTCTCAAACTCGACATAATAATCACTATAATCGTCCCCTGCTACGAGCGGGCAGTTGAATGCCGGATGTCCTCCGACAAAAAACGGCATGATTTCATGTTCTCCCTGATTCTCTACCGTAAATGTCTGGCGCACGCTGTGACCGTCCAACTCATATGTCACGGCAAATTTTGCCGGATACGGAAACTGCTCCTGCATTTCCTCATCAAATGTAATCGACAGTGTGATCGAATGCATGGACTGCTGCTCGCATGTAAACTCCCTTTTTCTTACAATTCCGTGACGTCCCATATTTGTCTCTTTCTGATCTCCGATCAGTGCGTGATTGTCACGGATACTGCCACAGATTGGAAATAATAGCGGTGCCTGGCCTGACCAGTAGGCAGGATCGCCCTGCCACAGATATTCGATGCCATCCCTGCTTCTGATGGAAGTCAATGCTCCGCCTGTCGTAGACACCTTTACAGTTAAAAACTCATTCTCTAATGTGTAATTCATTACCAGTTCCTCCTAACAATTGTTTTTCCGTACAACTATCTGTAATAAATAACGTAGCATACTTTACAACGAAATACAAACATATTTCGGACAGCGCTTTTTCTTGACCCGGAATGTCTGTGATGATAAAATTGGGTTCAAAATCAGAAGAGGTACGAATATTTATGCCAGAAACGATTATCGAATATGTAAAACAGGAAATGCGTACATTTGCCGAGCATCCATTCCATGAGGTAGACTCTCTGGTGCTCTCACAGTTTTCCTACATTCATCTCGGAAATCTGATCGCACCGCCTTTCGCAGGGGCTGTACGCAGACCGCTCACTCTTCAGCAGCTGTACCGTGCGGAATGTTTTTCTTATTTTTTTGCAGATCAGCCGGATGCAGACCGCAACCGAGAACTACTCGAGGCGTGTGCCGCCAGTCCACGCTTCCGCGATATTGGCATTGCTTATTATTCAGAAGATTTTGATGCGGCTGCCGAAAAGCAGTTTTGCGCGATGACATTTTTCGTCAATGCAGACACCGCCTACCTCGCATTCCGGGGCACGGATTCTACCCTGGTCGGCTGGAAAGAGGATTTTAACATGGCATTTCTGACACCGGTTCCCTCCCAGGAGGCCGCGCTTGCCTATACACTGGAAGTATCCGGCCTCATCCGCGGGCAGTTGATTCTCGGTGGTCACTCCAAAGGCGGGAATCTCGCAGTCTATGCATCCATGCAGAGCCCCAGACGCCTGCAGAACCGGATCCGCGCGATCTACTCCCACGATGGTCCCGGTTTTCGCGACAATATGTTTTCCACCGAAGGCTATCTACGCATCCGGGACCGCATCAGCAAAACACTGCCGCAGTCTTCCCTCGTAGGCATGCTGCTGGAGCATCAGGAGAATTTTGAAGTTGTCGAGAGTGCTGCCGTTGGTATTGTCCAGCACAATCCGTATTCCTGGATCGTAAGGGATGGCGCATTCGTAAAGCTGGAGACACTCACCTCCGGCGCAGACTATCTGAACCGCACGCTTGCTGACTGGCTGAGTCTGCTGTCGAACGAACAGCGGGCACAATTTGTCGATGCTCTCTACTCTGTCATCTCAGCCAGTGATTTTTCTTCTTTCACAGAACTGCGTGAAAGCTGGCCCAGTGAATTATCTGCTCTCGCAGAGAGCATGAAAAATATGGACGATGAGACAAAACGTATGATGCACGAGACACTGCGTGCACTTATGCTAATGGCGCTCAAGAATCTGCCAGCCCAGATGCCAAAACGGCCAACACCCCACATGTTCGGTAAGACAGACGAAATGCCCGAATCCCGATAAAAAGGTGGCTTTTTCCTTTCTGCTATGCTACACTAAACTTTATAATATTAAGTAACAGGAAGGAGAAGGTTATGAACAATCAAACTGGTAAAAGGAGCTCCTTTTCCGGCAAGATCGGTTTTGTCCTGTCTGCCGCCGGCGCATCTGTCGGTCTCGGAAACATCTGGAGATTTCCATACCTTGCAGCAAAATACGGTGGAGGTATTTTTCTGCTGATCTACATCATTCTGGCGTTGACATTCGGCTATTCCATGATCATTGCCGAGACATCCATCGGACGAATGACCGGGAAAAGTCCAGTCGGAGCCTACCATTCTTTTGGAAAATCAAAGTGGTTCTCTTTTGGTGGATGGATCAATGCAATTATTCCATTATTAATCGTTCCCTACTACTCAGTCATCGGCGGCTGGGTCATTAAATATCTGATCGGCTACATCCGTGGAAATGGCAGTGCCCTCGCCACAGATGGATATTTCGGAACGTTTATCTCAGACGGCGTATCCACAGAAGTCTGCTTTATTATCTTCGCACTGATCACGCTTGGCATTATTTTCGCAGGTGTGAGAAACGGTATTGAGCGAGTGTCCAAGATCATGATGCCGATTCTCGTCGTGTTATCTGTAATCATCGCCATCTACTCGGTCACCAGACCCGGCGCAATGGCAGGTGTAAAATATTTTCTCGTACCAAATGTAGAGAATTTTTCATGGATGACCGTCGTATCTGCGATGGGACAGATGTTTTATTCCCTGTCTATCGCTATGGGAATCCTGATCACATTCGGTTCCTATATGAAAAAAGATGTCTCCATTGAAGACTCAACCCAAAATGTGGAGATCTTCGATACTGCCATCGCAATCATGGCCGGGCTGATGATCATTCCTGCGGTATTCGCATTTTCAGGCGGCGACCCGAATACACTACAGGCTGGTCCGTCACTAATGTTTATCACGATTCCAAAGGTATTTGACAGCATGGGACTCGGCACGGCAGTCGGCATTCTGTTTTTCCTGCTTGTCCTGTTTGCTGCGATCACAAGTTCTATCGCTCTGACAGAAAGCGCAGTCTCTACCTTTGAAGATGAATTAGGCTGGGGACGCCGCAAATCGACCATTCTCGCCGGTGCGATCATGCTCGTACTCGGCAGCCTGTCCTCACTCGGCTATGGTCCGCTCGCTTCTGTTAAAATCATCGGTATGCAGTTTTTAGACTTTTTTGATTTTCTGACAAACTCAGTCATGATGCCGATCGCAGCGATCGCCACCTGTCTGCTCGTGTCCAAAGTGATTGGTCTGAAAGCCATTGAAGATGAGGTACTGCTCGGTGAGAGCAAATTCCGCAGAAAATTCGTCTTCAACTTTATGATCAAATATCTCTGCCCGATTTTTGCAGCGATCATATTGATCAGTTCCGTAGCTAACGCATTCGGCTGGATCTCGATGTAATGTAACAATTCAGCTATTACCAAGAAAATGTGTGAATCATTGTTTAATATAAGTAATTTTAAAAAAAGGAGTTTATTCACATGGAAAAAAAAGAAAGTAACTTTTCCGGTCAGCTCGGCTTCGTCCTGGCTGCAGCCGGAAGTGCGGTCGGTGTAGGTAATCTGTGGCGATTTCCCTATCTGGCTGCCAAAGACGGTGGCGGACTGTTTCTGCTCATCTATCTAATCCTCGTCGTGACGTTTGGTTTCACACTGCTGACCTCTGATATCGCTCTGGGCCGCAAGACCAAACAAAGTGCAATCGGTGCTTATGCACAGGCGCGCCCCAAATGGAAGTTTTTAGGTATCCTGACATTCCTCGTACCGGTATTAATCATGACATATTATGCCGTCATCGGTGGATGGATCACAAAATATGCGGTTGTTTATCTGACCGGCCACGCGCAGGCGGCTGCCGAGGACAACTACTTTACATCATTTATCACCGCTCCGGTCGCACCGGTTGTATTCGCACTGCTCTTCATGGGTGTCACTGCTTTTATCGTATATAACGGTGTCGAAGGTGGTATCGAGCGTGTATCGAAATACATGATGCCGATCCTGCTCGTGCTGGTTGTCGTAATTGCAGTCTACTCCCTGACTCTGAGCCACACGGATGCAGATGGCAATGTGACTACCGGTATCCAGGGTTTTCTGTACTACATTACACCGAATTTTGAAGGTCTGACGATCAAACGCTTTTTACAGATCCTGTTAGATGCTATGAGCCAGTTATTCTTTTCCCTCAGCGTATCTATGGGTATCATGATCACCTATGGCTCCTATGTAAAGCCTGAAGTCGATCTGAATAAAGCAGTCAACCAGATCGAGATCTTCGATACCGGTGTTGCACTGCTCGCAGGAACCATGATCATCCCTGCTGTCTATGTATTTTCCGGTACAGATGGCATGGGTGCCGGTCCGAGCCTAATGTTTATCTCTCTGCCCAAGGTATTTGCTGCAATGGGCAAGGCAGGTGTCTTTGTCGGCCTTCTGTTCTTTGTGACAGCTATTTTCGCGACACTGACCTCCTGCATCTCCGTATTAGAATCTATCACTGCAAACTGTATGGAGATCTTCCACAGCGGGCGCAAAAAGACCGTACTGATCTTATCCGCGATCTACCTGGCTATGTCAGCGATCATCGCACTTGGCTACAGTATCTTCTACTTTGAGATCCAGCTGCCAAATGGTTCGACCGGTCAGTTGCTCGACATCATGGATTACATCAGCAATAGCGTCATGATGCCATTCATCGCCCTGTTGTCTACGATCCTGATCGGCTGGATCCTGACACCGGACTATATCATCGATGAAATGGAGCGCAATGGTGAAAATTTCCGCCGTAAAAAAATGTATATCATCATGATCCGCTATGTTACACCAGTTATGATGCTCGTTCTGTTCCTACAGTCAACCGGAATCTTATCATAGTTTTCATACAAAAAAGAAGTTACCAGTTATATGGTAGCTTCTTTTTTGTATCACAATCGTTATCACCTGTTGTTAATCACTGACTTCTACCAATTCAATCGTAAAATTCAGTTCTTTTCCTGCCATCTCATGATTGGCATCAAAAGTGACGGTCGTCTCATCTTTTTCCACTACTGTCACTGGGAACGGTCGTCCGTATGCATCCTGCAAATAGACACGCTGCCCGATTTCCAGATCTACGGCTCCTGTGAGCTGATTTAACGGTGCCTTAAGAATAGCCGCCGGATCAGGCTGACCATATGCCTCCTCCGGCATCAGATGTACATCCACGATCTGTCCTACCTCCATATTCGCTACCGCTGCATCAAATCCTTTGATCATCATACCTGCTCCACAAGTGAACTCGAGCGGCTCTCCTCTGTCATAGGAAGAATCAAACTGCGTACCGTCATTAAATGTACCACGGTAATGTGTCTTGCACTTTTTACCGACATTTTTCCCCTTGATGGCAGATCCAGATCCTGCACTGCATCCGCCACAGGAATGTCCTTCCTCGTGCTCACCACAGGTATGTCCATCCTCATGATCTCCACAGGTATGTCCCTCTCCGTGATGATCACAGTTCACGCCTGCACTCACAAGTTCTCCCTTCAGATACGCTTCTACCGCATCATCTGCTGATCCGTCCGCACCTGATACCAGTTCGATACCACGCTCTGCCAATGCATTCTGCGCGCCACCGCCGATTCCTCCACATATCAATACATCAATGGCGTTCTGCTCCAATAGCCCAGCCAATGCGCCATGTCCGCTGCCATTTGAACCGATGATCTCTGTGGAAACGATCTTGTTATCCTCTACCTCGTAGATCTTGAACTCCTCAGTATGTCCAAAATGCTGAAATACTTCTCCGTTATCATAAGTCACTGCGATTCTCATAAATTATTTTCTCCTTTGAAAGTTCACTGATACACTTAAGGCAATCATACCATTCATAGTCGTATATTTCAACTTATATATAGTCTTTGTTCCTTTGCTGTTCCTTTTCATTTCCCGGTAAAACGAAAAAGACCGGAACACCTGATTTTTCAAGCATTCCAGTCTTTCTTAGAGCAGGGGATGAGAGAATCGAACTCCCGCCAAAGGTTTTGGAGACCCCTATCATACCATTTGACCAATCCCCTGTATATAAAATATTATGAGGGTTTGTTTTACCCTCATATATTA
>JBNMKT010000050.1:0-15283 GCA_050874485.1 bacterium
CCAACTGTCCAGAGGCTTGTTTGCCATGCCTGAAATTAAGATGTTTTATGGGAAGCTAAACTAATTATAGCAGTTTTACAAAAATATGGCTTCCCATAATTCTAAAAAATCAAGGAATTTTAAAGTGCGGTGGAATTTACTCTTGCACTGGAATTTACTTTTTCAAGTCAGCGCAGGGGGATAAACATAAAAAACGGTATGCAAACAGGATGTGAAATGATATAATAAATAATCAGTATAGACAGATCAGATAAAAGGCGGAATAGTTATGACAGAACAGATCACAGAAGGAACTTACGGCAGATTCGGTGCCAGCAGACTGGCAGATGGAATCTGTTTTACATTTGAAGGGGAAAAAGAACAGGATTGCGCAGTGCGCATTTATGAGAAGGGAAAACATGCATACCGGGATATTCCGGTGCCGGGGGAGTATTGTGTGGGAGCCGTGCGTTCTGTCTGTGTGCATGGACTCAATCCCGCGCGCAATGATTACAATTATCTGATAGATGGCAGGGAAGTGGTCGATCCCTATGCCGGACGCATTGTAGGCAGAGAAAAGTGGGCAGATGCCAGCCGTTATGACCGTGGCATGCAGGTGCGCAGTGGATTTGAACCTGCGGGGTTTGACTGGGGAGACGATGCACATCCGGAGATCCGGCGCACGGACATGGTCATGTATAAGCTGCATGTCAGAGGATTTACCAAAGATGCCGGAAGCGACATCCGGCATAAGGGAACATTTGCGGCGATCCGGGAACGGATTGGATATCTGAAAGAATTAGGGATCACAACGCTGGAACTCATGCCGGCGTATGAATTTGAGGAGCTGATGGGGCCGGAATGTGCGGATCAGGCAATGGATTTTTCCGGCTGGTCGCCACAGGCTGTTGCAGGTTATCAGATGCTGCAGCAGGAGAAACAGGAACAAAAAAAGCGGGTACCCAGGATCAATTACTGGGGGTATGGACCGGGCAATTATTTTGCACCGAAAGCAAGCTATGCAGCGGGGCAGGATGCCGTCAGCGAGTTCAGGGAACTGGTGCATGCCCTGCATACTGCAGGCATGGAGTGCATCATGGAGATCTATTTCGATGCGCAGGAAAATCCAAACTATGCCGTGGAGGTGCTGCGTCACTGGGTATTGAATTACCATGTGGACGGCTTCCACCTGATTGCATCGCAGCGCGTGATATCCGGTGTGATCTGTGATGTGCTGCTGCGTCGCAGCAAGCTGTTTGCGGCATCGTTTCCGCAGGAGGTGTGGGATAAGATGGATCAGTATCCGCATCTCTATGTCTATAATGATGACTTTTTATACACGGCGCGCAAACTGGTGAATCATCAGGATGGCAATTTAGTCGAATTTTTCAACCAGCAGCGCAAGCAGCATCCGCAGATTGGATTTGTCAATTATATTGCGAACAACAATGGATTTACGCTGGCGGATGTCTTTAGCTATGCGTGTAAGCATAATGAGGCAAACGGTGAGAATGGTACAGACGGCAATGACTGGAATTACAGCATCAATTGCGGCATCGAGGGTGCATCGAGAAAGAAAAAGATTATGGCGCAGCGTATGCAGCTGATGCGTCAGGCGATGGCGATGGTTATATTCGCACAGGGAGTGCCGCTGATACTGGCGGGGGATGAATTTGGCAATTCACAGAATGGCAATAATAATGCCTATTGCCAGGATAACCGCACCGGCTGGGTCAACTGGAAACAGCTGGAGAAAAATGATGCGTATTTTCAGGCAGTCAGACAGCTGCTGGCACTGCGCAGATCGCATCCGGCGCTTCGAAGCGACAGACCTTTGCAGATGAGTGACTATGAGGCACACGGACTGCCGGATCTGTCTTATCATGGCGCGCAGGCATGGAGTGGGGAGATCTATCCATCTACGCAGGCGGCAGGGGCAGCTTATTGTGGTGCGTATGCAGCTGAGACGCAGGATCTGTATATCGGCTGGAATTTTGCACAGGCGAAGGCGGTACTGGCACTGCCAAAGCCGTCGGATGGAAAAGGCTGGGTGATCATCTACGGCGAGGGAGCGGTAGACAATGAGAGGCTGGAACTGCCGGATCTAGGTGTGACGGTGCTCGCGACGAAACTTGCGCCAGCGAAGGCCAGAAAGCCGGTGAAACCGAAAAAATAGCTTGCGGGAGCCGCGGCCTCATATAAGAATTGAAACTATCATAGGAAAGGAGCATAGCGATGACGATGCCGCAAAACAGGAGAATCGGCCTGTCGGTCTTTGACTTGAAATGCATCGCGGTCGTGACGATGCTGATCGATCATATCGGAGCATTTTTGTATACGGATCAGTTGTGGATGCGCTATATCGGGCGGCTGGCATTCCCGATCTATTGTTTTTTGATCGTGGAGGGATATTATCACACGCGGGATGTCTGGAAATACATCGGCAGGCTGGCACTGTTCGCGTTGATTTCCGAGGTGCCATTCGATCTGGCGTGTGCGAATCAGATGATCTATCTGGAGCACCAGAATGTGTTTTTCACGCTGACGCTTGGACTGCTATGTATCTGTGTGATAGACCGGCTGTCAAACAGATGGCTGGCAGTAGGTATCGCGGGTGTGATCTGCCTGCTGAACGGCTATGTGATCCATTCTGATTATGGAGTCGGCGGCCTGCTCATGATTTTCTTCTTTTATCAGTTCCGCGGCCAGTGGGTGTACCGGCTGCTGTCGGTCGGAGCCATCAACTGTCTGTGTTATGGCCCGGTTCAGTGGGCAGGGACGGCTGCACTTGTGCCAATCCAGTTTTACAACGGGGAAAAAGGACCATCCGCAAAGTATTTTTTCTACGCATTTTATCCGGTACATTTATTATTGCTGTACCTGATTCGGAGGTATATGATCAATGTCATTTAAAAAAGCATATAAGCATTTAAAAACCGTGTGTGCACACCGCAGACAGGTGCGCAAGAACTGTTTTCGCATGGGGCTGTACTGGCAGGGGCTGACGCACGACCTGTCCAAATTTTCGTGGACGGAATTCCGTATCGGCGCCAAATATTTCATGGATGACCAGAGTCCGCATAACGGAGAACGTGCCGAGTATGGTTACTCGACCGCATGGCTGCATCACAAGGGACGCAACAAGCATCATCTGGAATACTGGCTCGACTATGATGTCAAGGGAGACCATCGCATCGCCGGCATGCGTATGCCGGAAAAATATGTGGCAGAGATGGTCGCAGACCGGATCGCCGCGTCTAAGATCTACAAGAAAGAAAAATATACGGATTCCTCACCGCTGGAGTACTACATGCAAAAACGTGATTATCATATTCTGCATCCGCAGACACAGGCATTGCTAGAGCAGCTTTTGAATATGCTCGCCGAACAGGGAGAGGATGAGACATTCCGTTATATCCGTGAGGTTGTACTGAAAAAATAGTACAGACTGCTGCACCGGGAAAATAAGTGGGAAAGGCACAGGAAAGCTGTCCGGGACATAAAATGTATTAAGTTCGCTTTGATAGATCGGAGAGAAGCGATTGAAAACATTTTTGCCCCCTCTGACGCAGCCGGAGGAAAAGGAATATATCGCACGGATGAAAAGCGGAAGCCTGGAAGCAAAACATGTGCTGGTGGAGCGCAATATGCGTCTTGTGGCGCACATCGTAAAAAAATATCAGAATGTAGACGAGGAGACGGAGGAGCTGATCTCTATCGGAACGATCGGTCTGATCAAGGCAGTCGGAACTTATAATGATACGAGAGGAAGCCGCCTGGCTACCTATGCCGCGCGCTGTATCGATAACGAACTGCTCATGTATCTGCGCGCAAAGCGCAAGACATCACGTGAAGTGTCGCTCTATGAGCCGGTTGGAACAGATAAAGAGGGCAATCAGATCCGTCTGCTGGATATTTGTGAGAGTGATGATCCGGATGTGGTGGAGACGCTCGATATGCGCTGGCGGATCGATCTGCTGCGGGAGATGATACCGAGGATTCTGCATGGGAGGGAGCGGCAGATTATTATACTGCGTTATGGGCTGGATCAGGAACGACCGCTTACACAGCGGGAGATCGCGGCCAGAATCGGGATCTCACGCTCCTATGTGAGCCGGATCGAAAAAAAAGCACTCAAACGTCTGCGGGAGGAATTTGAATCGATCGAGTCAGCCGTGCAGGGATGACGGCTCAAATAGTATAGAATCATATAGACGTATAGAATAGAACTTTTTCTTTAAAAAAGATGAAATCCGTGTTACAATGGGTTCATCTTTTTTTCGTAAAATCATATTTCCTATGTGGCACGCAGAGAGGAGTCGATATGTATAGTATCGTAACGACTGCGATCCTGCAGGGAATCGACAGTCTGCCTGTTTCGGTAGAGGCAGATGTCAGTGACGGATTGCCGATCTTTGAGATGGTCGGTTTTCTGGCATCCGAAGTACGTGAGTCGAAGGAGCGTGTACGGACCGCATTGCGTAATTGTGGCCATCAGCTTCCGGCAAAACGCATCACCATTAATCTATCCCCGGCGAATATCAGAAAAAGCGGAAATGGATTTGATCTGCCGATTACGGTAGCAGTGCTGACGGCACTCGGCATGATTCCACAGCAGATGTTAGAGCAGACACTTGTGATCGGTGAGATCGGACTCAACGGATCGATTCTGGCAGTGGACGGTATGCTGCCGATTTTGCTCATGGCAAAGGCACAGGGGATACACCGCTGTATGATCCCACAGCAGAATTACCGCGAAGCGGCGGTTGTGGACGGACTCGATATTTTTCCTGTTGACCATATAAAAACTGTCATGGAAATCTGTGACAGTGCATATACCGTAGAGAAACCGCTGTTGTGCATGGATGAGGACATGGGATCTGATCCGCATGTGATACCGGATTTTTCGGATGTAAACGGACAGCAGATGCTGCGCAGGGCATGTGAGATCGCTGTCAGCGGCATGCATAATCTGCTCATGATCGGGCCGCCCGGAGCGGGAAAGACGATGATCGCCAGGCGGATCCCCGGTATTTTACCGCCGATGGAGCGCGCAGAGCAGCTGGAGGTATCCAAGATCTACAGCGTGAGCGGTATGTTACACAGAAACCGTGGATTGATCAGGGAACGGCCGTTTCGTGCACCCCATCATACGATCAGCCCGCAGGGGCTAGCCGGCGGAGGAACGATACCAAAGCCTGGCGAGGTATCACTGGCACATCGGGGTGTCCTGTTTTTGGATGAATTGCCGGAATTTCAAAAGACGACCCTGGAGATCCTGCGTCAGCCGATGGAGGATGGATCGATCACGATCACCCGTGTGAACAGCAGTCTGGTCTATCCGGCAGATTTTCTGCTCGTCTGTGCGATGAATCCGTGTAAATGTGGTTTCTATCCGGACAGAAGCCGCTGCAAATGCAGCAATACCTCGATCCGGCAGTATCTGACGCGTATCAGTCAGCCACTTCTCGACCGGATTGATCTGTGTGCAGAGGCAGAGCCTGTGACCTATCGGGATCTGACGAGCACGGCACGCGGTGAGTCATCTGCGCAGATCCGTACACGTGTGCTGGCGGCACAACGGCTGCAGCAGGAGCGTTTTGCATCGGAACCATGGTATTTCAACAGCCAGATACCGAGTGGGAGAATCGAACAGTTTTGTGGACTGGACAAACAGGGGGCTGCCTATATGGAACGGGCATATGAGAAGCTGCAGTTGTCGGCGCGCGCCTATCATAAGATTCTCAAGGTAGCACGCACGATCGCGGATCTGGATGCCAGTGAGACGATCACCGTGCGTCATCTGACGGAAGCGGTCTGCTACCGCAGTCTCGATAAAAAGTTCTGGGAGGTGTAGGGATGGGGATTGTACAGGAAGAGACAGATATTGTATATGCATACTGGCTGGCGAATATATCCGGAGTGGGCAGCAAGACGATCCATCAGCTCTACAAATATTGTGGCAGCGCAAAGGCGATCTATCACATGACAGGCAGGGAACTGCAAAAACTCTATGGGATTACGGAGCATGCCGCAGCACGTATCAGCGATGCAAAAAAGAAGTGGGATCTGGACAACGCCTGGGAACAGCTCACACGCAGAGGCATCTCCTTCGTCTCACTGGAGCAGAAAACATACCCCAGGCGGCTCAGACATCTCTATGATCCGCCATACGGATTGTATTATATCGGACAGCTGCCTTTGGATGATGTGCCAGCGGCCGGTGTCGTCGGTGCGAGAAACTGTTCCACTTATGGACGGCAGATGGCGCAGCGTATCGGAACCTGTCTCGGATCAAATGGTGTGTCTGTCATCAGTGGTCTGGCGCGTGGCATCGATGGCTTCGGACATGAAGGGGCACTGGCGGGTGGCGGCAAGACCTATGCGGTACTCGGCTGTGGAGTCAATGTGGTGTATCCACCGGAGCATGGGGCACTGTATGAGCGGATCGTGGCACAGGGTGGAATCCTGTCTGAGTATCCGCCGGACATGCCGCCGGCTCCGGGATATTTTCCGATGCGGAACCGCATCATAGCAGGTCTGTCAGATGCACTGATTATAATAGAAGCGAAGCAAAAGAGCGGATCACTGATCACGGCGGACTGTGCATTAGAGCAGGGCAAGGATGTCTATGCCGTGCCGGGACGCATCACAGATCCGGTGAGTGCAGGCTGCAATCATCTGATCCGTCAGGGAGCCGGTATCCTGTTATCACCGGAGGAAGTCGTGTCCGAACTGGGTCTTTTGTCTGAAAAAAATAAATTGACACTTGAAAAGTCTCAACGCTTGGTGTATAGTTGCCTTGATTTGCATCCAAAATCTATGGAGGAGATCAGCCGGGAGACGGCACTTGATCCGGTGACACTGGCGCAGCTGTTAGATGCGTTGGAGGCGCGCGGACTGGTACAGGAGACCTGGAAAAATCATTATATATCGGTAAACTAGAGGAGATACATGGGTAATGGCAAAATATCTGGTGATTGTGGAGTCGCCTGCAAAGGTGAAGACAATAAAGAAATTTCTCGGAAAAAACTATGAGGTGGCAGCATCCAACGGACATGTGCGCGATCTGCCGAAAAGTCAGCTGGGTTTTAATCCGGAGAATGACTTTGAACCAAAATATATTACAATACGTGGCAAGGGCGATATTCTTGCAAATCTGCGAAAGGAAGTCAAAAAAGCAGAAAAAATCTATCTGGCGACTGACCCGGATCGCGAGGGAGAGGCAATTTCATGGCATCTGTACTATGCGCTGAAGCTGCAGGATATGCCGGACAAGAAGGTATATAGAATCACATTTAATGAGATCACACAGTCAGCAGTCAAAGCGTCACTCAAGCATCCACGCGAGATCAATATGGATCTGGTCAATGCACAGCAGGCGCGCAGAATGCTCGACCGTATGGTCGGTTACCGGATCAGCCCGGTACTCTGGAGTAAGGTGAAGAGAGGCCTGTCCGCCGGACGTGTACAGTCGGTGGCACTGCGCCTGATCAGTGACAGGGAAAACGAGATCAACGAATTCATACCGGAGGAATACTGGACGGTAGATGCAGCACTGTCGATTCCGGGTGAGAAAAAGCCGCTCATTGCCAAACTGGACAATAAAGACGGCAAGAAGCTGTCGCTATCCAAAAAGGAGCAGGTAGAGGCTGTCAGACAGGAACTGGAGCAGGCCAGTTTCCATGTAAAAGAAGTCAAAAAGGGAGAGCGCATCAAGAAAGCGCCATATCCGTTTACAACGAGTACGCTGCAGCAGGAGGCATCCAAGCGGTTGAATTTTTCTACACAAAAGACGATGCGTCTGGCGCAGCAGCTGTATGAAGGTGTAGATATCAAGGGACAGGGAACGGTCGGTATCATCACCTATCTGCGTACCGATTCTGTCCGTGTCGCAGATGAGGCACAGGCAGCTGCACATGCATATATTACCGAAAAATTCGGGGCAGATTATGCTGCAGAGCATGTGCAGGATAACAAGGCGAAGGGCAAGATACAGGATGCACACGAGGCGATCCGCCCGACAGATATCGCACGTATGCCGGTACTGATCAAGGAGTCGTTATCCAGAGACCAGTTCCGGCTGTATCAGCTGATCTGGAACCGTTTTGTCGCCAGCCGCATGAATCCGGCGCGCTATGAGACGACTTCAGTGAAGATCACAGCGGGCAGCTATGGCCTGCATGTATCGGCATCCAAGGTCGCATTTGAAGGCTTCCTGTCGGTCTATAGTGCAGATGATGAGGAAAAGGAAGAGAGTAATGTACTGCTTGGCTCCATCAGCGAGGATACACAGCTGACCTTAAAGGAACTCGACACAAAGCAGCATTTTACCCAGCCGGCACCGCATTTTACAGAGGCATCACTTGTCAAGACACTCGAAGAGCACGGGATCGGACGGCCGAGTACGTATGCACCGACGATCACGACATTGTTAGCGAGACGCTATATTACAAAAGAACAGAAAAATCTGTACATGACAGAGCTCGGTGAAGCGGTAAATTCCATTATGATGCAGGCATTTGAGACGATTGTGGATGAGCATTTTACCGCCAATATGGAGTCGCTGCTCGATATGGTAGAAGAAGGAAAGGTACAGTGGAAGACGATCATCAGCAATTTTTATCCGGATTTAGAGACTGCGGTCGCCGATGCGGAAAAGAAGCTTGAGAAGGTAGAGATCGCGGATGAAGTCACGGATGTGATCTGTGAGGAATGTGGCCGCCATATGGTCGTAAAATATGGGCCGCACGGCAAGTTCCTGGCATGCCCCGGATTCCCGGAATGCAGAAATACCAAGCCCTATCTCGAAAAGATCGGAGTACATTGTCCGTCCTGTGGCAAGGAGATCGTTCTGCGCAAGACCAAGAAGGGCAGACGCTACTATGGCTGTGAGAATTATCCGGAGTGTGAATTCATGTCATGGGCAAAACCGGTAGAGAAAAAATGCCCCAGCTGTGGCGGATATATGGTCGAAAAGGGTAATAAATTAGTCTGTGCGGACGCACAGTGCGGATATGTGGAGATGAAGGCAAAGGAAAACGGAAATTAGTAGTAAAATTCTGGATCTTTTCATTGTTTTTTCAGAAAAATGGGTGTATGATTCTCATATATCCATTTTTTGGCACACAATAATTATAAGATAATAGTCAGACAGGTGTCAGATAAATGGATCATTCAGGACATATAATTCGCGAATGAAAGGAAAAGAGCTATGAGTGTACAGCTTCTGGACAAGACGAGAAAAATCAATAAGTTGCTGCATAACAATAATTCATCCAAGGTAGTATTCAATGATATCTGTGATGTATTGACGGATATTCTCACATCGAATATCCTTGTGATCAGTAAAAAGGGCAAGGTGCTCGGCGCCAGTCAGGCAGCTGGTACGCCGGAGCTGAGCGAGCTGATCGTCGATGAAGTCGGAGGATTTATCGATCCGATGCTCAATGAGCGGCTGCTAGGTATCTTGTCTACAAAGGAGAACGTTAATCTGGAGACACTCGGGTTTGTGACAGATATTAAAAACTATTCGGCCATCATCGCACCGATTGATATCGCCGGTGAGCGGCTGGGTACGCTGTTTGTATACCGGATGGAACAGCCCTATGATATTGATGATATTATTCTGACTGAATATGGAACGACGGTTGTAGGACTGGAGATGCTGCGTTCTGTCAACGAGGAGAGCGCGGAGGAGAACCGCAAGATCCAGATTGTGAAATCAGCGATCTCTACCCTGTCATTTTCCGAACTGGAAGCCATCATCCATATTTTTGATGAGCTTGGTGGCAAGGAGGGGATTCTCGTGGCGAGCAAGATCGCAGACCGCGTAGGTATTACACGCTCCGTGATCGTGAATGCACTCCGTAAATTTGAGAGTGCCGGTGTGATCGAGTCGAGATCTTCCGGTATGAGAGGTACTTATATCAAGGTGCTCAATGATGTAGTATTTGATGAGCTCGAGCAGGTCAAGAGAGAACAAAAGCAAAATTAATACGGATGTAGCGCTGCTGTCAGCAACGCGGACAGTAGAACAAATGGATTTGTGGAGATGTAAAGGGATTTACCGTGCGTGGTAGATTCCTTTTTCTTTTTCCAGATCTAGTAGGTAAAAGAGACAAAAAGCACTATAACTATGTAAAAATACAAAAAATACTTGTGTTTTTAGAAAAATAAATTATACTAGAGATAGTACATAGGTGGACTAGGTACTATTTTGGATTTTGAGAAAATAATTCATACAATGAGTGGTAGCAGGAACAGGCTGATATTTGGAAAGGAGTCATACGATGCTGCAGACCAATGCATACAATTATATCAACGTTTTAGACAAGGCACTGGATGCCAGTAATCTGCGTGAGACGGTGATTACAAACAATATGGCGAACATCAACACGCCCGGATATAAGCGCCGGGAAGTGGATTTTGAGAGCCTGCTCAGACAGGAACTGGACAATATCAAGTGGAATTCGCTCGATGAGAAGATGAATGATGTACAGCTGAGTCATCTGAATGCGGGGGTTCATTTTGATATGCAGGCATATGGCTATGATTATCGTCTGGATGGAAACAATGTGGACGTGGATGTGGAGAATACGGAGCTTGCATCTGAACAGCTTCGTTATCAGCTGATCGCAGACAGCGTGACACAGGAGTTCTCCAGATTGCAGAAGGCAATGAGCTAACAGGGATCTTTGGACAGGAACATCATGGAGGAATAGATCATGGGACTTTTTCAGTCATTTGATATCAGTGCGTCCGGCATGACCGCAGAGCGGTTCCGGACAGACATCATCGCACAGAATATTGCAAATGTTAAGACTACACGTACAGAGGACGGTACACCGTACCGCAGACAGGTTGTGACGTTCGCAGAAAAGCGGGTGAGCCCGTTTCAGGAAGTGCTCGCCGGACACGAGCAGAAGTTTAAGGGAACTGGTGTCAAGGTCACCAGTGTTCAGGATGACACAACCAGTGATTATATTATGGAGTATGATCCTTCTCATCCGGATGCGGATCAGAATGGCTATGTATCGTATCCAAATGTCAACATTGTGACAGAGATGACGAACCTGATCGATGCCAGCCGCGGCTATGAGGCGAATGCAACGGCATTTGAGGCAAGCAAGGCGATCGCACAGGCAGGCATTCAGATCGGAAAGGGTTAAGGAGGCACATTAGATGGAGATATCAGCACTTCGTAATGTACAGTCTGCAGCGATTGCTCAGGCGGCAGACGAGAAAAAAGTAAATGGGGATGGAGCGTTCGATTCGATCTTTGCGTCAGCGATGAATATGCTTGACGAGACGAATCAGCTGCAGAATAAGGCAGAATCGTTAGAGGTTCAGTTCCTGCTTGGAGAAGCGGAAAATACACATGATCTTCAGATTGCACAGCAGAAGGCGACATCGGCACTGAATTATACGCTCGCAGTGAGAGATAAGGCACTCGAGGCATATAACAGTATCATGAATATGCAGATGTAGCCGGCCGGTACAGTGCACAGGGTATGAGAATGATGGTACATAAACAGGAGAGACATAGATCATGCAGGAACGATTGAGACAGATATTAGAGCGGATCTTGGACTGGTGGAAAAAATTCAATAAAAAGCAGAAAGCACTGCTGATCAGTATTGTAGCTGCAGTGGCCATTGCGGTCGGATTGACGGCATTTGTCATGACGCGGCCGAAGATGATCGAACTGACGCGTTGTGAGGATACCAAGCAGGCGGGCGAAGTCAAGCAATTGCTGGCGGACAACGATATCGCCTATGAGGTCAGCAATGATGGCCTTGTATTTACGATCAATGCCAAGGATGAAGCAAATGCAAGGATTTTGCTTGGGTCAAATAGTCTGCCGATCAGTGGTTTTACGATCGATGATGCATTGAGCGGTGGCTTTACGACAACAGAGCAGGATACGACACGGCGTTATCAGGTGTATCTCGAACAACAGTTAAAAGAGACAATCGAGTTCTTGAACAACGTCAAAGAAGCAAAGATCCGTATGAATATTCCTACGGATGACGGCACACTCATTGCCCAGCAGGAGCCGACCTATGTGGCAGTTGTGCTGGATCTCGATGGAGAAATGAGCGAAGAACAGGCTGCCGGACTGGCGAGACTCGTCGCAGTGGCGGTAGGTAATGACAACACCGATGATATCAATATCACGGATACAAACAATAATACGTTGTTTGCAGGCGGTGATGAGACAACGACGATCGGAGCTGCCAACTCGCAGCTGTCTCTGCGCCAGAAATACGAGCAGGGATTTAAAAAGGGTGTTAAGGATGTCCTGATCGGTACCGAAATGTTCAATAATGTGGAGGTCGGTCTGAATCTGGATATGGATTTTTCAAATGTCGATATCACAGATCATAATTTCTATGCACCGGACGGACAGACACAGGGATATCTCGATTCCGAGCAGACATATGATTCCACAGCAACCGGCGGACAGGCAGCGGTTCCCGGAACTGATTCAAATGACAACAATTCCTATGTGTTGCAAAACGGAGATGTCACAGAATCGTCAGTCAGTGAGGTGAAGAAAGATTATCTGCTCAGTGAGCGGCTGACAAAGACATACGGCGCAGCAGGCAAGATCAACTATGATACATCTTCGATCTCAGTCGTTGCGACGACTTATGTTACATATAACGAAGATACGATGAAAAAGACCGGGCAGTTGGATGGCACGACCTTTGACGAGTTCAAGGCAAATAATTCTGACCGTGTCAAGGCAACGGTAGATCAGGATTTCTATCAGCTTGTTGCTAATGCGACCGGAATCCCGGTCAGCAATATATCTATTGTGGCTTATGAAGTACCGGTATTCCAGTATTCTACCGGCAGTGGACGTACCGCAGCCGATTATTTCCAGATTCTGCTGGCTGTACTGATCTTTGCGCTGCTAGGTTATGTAGTGTTCCGCAGCACGAGAAAAGAACAGGTACAGGAATTGGAACCGGAACTGTCAGTGGAGTCGTTGTTAGCATCTACAAGAGAGAATGAGAATGATATGGAAGATATCTCTTATGCTGAAAAATCAGAAGCTCGTCTTCTGATAGAGAAATTTGTAGATGAGAAGCCGGAGGCGGTAGCATCACTGCTGCGCAACTGGTTAAATGAGGATTGGGATTAGGAGTGAAATTCCATGGCAAATGAAGAACTTACCGGTGTGCAGAAGGCGGCAATCCTTCTGATCGCATTGGGACCGGAAAAATCCGCGACGATATTTAAGCATCTCAAGGAAGATGAGATCGAGGAATTGACACTGGAGATTGCCAACACGAGAAGTGTATCTCCACAGACCAAAGAAGCGGTATTAGAAGAATTTTATCAGGTGTGTCTGGCACAGCAGTACATTGCGGAGGGCGGTATCGGCTACGCAAAGGAGCTGCTTGATAAGGCATTGGGTGAGGAACAGGCACAGGCAGTGATTACCAAGCTGACGGCATCCTTACAGGTGCGTCCGTTTGAGTTTGTACGTAAGACAGATCCGTCTCAGGTGCTGAACTTTATTCAGGATGAGCATCCGCAGACGATCGCTATGATTCTGTCTTATCTGTCATCGAGTCAGGCTGCGATGATTCTCGGTGCACTGGCACCTGAGAAACAGGCAGATGTGGCAAAGAGAATCGCGATGATGGATCGTACTTCACCGGATGTGATCAAAGAGGTGGAGAGTGTGCTCGAACGGAAGCTGGCTTCACTGGCAAATCAGGATTACACGATTGTCGGTGGTGTAGATGCGATTGTCAACATTTTGAATACGGTAGACCGTGGTACAGAGAAACATATTATGGAGTCTCTGGAAGTTGAGGAGCCGGAACTGGCAGACGAGATCCGCAAGAAGATGTTTGTCTTCGAGGATATCCTGCTATTGGACGACCGTGCGATCCAGCGTGTGCTGCGTGATGTGGAGAATTCCGATCTGGAAGTTGCATTGAAGGGTTCCAATGAAGAAGTAAAGAGTGTCGTACTCAAGAACCTGTCCAAGCGTCTGGCTGCTATGATCGAGGAGGATATCGAGTTCATGGGACCGGTGCGTATGAAGGATGTCGAAGAGGCACAGCAGAAGATCGTTGCGATTATCCGTAAGCTGGAAGATTCTGCTGAGATCGTAATTTCCAGAGGTGGAGGTGACGAGGTCATTGTCTAATTTTTATCATGGAAATTATGTGGTTCGCGGAGAACAGGTACGCCGTGTGATCAATGCAAATGACCGGATCGCCCAGAAAATGCAGGAGATCGAACGAGAACAGAGACAGGCACGCAGAGAGGAATTGCAGCGGCTGCGTCAGGAGGCTATCGATAACGGCACGATAGACGAACATCCGGAATTCCAGGAGGGATTGTTTGCAGAGGAACTGGAACTGGAGCCGGAGGAGCCTCAGATCGATTATGTCGCACAGGCGAAGGAAGAAGCTGCACAGATTCTGCAGGACGCACAGGCACAGGCAGCACAGATTCATGAGCAGGCAGTGAACGAAGCGGAGCAGCTGCGTGAGCAGGCGAGGCAGGATGGCTACAGAGATGGACACGAGACAGCCACGCAGGAAGCAATGCAGCAGAAACAGATACAGGATGATGCGTATGCGGCCAAGGAGCAGGAATTGCAGAATCGTTATGATGAGGCACTGGCAGGCCTGGAACCGCAGCTCTTAGATACGATACTGAAGGTGTTTGATGAAGTGTTCACGATGCAGTTTAGCGGAAAGCGTGAGATGCTGTTGCAGCTTGTCAGACATGCAATGCGCGGGATTAGGGAAACAAAATATTATAAAATACGTGTCTGTGAATCGGAAGTTGATTTTCTGCGGGAACACAAGAGTGAACTGCAGGAAAAGGTCGGGGATGATGTCACGATTGAGATCGTGATGGATCCGGGACTTTCGGAGAGTCAGTGTGTGATTGATGCAGACTCAGGTGTCTATGACTGTAGTTTGGATGTAGAACTGGACAATCTGACACGTGATTTGAAGAGTTTAGCAATCGGATGATATTGGAGTACAAAGCAGATGGATATGGGCTATGATGTGAGCAGATATCTGCAGGTCACAGACCGTTTTTTTTATAATTGTTATGGAAAAGTGGCAAAGGTTGTCGGCTTGACGGTAGAATCAATCGGACCGGAAGCAAAGCTGGGGGATCTTTGCCGTATTGTTGTGGATAAAGAGTCACAAAACTATGTGATGGCAGAGGTCGTCGGTTTTCACGATAACCGTCTGCTGCTCATGCCTTACGAGAGCATGGACGGAATCGGAGTTGGATGTGTCGTAGAGAATACGGG
>JBNMKT010000051.1:0-14866 GCA_050874485.1 bacterium
GCTCCGATTCTGGCGCTGGCAGATACTCTGCCGGCACTCCATCAGCCAACTGATCCTCCGAGCCACGTATCGTTGCACTCGCAGGCCGGTTGTCCGGCTCCGGCTGTGTGTTGTCCGGCTCAGCTGCTTCTGCCAGCTGTTCATCCGGGATCGCTGCCGTTCCGGGCTGTTGTGCCTGGTTTTGTGTGATGGCAGTCCGATAGATGCAGATACACGCAAACGATACGACCAGTACTGCTAAAGCAATATACAATTTTACTTTTATTTGTTCCAGTTTTCCCATATCTATCACCACAAATAGTATGTCCTATTTCTGGTAATCTATACAGGACTTATAATAAATGCAATTTTTTGCCAATTGCAATCATCTTGCGTCCCCCAGGGAATGTCAACAGTGCCTGTTCATCAATTCCCTTTAAGAGCAGCATCAATACAAAATAGACACCTGCTCCGATACAAATAGCGACAACTGTACTGAGCGCATTGATCTTTATCACCATCTGGACAACCATATATACAACGTATACTGCCACGCCCATGATGCCGGAGCACAGCGCCGGTATCAGAAATGTTTTTTTGTGATCCTGCTTAAAACCGATATGCCGGTAGATACTGATTCCGTTGAGCACACACATCAGGAAAGCAAAAAATGTATTCGCCCAGATGACTGCAAAAATATTCAGATTGGCAAAATACATCAATCCGACAAGCAGACCTGCCTGCATAACGAGCGAGATCGCTGCATTGATAACAGGCACTTTCATGCGGTTGATGCCCTGCAAAATGCCGTTGGACAACGTCGACAGCGAATAAAATACCACCGATATCACACCGACCTGTAACATATGTGCTGCCAGCGGTGTACTGTCATGGAACAATAACTGCATCACAGGTGAGGCCAGTACGCCAAGTCCGATTGCACATGGGAACGCAATCACCATACTGTAATGAATGGCATTTCCGATCTTTTGAGAGACACCGTCCATATCATGATTCGCAAAGGATGCTGTCACGGCAGGCACACTCGCAGATACGACTGCCGATGAGATCGAGATCGGTACATTGATAAGTACACGGTATTTTCCACCAAACACACCCCAGAACGTATGAATCTGTCCTGCAGTATAACCCTGCAAAGTCGCTACATTCTTAAAAATAGCCTGATCCACGATCGCGCTCAGATTGTAAAGTGTCGTAGATAATAACACCGGCACAACCGTCCATATCAGCATATGCAGGATCTGACCGTAGGACTCCTTGGAAGTACCGCGCTCACGCCGCATCTTGCGTTTTAGTACCCGTCTGTACAGCACAAATACAAATAAGACAAACAAAAGCCCTGCCAGTGCTCCGACACCCGTGCCGAGTGTACCTCCGGCAGCACCGAAAGCAGCACTGTACTCCTCAGTATCTCCGAGTACTGCACCGATTTTTGCACCGTAGCCAAACAGATAATAAGCTGCCACGACACTGACAACCGCATTGATGATCTGTTCTATGATCTGTGAGACGGCACTCGGCATCATTGTACCAAGCCCCTGGAAAAATCCTCTCACGACACCGAGAATCGCCACAATAAATAATGTCGGTGCCAGTACACGCAATGCAAATACACAAAACGGTGTTTTTAAAAATGCTGCAAAATAATCCGCAAAAAAGAAGACAATCAAAGCGGCTGCCAATCCACTACAGACCGCAAAGCCGATTGCTGCACGGAATACCCGGTAAGCATCTTTCACTCTGCCCTGTGACATACGCGCAGATACCATTTTCGAGACTGCAAGCGGCAGACTCATGGATGAAATCAACAGTAACAATGAATAGATTTCAAATGCAGTACTGTAATAATCGTTGCCAAGATCTCCGAGTATCGCTGTCAGAGGACTCCGGTACAGCAGACCGATGATACGGCTCACAATCGAAGCGACTGCTAAAATCGAACCCTGTACCAGAAAACTGGAGTTATTTGATTGTTTTCGTGTTCTGTTTCTGTTCTGCTCCATAAACGAAATTTATCCTTCTGTCTGATCTGTCATAAGATCGTTATGATCATTTTTATGCCGGTTAATTGGCATTCCATTCATCTTTGTTTTTATAGATACTGATATTATCCGCAGAATCAGTTGTCATAATACATATACTTGTCTTTCCGGGATTCATAACCAGTTCGTTTCCATCTGCATCAAAAAACTGTGACGGTGACTCTAAATTGTCCTTCTTCCAGGTGATCTCAATATATTTTCCACCCGTGAAATACAGACCTTTTCCGCTTCCAACCGTATCAAATTCCATACGGCCCTTGCTATCGATGACTCTGCCTGGGATATACTGGAAGATCACGTTGGTAAATGCAAGCTGCTCGCCGGTCTCTCCGTCCACATGCTCTTTCTTATAATGAAAACGCTTGTACAGGCCACTCTTTTTATCATATTCAAACCAGGTCTTGCTGATCGGGTAGCTTGTCTGCATGACAGCAGCCTTTTGACCGTTTAATGTGATCTTCTCATCGCCATCCGAAAATGCAAAATGACCGGTATAACCGTCTGCATAGGTAGTGCGGTATCCTTTTTTCTCGATGCCGGCTGCGATTCCGTCCGGTGTTGTAAATACATTGTGCGGTGCCACGCGGTCACTGGAACGATAATACATCACCGGTTCTACCGAACCGTCCAATCCATTCAGATTATCAATCGCATCACTGTCAAGATAGCTTTTGGCAATGCTGGCCTGACCGTAATGACAATAGATGGCATCGTATTCTCTGGCGATCTGTGCATAATACAGACGGCAGCTGCGGATCGAGCCATATTTGGGTGCATTCTCGTAATTATCAAAGATACCCATCAATCGGGTAAGTCCACCTTCAACCAGGCATTCATACAGTACATCCGCATTGCTGACACCATACTGCGGCAGTGCATCAGTCGTATTGCCAAACATGATCGCTACCGGCCGGTTCTTCGTCTGCTCCTCGGGCAGCCATTCTCCAGTCAGCAGGCTCTGTGCTTCTCCTTCATGTGTGTTCTCCGGTTCCTCGGGTTCCTCTGACTCCGGTTCCTCTTCAGCTGCCACCGGAGGAACGGTCAGATCTACGACATCCGGCTCTGTTTCTTCATTTTTCCCGCATCCGACTGCCAGCATACCTGCTGTCAGCACCAATAACATTGTAGCGGCTACTTTTCTTTTCATTATGTAATTCTCCTTTTCAATTAAAACTTATGCAGACATTTGAAAACTATTTTCCAATCGCTTGCCTGACTGCGGCCGTATACGCTCCTATCGGCAGCACTTAGCGTGTGATCCCAAGTGTATCCAGAATCGCCCGCTGTCTGTCCTCCATCTGCAGACGCTCCTCCTCTGTCTCGTGGTCATAGCCGAACAGATGCAGCATGCTGTGCAGGATCAGGAATGCATATTCACGCTTCTGGCTATGTCCGTAAGCTTCGGCCTGTTCGATGACTTTTTCTACGTTGAGTACAATATCACCCAGCAACAGTTCCCCTGTATCCGGGTTGAAATTCTCCTCTACATAGTCCTCTACATGGGAAAAATCAGCAGGGCTCTCATACGTCTGCATTGGAAATGACAGCACATCGGTCGGCCGGTCGATCCCCCGGTGCAGCCGGTTGATCTCATGGATCTGCGCACTGTCTACAAATGTCAGGTTGACTTCCGCCTCATACGGACACTGCTCCGCATCACATGCCGCAGTGATCACTTCCCTTGCAAGCGACTCATAATCAAACGGAAACGACACCTGTGTCTCCGCTTCTGTCAATATTGTCATAGCAGTATCTCCTCCTTTACGAGTAATTCACGAATCTTAAGAAACTGATTCATTGACAATCCGCAGTGATCATACAGTCCTTCGGATGATTTCTCATTCATCGTCTGATAGATCACAATATCGCGGTTCCAGCCTGCCGAAAAGGTATCCTTGTCTAACAAATCAAACTTGGTCACAATCATATCCGAGATCTGTACAATGGCGCTCTCTAGCGTCCCCGGCAGACGGTTGATCCCATTATATTCCTCTAAAATCTGTACCAGCCGCTCCGGAAAACAATTCTGCTGCGCAATCCGTACTCCGTTCTCGATAAATGGCTCACCCTCAAGCTTTCCGATCCGGTAATAAAAACCGCCTGCCATCGCAAGTTTTTCGTCTGCTCCGAGTTCTCCAGCCACCTTTGCAGCCACACGGGAAACGCGCAGTGCATGGTCATAATCGACACTGGAATATTTTTCGATCATCTTTTGCAGATGATACTGCTTGTCCATGATCGTATCCAGACCAATCTCTTCCGCGGTCTGTACCCTGTTACGCAGTCCCGGCAGGATATGTACTACAAGCAGTGTAAGTATGCTGCCAGGCAATGTGATCATGATGATCTGTGGCTGCAGCATATGCGTATCCAGATAACCACAGCATACCGGCAACACAACCGACAGACTGATAATGAGCATGCCTACCCAGATCCGCAGCCTGCCATCCAGTGCCAGCTCTGCGAGAAAGATACTGACGATGGATAATGTCACATACGCAGCCGTGGTATAGAGCCCAGTTCCGCAGAAGACACCAGACAGCACGGCAAAATAGACACCCATGGCAGCCCCCATTTTCGTTGAGAATGTCCCATTACACAATATACCGATTGCCATGACCGGCGCTGTATAGGCAGGAAAAAATGCAGCCACACATGCTCCGGCCATGCCAACCAGATAGACAAACGTAAGCATCGCATAATCATTGCCCATGTCCATACAGGTGCCCTCATGCAGGCGCTCATATTCAACATATACGCCAAAACAGACCGCACACATGCCGCAGATAAAACTCCATACAATGAGCTGGTCGATGCGCGCATTATGCAGCAGACCACACAGCATAGGTAACAGCAATGACAACAGGAATAATCCGATCAGCCTGGCCAGACGCTTTGAGGAAAAAGACAATTCACTCATGATTTTTCCCTCTTATTTTTTTGCATCGCTTTTTTATGTTTCTTTTCGGTCTGGCTATTCTCATATGCATCGTATGCATTGACGATCTTCTGAACGAGCGGATGTCTGACTACATCCTTACTTGTGAGCTGACAGACCGCGATCTCATCCACATTGCGCAGCACATGAAGCGCCACATCGAGTCCGCTTTTTGCTCCCGGAGCCAGATCTTTCTGTGAGGCATCACCTGTGATGACAACCTTGGAGCCGAAACCGATACGTGTCAGAAACATCTTCATCTGGGCAGGTGTCGTGTTCTGTGCCTCATCTAAAATGATAAACGCATTGTCAAGTGTACGTCCACGCATGTAGGCAAGCGGTGCTACCTCAATGAGTCCCTTCTCCATATTTTTTGCAAAGCTCTCTGCTCCCATGATCTGATAGAGGGCATCATAGAGCGGCCTTAGATACGGATCAATCTTGCTCTGCAGATCGCCGGGCAGGAAACCAAGCTTCTCGCCAGCCTCGATCGCAGGTCTGGTCAGAATAATGCGTCCAACTGACTCATTTTTAAAAGCAGTGATCGCCATCGCCATCGCCAAATATGTCTTTCCGGTTCCTGCGGGACCAGTTCCGAAAACGATCATTTTCTTTCGGATCGCATCGACATATTCCTTCTGTCCGAGTGTCTTGGGCTTGATCGGTTTTCCTGTCGTCGTATGACAGATCAGATCCTTATCGATCTCAACGATCGCCGTCTCATTGGATTCTCTCGCCAGCTCCAGCACATAATCCACATTCTGGGCCGTGATCGTATTTCCGCGCTTTGAGAGAGTGAGCAACTGTTCAAAAACATGCGAAGCGCTCTTAATCGCCTCGCCATCACCCAGCAGCTTCATCTGCCCACTGCGTACAACGACGGTCACATTAAGAGCACGTTCAATCTTTTTCATGTATTCATCAAACTGACCGAACACATTTGCCATATGTTCTACCGGTAAATCAAATGCAAGTTCTGTTAATGCCATTGCCTATAATCCTTTTCTATCATTGCATATCATCGTGCTCCTCCGCTACTGGCAATTCCACCCGCTGTGTCGGTGCATAGGTTCCGAGCGGAATCTCTGCTTCTATGGTTCCACGAATCACGCAATTTTTTTCATTCGTTTCTATTTTAACATTTTTTACTATGATTGGAATACCCTTTTGTGTGAATTTTTCCAAAAACAGTTCCCAGCCTGCCTGTGCATGTGTCTTGACCTCCTCCTTGGTATAGATTTCCGGCCGGTAGACATAGGCCTGCTGCGTCGTGGTAAACAAGTGAACGGGCAGATAAAAGCCGGGCAGAATCTCCAGCTGGCGATCCAACACGAGTGTTTCGCATACATCAAATGCTGCCTTCTTGCCGATCGGTATGTGTGTACTGCCAATCTGCAGCAAGTAGCTGGTATGCACTTCTCCGGTATAGATCTTTTTCTGATAGGCACGTGGCAGGGATGCCTCGTAGTCACGCGTGACGATACCGGTCACATCCCCATCTGACACAACATAATGCTGCTCGGCGATCTCTCCATTGTCATCAATGATATCCAGCCTGCCTGAGATCAGGACTGCTCCCCTGGACACAGTCATTCCCTTTTCCACCAGAGGAGTCCCGCGCCTCGTAAAAATAGAAGCAATCTGTGCATCCTCGGCAGCGACAATATCCCATTCACCGTCTTCCGGCAATGTGGATGTATCCGTGTCAGGCAGACTTTCCTGTATATCTACGGTCAGCTTCGTGCCCTCCAGTTTGACAGATGTCCAGGCGATCGTCTCAAAGTCATTGCGCAGCGCACGTTCTAATGATGCACAGTCAATCAATGATTTGCGTGTCCCGTAGGTGCGCTCCTGCTGTGACAGCCACGTCAGAATCATATCTTCCGATAATTCGCTTGTGCCGTTTATCTCAATCTTCCAGACGTATTTTGAACAGTTCCACAATAACAGCAGACACAATAGAATTCCAATCAGAAACAGCTTTCGTGCGCGATAGCGATGCAGAAAGAATGGCACACCGCATTTTTTACGGATCGTCATGGTGGTGCGTGTCCGCTGCAGCAGATCCTCCGCAGCATGAAACCCTTTACGGCTGATGCAGAAATCATAACCGCCCGCCGCTTTGTTCGGCGATAGGTTCCAGATCAAAATATCCCTTCGGACACAAAAATTCAGGAAACGCTCCGGTGCACTGCCTGTCAGTGTCACCTGCAGATAGCCCTGAAGCAGCTTTAATATGGACAAGAGCATGTCTCACACCTCATAACTGATCTGTCTGATCACACCTACGATCTTCATCTCTTCATTCGTATAGTAATCAACCTTCAGCCGGTCGCCAGCGATACAGACATTGCATTCTTTTGTCCGTATCCGGATGCAATCGTCATCAAAAGCGATGATCCCCTGATAATGTTCCAATACGAGGGAACGTCTGCCGGTCACAGTAACGATAACCATGCCGCAGGAGACATCCTTGGGCAGTTCCAGTCCTTCTGCGAGGCTTTCCCTGCGCCGGTATAAGTTTTGCTCGGTTGTATCCTGTTTACGATGATTTTTTCTCATACTGCATCCTATGATAAAATCAGCCGATTATTCATTGGAGGTATATAAAAAAGAGCCGTTTCCGGCTCTCTTGCATTTATTTATGGTATGGTTCATGGTTACGGATACGAAAACTGCGGTAGAGCTGCTCCAGTAAAATCACACGCATAAGCTGGTGTGGAAATGTCATGGCTGAGAAACTGATCGACTCATCCGCGCGCCTGAGCACATCCGGGTGCAGACCCAGTGATCCACCGATCACAAATGCGAGACTGCTCTTTCCACTGACTGCCAGCTGTTCCAGATGATCAGCCAGTCCAACGGAATCCCAGCCTTTTCCATCGATCGCAAGGGCAATCACATAATCCTGATCCTTAATATTGGATAACAGTCGTGCCCCTTCTTTGGATTTGATCTGTGCAGCTTCAGTCTCAGAACAGTGATCAGGTGTCTTTTCATCTGCCACCTCTACAATCTGCAGTTTGCAATAACGTGACAGACGCTTGGTATATTCTGCAATTGCATCACGGTAAAATTTTTCTTTTATTTTTCCTACGCATAATAGTTTCATATTCATAACTGATTTAAACGTTTAGCTGTACCTGCATCTCCTCTTCTGCTTCCTGCCGAAACTCCTCTACCTGATCCGGATTCAGCACCGGCAGATCATCAATCGAATGTACACCAAAACTGCGTAAAAATTCCTCTGTTGTACCAAATAACAGAGGTTTTCCGGGTGCATCCAGTCTGCCAAGCTCCTGTATCAGATTGTATTCCAATAATTTATTCACTGCATGATCGCACGACACACCACGGATCTTCTCGATCTCTACACGTGTGATCGGCTGTTTGTATGCAATGATCGACAGCGTCTCCAGCAATACGTCCGTCAACGCCCGGTGTTTGGGCTGCTTGGCGACACGGATCAGATACTCGTACATTTCCGGTTTTGTACACATCTGGTACGCTCCATCAAGCTCCATAATGGCGACGCCGCGTTCTGCACTTGCATAATCTGCAATCAATTCATCCAGATAAGCCTTTGTCTGTTTCGGATCCAGTTCAACAGCAGATGCCAGCTTGCCAAGCTCTACGGATTCACCCATAGTAAACAGAATCGATTCCAGTATTGCCTTATAATTTATATCACTCATACATACTCCTCTGATCATTCCTCACACGAGGAATCCGGCTTTTGATCTGTCAGGCTGCAATCTGCGAAGTGATGCGGATATCATCAAAAATTGCCTCCTGCGTAATAGAGATCGCCCCGACCTTCATCAACTCAAGAATTGCTAAAAATGTCACGATCATCTCTGTTTTTGATTTTTTTCCTTTCAACAGTCCACGGAAACTGAAAAACTTATGTTCTCTCGCATAGGCCTCAAGGGAAGCCATGCAATCTTCCAGTGAAATCTCTTCTTTCTGTATTTTACCAAATTTTGAACGGATGGGATCAATCTTATCTACCTGCTTTTTCATCATGGACCGGAAGATCTCATTGAGCTTATCCAATGTCAGGTCAGCAACCAGCTCATCCAGATTCACAGGCTCCTCATACGCACTGACTTCTTCTGGAATCGTCGGAACTTTGAACAGTACCTTGCTGGCATCCATCTGCCGGTCTTTCAGCTCACCGGAGATATATTTATACATCTTGTATTCCAGCAGCTGCTGTACAAGCTGTGCCCGCGGATCCTCCGTCTCCTCCTCATCCTCGGCCTGCGGTGCCGGCAACAGCATCTTTGCCTTGATATCGAGAAGCGTCGCTGCCATGACCATAAATTCACTCATGACATTCAGATCCAGTCTGTGCATCTCACGGATATATTCCATATACTGGTTCGTGATCTCCACAATCGGAATATCATAGATATTTACTTTATTCTTGTCCAGCAGATGAAGGAGCAAATCAAGCGGTCCCTCAAAGGCTTGTAGTTTTACCGTCAAATCCATCGTATTAACCCCTATATATTGTGTTTGTGTCCTATCTTATTCTATACGCTGGTGGCAAAAAAAGCAAGTCTTTTCCCAAGAAAATCCATATGACACAATCCATATGAGAACCATCACCTGTTGTCTGCTGTTTTCGACAAAAATAACAGTATCACTCACGGAGCGGCCGTAACGACCAGCACCTCACTGCGGTTAAAGATACGCACATGAAACGTATGTGTCCCGAGTCCGCGGCTGACAAGCGCCGTATGACCATCCTGGTCAAAGCGGCCAAAGCTGTACTTTGGAAACAATTCAAATTGCGGTGAGATCACACTGCCGATCCCCGGAATACATACGAGCCCACCGTGATAATGTCCGGACAGACATAAATCTGCGCCCCATGCAACATACTCCGGTACATAGCGTGGGGTATGTGCCAGCAGGATCTGGTAGTTTTCCTGATCCGCCTCACCCAGACAATCCGTCAGAGTCTGTACCGCGAGTGGTATGTCCACACCTTTTCGATAATAGGATAATGGCAGCTCCAGCCCACTGACCGTGATCGTATCACCGCCGAGTGTAATCTGAGCGCGTGCATTGTTTAAAATGTGCACACCGGATGCCAGCATCTGCTGTTTCAACATCTGATAGGGCTCATAATTCTCATGTGACGGCTGTTCTAGTCTGCTCTCATGATTTCCATTTGAGAAATAGATCGGTGCAATCGTCACGAGCCGTTCCATGAGTTCCGCTGCGACCGCAAAATGCTCTGGCTTTGAATGGACGATCAGATCACCCGGAAACAGGATCGCTTCGGGCTGTTCCATCCGGATGGCTGAGATCAGCCGCTCATTGTGTGCACCATACTCCCACAGATGCACGTCCGATAACACAACAAACCGATGCGTAGCAGACAGCTTTTCATGATGAATCTCATAGCGTGTGAGATTGAATCGTTTCAGTTCCTGCCACTGCCAGACCATGAACCCCGCGATCAGGCAGACAGCTATGAGTAAGAAATAGAAAATATTGCTCACCATCCTTCATAAATACAGCATTTTCCTCGTAAAATGTTAGAAAACCCACAAGGATTTCTGTTATGCGTTTCTATCATAATTACTACCATAATCACTATCATAATCATTATGTTTCTCATCGCGATTGCAAAAGGCTCTTACGGTGCGTGCTGCTATCTCTGGCACTTTTCCTCGGTTCATGCCTGAACAACTGTATACCGGTCTGTGCCAGGCCGGATGACACCACTGACTCAGCCACAGATTCAGCCACATCCGGATTAGATCCGGCAGCCAGATCTGCACTGCTCATGGAAGCCTCGACCGGAACCATCATCTACGAGAAAAATGCCGATGAGCGCCTGCGCCCCGCCAGTGTCACCAAAATCATGACGCTATTACTCATCTTTGAAGCACTTGAAAAAAATCAATTTACCCTCGATGATGTCGTGACTGTGTCAGAGCATGCCGCCAGCATGGGCGGCTCGCAGGTCTATCTCGAACCCGGCGAGACGCAGACGGTCAACGATATGATCAAATGTATCAGCATCGCCAGTGCCAATGATGCTAGTGTCGCCATGGCCGAATTTGTCGCCGGCTCGGAGCCTGCCTTTGTTGATCTCATGAATGCCAAGGCCAAAGAACTCGGCATGAACAACACAACATTTGCAAATTGCTGCGGCCTCGAAGCAGAAGGACACTTAACGACTGCCCGCGATATTGCGCTCATGTCCAGGGAACTCATCACGAAACACCCCCAGATTCATGATTATTGCACCGTATGGCAGGATTCGATCACCCATCATACCAGACGCGGCGACTCGGAATTCGGTCTGACAAATACAAACAAATTTCTAAAACAATATACCTATGCCAACGGCTTGAAAACCGGCTATACGTCAGCCTCAAAATACTGCATCAGTGCAACTGCAAAAAAAGATTCCCTCCAACTGATCACCGTTCTCATGGCAGAACCGGATATACCATCCCGCGTCAGGGATCTGCAAAGCTGTATGTACTATGGATTTTCCCGGTGTAAACTATATACCGATCAAAATGAAGATGCGCTGGCTGCGATTCCGGTCACACGCGGAACTGCCACAGAGATCTCTCTCAAATACGATACACCGTTCCAATATCTCGATACAGAAGGACGTGACCTGTCAGCTGTAGAAAAAACATTTTCACTGCCAGAATCCATCGAGGCTCCAGTCAGCGAGAACGATATCGTCGGCGAAGCCGTCTACACCTTAGATGGTACCGTGTTAGGCTCCGTATCGATCCGCGCGGCTGCTGCTGTCGAAGAAGCAGATTTTCGTTTCTTTTTTGCAAAAGCTGCGACTTCGTTTTTCCTTTGAGTTCTGATCCTGTCCGCCTATGACACGGCTACAACAGCGGCGCCAGCAGACGAAGCAGCGCATGCAGCATGCTCATGCCGAGCGGATGCCTGCGCTGGCAGTCTGCCAGTGTGATCTCACGGGATACCGCAAAGGTTTCTTCCATATCTGTGTGTACCTGAGCAACAGATGATGTCTGATATAAAAAGACACCACACTCAAAATGCAGATACAGACTCCGGTAATCGAGATTGATACTGCCAACCGTCGCATATTTATCATCACACACAAAGCATTTTGCATGCAGGAATCCTGGTGTATATTCATAAATGCGCACACCTTTTTCCAGCAATGGCGCATAATGCGAACGTGTCAGCAAAAATACCATTTTTTTATCCGGAATTCCCGGTGTGATAATACGCACATCCACACCGCTCATCGCGGCATTGCACAGTGCGACGATCATCTCCTGATCTAAGATCAGATACGGTGTATAGATATACACATATTTTTCCGCGCGGGTGATCATGTTTAAATAAATGTTTTCACCGACATTTTCATTGTCGAGCGGCGTGTCTCCGTATGGCTGCACATATCCGGCAGACGCCGGCAGTTTGGACGGATCCACCGGCTGCAGCAGACGCTCATAATCGGATGAACCACCAACGATATAGTCCCACATCTCGAGAAACATCACGAGAAAGTTGCGGACAGCAGCACCTTCGAGACGGATACCGGTATCTTTCCAGTAACCAAAACGGTCGATCACGTTAATATACTCATCAGCGATATTGACACCGCCGGTATAAGCGACTTTTCCGTCAATGACCACAATCTTGCGGTGATCTCTGTGGTTCATAATGATCGCCAGCACCGGTCGTGCCGGATTAAACGCTGCACATTTAATTCCATTTTTCTGCAATTCCCGGTAAAAATGTGCCGGCATCTTGCCCATACAGCCCACATCATCATAGATGAGTCTGACATCGACGCCCTCCTGCACTTTTTTTACCAGTTCGGCAACCAGCCGGTCATACATCTGTCCCCGATCTAAAATAAAATATTCCAGAAAAATATAGTGCTTTGCCTGTCGGATATCCGCCAGCATTGCCTCGAACATCTTTTCTCCGCACTTATAATAGCAGCTATCCGTCTGTGTATATGCAGGATAATGGGCTGCACGCCAGATATAATCCGACTGCATCGCCGCCCGCGGGTGATGCGCATGCAGCTCTTCAGAAATCTGTGAATCATCATCCAGATATTTTTCTATCTGTGCATTGACTGCATCCATCCGCCGTCTCGTTCCACGTGTCAGACCGGGTCTGCCAAAAATGAGATATACCGGGACACCGATGATCGGCACCATCATGATAAAAAATACCCACGATAATTTCATGGATGGATTGGACCATCGTGTCACGACATAAAACGCCAGCAAAATAGCAATGATACGAATCAGCGCCGAAAAATACTGATGCCGCGCACTCACATCCAGCAATAATAGAACGATCCATGCAATCTGTACAAGAATCATCACACCGATAATACATAATCTGCCTGTCAGAAATTTAAATACTCGTTTCATAGTTGCTGTTTCCTTTTTTTAGGATTTTAACTGTTCAGAACCCATTCGCAAAATCGCTGTTACACAGCTTGCCTTTTGCTCATGTTTGGTTCTGAACAGTTATATCATATCACATCAGTTCCTCAAAATCAAAATATCCCCATCCATTCGTCCCCTTTCTGCGGCGCAGCTTACTGTATAAAAACAGTTTCATATCAGAAGGCGAAAACTGCGGATAGATCTCTCCCATGACTGCCAGCCCGCCAGTCACGACTGCCGTCGCCATCGACGAACCGCTCTTGCTCACATACCCGCCCTGTCTGCTGCAGCTGACGACCCGCGTGCCAGGCGCCAGGATCTCCGGTTTGATCACACAGTGTCTGGTCGGTCCTTTTCCACTGTAACCCACATGCATGCTGCCGCCGAGCAGTACCCGGTCCTCATCATCGAGGCTGCCTACTGTAATGAGTTCGGGTATAGTACCTGGTACAGTCACAGTCGATGCGTGCGGTCCGTTGTTACCGGATGCGGCAACCACACAGATATTATTCTCCCACAGTGCACAGATTGCCTCGATGAGTGCACGCTGCTCTGCCTGTCTCGTCTGGGGCATCATTCCGATGGAAATATTCAAAAAGCGGATATGGTATTTTTCCCTGTTTTTCAAGATCCAGTCAACCGCCCGCACAACTGCTTCAATATTGCCATTTCCCATGCCATCGAGCACCTTTAAAGAGATAAAACTGCATGCCGGTGCGATCCCCATATAGCGGCCGCCACCGAGCACACCACTGCCACCGATGATGCCTGCGAGGTGTGTCCCATGCCCGTTATCGTCATAGATACCACTCCGGCCATTGACAAAATCGCGGAAATCCAGAATCCGGCTTTTCAGATCCGGATGCGAGGATACACCAGTATCGAGAATCGCCACAGTGGAACCCTTCCCTAAAAATCCTTCCCCATGAGGAAGTTCTGTATGAATCAATTTTCGTACACGTTCCATACGAAATATCCTGCCAAAAGAATTATTTTTATCTTATGCAGGGACAAATCCGGATGTGTAAGGGTAAAAATGAGGACAGCCACGTTTGACTTGACTGTCCTCATCATCATTCTATATCAGCCCATTTCAGGCTTTGTATCATTTATTTTTCAGACTCAGCGACATCCTTCATAGAGAAGCTCATACGTCCCATCTTATCCTTGCCCATGCACTTGACAGTGACCTTGTCACCAAGTGTCAGGACATCCTCCACGCGGTTGATACGCTCTTTTGCGATCTTGGAGATGTGAACCATGCCCTCTTTTCCAGGAGCAAACTCAACGAATGCGCCAAACTCCTTGATGCTGACAACAACACCCTTGAAGATCTGGCCTTCTGCGAAATCAGTCGTGATGATCTTGATCATCTCAATCGCCTTGTCCATCATCTGTGCGTCTGTTCCGCATACGGATACAGCACCATCATCTGTGATGTCGATCTTGAC
>JBNMKT010000052.1:0-14809 GCA_050874485.1 bacterium
GTAAAATAGTTACAGGCGGGTTTTGTCGTTATCATACATCTGCAAGAGTGTTGTGGTATAAAAAAGGGAAAGGATAAAAGTATGACAGATATTATATTGGAACTGCCTGCGGTTGCACTGCGTGGCATGGTCATATTGCCGGGGATGCTCGTGCATTTTGATATCAGCCGTGAACGCTCGATCCATGCGGTAGAGCAGTCGATGATGGAGGACGAACGCATCTTTCTCGTCGCTCAGAGAGACGCGGATATCGAGGAGCCTGCGCAGGATGACCTGTATCAGATCGGCACGATCGCGCATATCAAGCAGGTGATCAAGATGCAGGGCGGAGTGATCCGTGTGCTGGTGGAAGGAAAAGAACGCGCGGAACTGGGCGAAGTATTGGATGAGCAGGAGTATCTGAAGGTACAGGCGATCCGTTTCAGCGAAGAAGATATGGAAGAACTGGCAGAAAATGTACAGCAGGGCATGCTGCGTGGCGTGCAGGAGACCTTTGCAAAATATGCAGCTGTCAATGGAAAAGTCAGCAAGGAGTTCGTGCGACAGATCTCTGAGCAGAAGGATCTTGGTGATACGCTGGATATGATCGCGAATAATCTGGCGATTGATTATCATGGAAAGCAGCATTTGCTGGAGGCTGTCACACTGACGGAGCGATATGAAGTACTGGTTGCCATGCTCCTGCAGGAGATGGACATCATTGCAATCAAAAATGAATTTCAGGAAAAAGTCAGACAGGAAGTAGACCAGAACCAGAAGGAATATCTGCTCAGGGAGCAGATGAAGGTCATCCGCAAAGAACTCGGTGAGGACAATACGGAGAGTGATATAGATCATTTCCGCGCCGAGTTGAAAAAACTCAAGGCAGATGCACAGATCAAGGAAAAGATCGCGAAGGAGATCGACCGTTTTAAAAATATCCCTTCCAATTCATCAGAGAGTGCCGTGCTGCGTGGATATCTGGAGACAGTTTTAGAACTTCCGTGGAAAAAGGTGTCCAAGGATAACAAAGACCTGAAACATGCAAAGGAAGTGCTCGAAGAGCAGCATTTCGGATTGGAAAAGGTCAAGGAGCGTATGTTAGAGTTTCTGGCAGTGCGCAATCTGACGAACAAGGGCGAGAGTCCGATTATCTGTCTCGTTGGACCTCCGGGAACCGGAAAAACAAGTATTGCGCGTTCGGTCGCGGAGGCACTGGATAAAAAATATGTGCGTATCTGTCTCGGCGGTGTGCGCGATGAGGCTGAGATCCGAGGACACCGGCGTACCTATGTCGGAGCGATGCCGGGCAGACTCGTGACAGCGCTCCGGACGGCGGGAGTGAGCAATCCACTCATTCTGCTGGACGAGATTGATAAGGTGAGCAGTGATTATAAGGGGGATACCTCGTCAGCGTTATTGGAGGTATTGGACGGCGAGCAGAACCAGAAGTTCCGGGATCATTATGTAGAACTTCCCGTGGATCTGTCAGAGGTACTGTTTATCTGCACGGCGAATTCGACTGAGACGATCCCGCGTCCGCTCTTGGATCGTATGGAGCTGATCGAAGTCACGAGCTATACGGCGAATGAAAAGTACCATATTGCGACAGACCATCTGTTACCCAAGCAGATGAAGAAAAATGGACTGGAGCCCGGGCAGCTGGAGATCAGCCGCGCAGCGATGGAACAGATTATCTCTGGTTATACGAGAGAGGCCGGTGTGCGTAATCTTGAGCGCAAGCTGGGAGAGATCTGCCGCAAAACGGCGCGCAGAGTATATGAGGGCGAGAAAAAGCAGGTCCGGATCACTGCCGGGAATCTCGAACAATATCTCGGAAAGGTGAAATACACAGAAGACAAGGCGGGTCAGACGGACGAAGTCGGCATTGTGCGAGGACTCGCGTGGACGAGTGTCGGTGGTGTCACATTGGAGGTAGAGGTCAATCTGATGCCTGGAAAGGGTGAGATGAAGCTGACCGGACAGATGGGTGATGTCATGAAGGAGTCTGCACAGACGGCGCTCAGCTATGTACGTTCGATCAGTATGGATTATGGGCTGGATAGGAACTTTTTCAGTGAGCATGATATACACATCCACATTCCAGAGGGGGCAGTACCCAAAGATGGCCCGTCAGCCGGTATCACGATGGCATCAGCGATGTTGTCAGCGGTGACAGGTATCCCTGCCAGAGCGGATGTGGCGATGACCGGAGAGATCACGCTGCGTGGCCGGGTGCTTCCGATCGGAGGACTCAAGGAGAAGCTGCTGGCAGCGAAAAATGCAGGTGTACAGACCGTCTGCGTACCGAAAAAGAATGTGAAGGACCTGGAAGAGATCTCGGCTGAGATCACGCGCGGATTGTCGATCATACCGGTGGAACATATGGAAGAAGTGCTCGATATTGTGCTGGTAAAGGAGAAAAAAGATGGTAATTAAACAGGTGAATCTGGAGACGGTATGTGGAATTACGAGTAAGATCCCGGACAATCAGCTGCCGGAGATTGCATTTGCGGGCAAATCGAATGTCGGGAAGTCCTCGTTGATCAATGCGCTTATGAACCGCAAATCACTGGCGCGTACTTCCTCACAGCCGGGAAAGACACAGACGATTAATTTTTATAATATCAATGACGCGATGTATCTGGTAGATCTGCCGGGTTATGGATATGCCAAGGTATCGGAAAGCGAGCGTGCCAAATGGGGCAAGATGATCGAGAACTATCTGCATACAAGCAAGCAGCTTCAGGCAGTATTTTTGCTGGTTGATATCCGGCATACACCGGGAGCCAATGACAAGACGATGTATGACTGGATTGTGTATCAGGGCTATCAGCCGATCATTATTGCGACAAAACTGGACAAGCTGAAGCGTTCTCAGGTACAGAAAGCACTCAAAGAGGTACGCGCCGGTCTCGGATTGAAGGCAGAGGATGTGGTCATCCCGTTTTCTGCTGAGACAAAACAGGGCAGAGATGAGATCTGGGGATTGATGGATGAACTGGTCGGCTGGACGGACTGATAACCGGCGACAATATTCGACTCCATAAATTGATAAAATAAAAGATATTTTTAAAAGGAGACGAACAGGAGCGTTATATGATCATCAGCATTTGTGATGACAGTCCGATCGGTAGAACTATCGTAAAAGAAATGGTTTTGCGGTATCGAGAAAAACGACAGATACCGGATCTGGAGATATTGGAATACGATTCGCCGATCCCACTGGAAGAAGATCTTGAAAAAATTGAATCGGATATGTACTTGCTGGATATCTTTTTTCCGGATGGAAATGGTATCGATCTGGCACGTAAAATCAGGCTTCGTTATCATTACAATCCGATTGTGTTTATCACAGCTTCGAAGAAAGATACCATGAATGCGTTCAATGTGCATGCTCTGCGCTATTTTGTGAAGCCGGTGCGGCCACGCGAATTATATGACACGCTGGATTATGTATTTGCGGATGCACGGAAAAAGGAAAAGAAATATTTCCCGGTCCGCACAGTTGACGGAGAACGGAAGCTGCGCTATTCGAGCATTATGTATGTGGAACGTGATGGACAGACGCTCCGGATCACGACAGGCAGTGGCAGAGTCTATCAGAGTGTGACGCTGCGGGAATCTTTCGCCTCTAAGTTGAAGCCTCTGCTCGAGGATGAACGTTTTGTGCAGACGCATGTGTCGTTTGTGGTCAATCTCGATGCGGTCAAGGCTTGTTTCAAGAATACGGTATTGATGCAGGATGGAAGAGAGATACCGATTAGCAGGAAATATAACACGTCCGTAAAGGAAAGTTTTCATCAATATTACACATAAAGTTAAAATTGTGCAAAAAATTACCATTTTTTTGTAATTGTGCGTCTCATATTCACTTTTCTACGTTGATGTGGTAGGGTTAAGCTACCATATAATTTCATAGAAAAGGAGGGGTTCTTGTGAGTGTGGCGGTATTCGAACCAGGAAAAGAGGCACAACTGTTAGAGTACTTGCAGTCGCAGGGAATGACTGTCGTCATATGGAACGAGATGGAGTCAGCAGAATCCGGTTTATCAGACCGGAAAAAGAAGACACCATCGGAAGTTGCAGCCAATCGGGGAAATCGGTTGCAGATGCAGATCGCTTCGGATCTCGTGGGGATGGGATTTCGCAGAGGTCAAGTGGGGTTTAACAACATCGTGATAGCTATTTATCTGATCTCCAAAATGGGGTATGGAAGACAGATACGCGTGACACATGATGTATATCCAAAAGTGGCAAAGTATTATGGGACTTCCGTGAGCAGCGTCGAGCGCACGATTCGAAATGCAATCGAATCTGTCTGGAAGCGGAGTAATCTGGATACTTTGCGTTACCGGTATCCGTTTCCGTGTGACAATATGAATGGCAGACCTACGAATGCAGAATTTTTGATCAATACAGCAATGAGATATCGAAAATGAAAAATACCATGCAGGGTTACCTGCATGGTATTTTTGTGCGATTTTGCCTAGGTCTGAAGTGGCTGTCATATGTTTTCAAAATCAGATCGCATGTAACTGGATGGCGTTTTGCGCGGGGGCTTTCAGCCATGTTTCAAGATAGCTGGACGCATCGGCTGTTGCCTTGTACCAAACCTGCAGATTGCTGAGTGGAACGCCTGCGAAGGAATCGGATGCAATGCTTGTGATACCGGTTCCGGGAAACGTCAGGATCGACAGCTTGATACAGTTGTAAAAAGCCATGTTTCCGATTTTGGTGATTCCTGTAGGTACAGTCACGTTGCTCAGCGCATAACAGTTATAGAAGCACCGGTCGGGGATTGCGGAGAGCAGACTGGACAGATGCACAGAACCGAGTTTTTCGCAGCCTGAAAAACAGGCGTTGCCGAGTGTTGTCAGTTTATCACCCATAGATACAGTGCCGAGCTGCTTGCAGTCCGCAAAGCCTTCCTCGCCGATCGTCAATACGTTTTTGCAACCGGAGATACCGAGCAGTGCATCGCAGCCCTTGAATGCGCATTTGCCGATCGAGGTCAGGCTGTCCGAACCGAAAAATGTGAGCAGTTTGTCGCAGTCATAGAATGCGTAGTCGCCGATGGACTTCAGATTTAATGAGACCGGAAGTGCGCTCAGTGCATCGCAGTTATAAAATGTCTCTGCGTCAATGGTTTCGACGGCTGACAGATCCGGCAGCTTTTCGAGTGCATTACACTCGTAGAATGCACGCGCACCGAGCGAGGAGATACTGCCGTTGCAGACAACCTCGCGCAGCTGATGACAGCCGGCGAACATGGAGGCTCCGATTTTGGTGATGCCGGATGGCAGTGTGATCTTTTCGAGCCCATCGCAGTTTTCGAACAGGCCGTCTGCCAGTTCTGTGACAGGACATCCCTCAATCGTGTCCGGAATCGTGAGCTCTGTCTCGGAGATGCGAAGCAGCTTATTAATAGTCACTTTGTCGTATTTTACCTGATATTCGTAATATTTCGTGTAGTCGGTTGTGACTGTGACGGTACACTTTCTGACTTTTTTCCCGACAGCGGCAGTGATGACTGCTTCGCCGGGAGTCCTGGCTGTCACTTTACCCTTTTTTGAGACAGTGGCGACTGCTTTGTTGCTGCTGCGCCAGGTGATTTTTTTACTGGTGCCGCTCAGCTTCAGTGATGCTGTCTGTCCTTCTGCCAGTGCCAGTGATGTCTGATCCAGGCGCAGCGCCGCCTGCGCAGGCATCGCATGTACACAGCAAAGCAGGATGACAAGTGCGGTCAGCAGCCATACTGTTTTGGTATTTTTCATAAAAACATTCATACAAAAATCCTCCTTCTTCCATACACACCATGATGCCTGTGTACAAATATACGTGTACAGGCACAGCGAATTGGTATAAATAGTATAACACATTTCATAGGTTGTGTGGTATACTATTCATACTTAAAGCTATAGGAGTAACAGCATGAAGAAACGACAGTGTGCAGGGGTGTGTCTGCTGACGCTGGTGCTTGGCGTACAGATGATGCCGCTGCAGGAAATATGGGCATCGCAGGTGCGCGTAGAGGAGACAAAACAATTATTAGAGAACGCAGTTTCTGATCTGGAAACGCAATCCTATGAGGAAGGTGAGGCACTGGTATCGCTGGAGACTGCTTGTGGGACAGCACTCACACAGGAGGGTGTGTACCGCTATGATCCGGCAGTGCGGGTCGAAGATGTCAGCAGTTTTGGTACAGATGCACAAAGCGGCAAGGAGACCTATGTCGTGCATCTGGTGTCGGATACATATACCACAGAGGAGCTCATGCAGCTTGCATTACAGCAGTATTATGTAGATGGAGTGAGCGCGAATGGTTATCAGAAGCTGATGTCGTCAGATCCATACGTGGATAATCAGTGGTATCTGGATGGCGCCGGTACATCCGGCGAAGGTATCCGCTGGTCAAAGCAGCAGGTCACAGAGGCGGATGTGCCGGTGATCGCAGTCATCGATACCGGTGTCGATTATACACATCCGGATCTGAATGGATGTATGTGGGATAATCCCTATCCGGGAACGCTGGAAGGCAGCTATGGGTATGACTTTGGCGATGATGATGCGGATCCAATGGATGTGGACGGACACGGTACGCATGTGGCAGGAATCGCGGCCGCAGTGCAGGATAATGGAACCGGTATTGCCGGTGTATCCAAAGCCCGGATTATGGCACTGAAGGTCACGGAGGGTGATTCGGAACAGATTTCTGACTCAACAATCATCGAAGCGTATGAGTATATATACCGCGCGATGGAGGCGGGCGTGAATGTCCGTGCGGTCAATTGTTCGTGGGGTGGCAGTGCCGATACGAATGGGCTGCTTTCGATGGCGATCGATGTGGTCGGCGAGATGGGAGCACTCTCTGTATTTGCAGCAGGAAATGATCATGTGAACTGGGATCAGACACGAAAGGCGCTGGTGACGCCTTATGATCTGGACAGTCCTTATGTGGTGATCGTGGGTGCGTCCAATGAGAATGATGAGACTGCTTATTATTCGGATTACGGTGTGAATGAGGTGGATCTGTTTGCGCCTGGCAGCAATATGTTGTCTACTTATACAGCGGATACTTATATACCGGGTATCTACAGTGACAGCAGACGGCAGCAGCTATCGGTTTATTTTAACCGTTTTAGCGCGGATGCGGAAAATATTCTCCCCGTGGGGCAGACTTGGGAGAGTTTCTATACCGCAGAACAGATCGGTCTGCCGACGATATATTCCGTGGATGTTAAAAAAATGAAAGATGGCGATAACGGCTATTTGAAGCTGAACGTGACCCGCAGGGCACGTTCGGGTGGAGAGGAAGTCGCTGGTTCTATCTATATAGATGTGACTGATCTGTATCTGGATCAGAATGCCACGTATTATGTCGGCTTCATGGAAGGTGAAGGTAGTGGTGGTGAGATTAGCTGGGAATCGCAGATGATGGTGAGTACGCCGCAGGAATCACGGTTTGTGACAGTCGGGGACCGGACGTATATGCGGATTGTGGGTCTGGATATCAATACAGGAGTGGTCGGTACACCGCTGACATGGTATCTGGATGATATAGCGATATCTGCTGCCAATGTAGATACGCAGCAGTTTGGTGCTTACACATATCTGACCGGAACTTCGATGGCAACACCGGTCGTGAGTGCGGCAGTAGCGACACTGGCGGCGGCCAATCCGACAATGTCGGCAGAGACGCTGCGCGGATGTCTGATGAAATGTGTGCGGAAGGTGGATGCGCTTTCGGATCAGTGTATCACAGGCGGGATCATTGATCTGTCAAAGCTGAAGACGCTGGTGGCGAAGGTGACCTTGAACCGGAAGCAGGCGAGTGTCCGGTATGGAAAGACATTGAAGCTGACAGCGAAGGTGTCACCTGGTTATGTGACCGATGGCAGGGTGACATGGAAGAGCAGCAATCCGAAATATGCTGTTGTGGATCAAAGCGGCAAAGTACGTGTGAAGAAGGCTGGTATCGGTCATACGGTAAAGATCACAGCGACGGCAGCAGACGGAAGTAAAAAATATGCGGTATGCAGAATCAGGATTAAAAAAAGAAATGTATAGCGGAGGAATGGCAGGATGAAACAGACAAAAGTGCAGCTTATAAATAAGATAAGTAGAGTAAGTAAGAAAATGATCTGTCTGATGCTGGCGATCGTCATGGCAACCGGATGTCTGATGGCTGACGCGGTGACGGCACAGGCAGCAGCGACTACATTTGTATATGAAGATTCAGACATGATCGGACAGGGCGGATACATCTATTTTATCCGCAGACAGGAGGATAGCAGCACGGCAACGATCTGCCGGAAGCGGGTCTCAGATGGAAAGGTATCGAAGGTTGCGACAGAACCAAACGGTGTCTTGCGGCTTGTTGTGAGTGGGCAGTACCTGTATTATACAACCAGGGATGATGATGGCGGATGGCAGATGTATATGTGCCGGCTGGATGGCAGTGATGCGCGCGTATTGTGCGCGGGTGAGGTCTGTTATGCAGACGCTGCACATGTATATGGAATAGAGGAATTGAAAAATGGAAGAGAGCGGCTGTTTTGTATTGCGTATGAGACAGGTGAGATACAAAAGATCAAGACTGCGTCCGCTCGGCAGGCATTGAGTTATGTCGGAAATATTGGCAGTGACAGCTATTATTATATCACTGACAATAAGGCGGATAAAGTTTCCCTGTATCGTCTGAGTACGACTAATAAAAAGAAGCTGATCCGTGTAGCAACGGAAAAACGAAGTGACAATGAATCTTATTCACCGCTGATGATCAGTGATGTGGCACAGTCCGGAGGGGAACTCTACTATGATTTCGGATCCTATGAAGGCACTGGAAGATTCTGGTATGGAACGATCCGCAGGCTGACAACAGACGGAAAAAAGAAACCAGTAGCCAAAAATACCGGTGATGACAAGCTGGTGATCGGAAGCAAGGCGCTGTATTTTTCAACATCGGAAGGAAACAACTATAAATACCAGCTGGCGACCGAGAAGAAGAGTAAGTATTCACTCGCGTTGCAGAAAGATATCAGCTATACAATTCTCGGTGATAAAACCTATATGGCAGATACGTCAAATGCAAAGAAGATCACGATCTCCAGATTTAATTCAGGAACAGATCGTGAGACGTTGACAAAGAATTTTATCACCATACCGTTCAAACAGAAAAAGAAAGTGAGCTATTCGGTTACGATGAAGCAGATCGGTATTTATAATCTGGTATGTGTGACAGGTATTGATTTTACAGATCAAAGCTATGGCTGGCGTGGAAAGCTGACAAGCATGAACTGGTATATTACCGATGGAGCCGGAACCGTACTCGGTTCGTTCAAATAAGAAACCGTGGGAAGAACTACGAAAAGATGAAAGTGGAAAGGAATAGAAACACAATGGCAGACAATCAGACACAGATCAAAGAAATCGAGCAGTTGCTGGAGGAATATAAGAAGGGAATGACGCCCGAGCAGTCGCATGAACTGGTGGAAAAGATGAGACAGGTACGCTTTATTGTACCGGTTACTTTTCCAAAAGATGAGACGCTGGCAGCGATGCAGGCAGAGCTTGAGCGCACCGGCCAGCCGGTGAAACTCCCCAAGGATGCGAAGCCGATTCCTGTATTGATACAGAATCCGAATAAAGAGCATTTCCTCGCAGTCTACACGACACTGGCGCAGCTGCCCAAAGAGCATTACTCAAACGGCGTGATAGAGATGACATTTGATGCATGCATGAATTATGCGAAAAATGCCAAAAGCCCGGTATACGGCGTGGTTGTCAATCCATTTTCTAACAATTTTGTCGTCCGGCCGCGCAAGGAGCAGCAGGTGACACCGGCGCAGTTCCATCTGCTCGCCAGAAAAAATGTGGAATACGTGCTGTTTCCGCACAGTATCTATACGAAGGACAAGGCATATTTTGACGGTGTGAATGCAGAAGTGCTGTATACGTTTTTTAAAGACCAGTATCAGAACAAGCTGCAGATGCCGTATACAGAGGAAGATTTTGAGGTGATGCAGCTTGGTATCGATCCGAAGCTGGATATGATCCATATCTCTATGCCGGCGAAGAAACTGGATCGGGGCGCATGTATCCGCATTTATGTGACCTGGCACAAGGAGGCAGACCGGCCTGGCTATTATATGATCGTTCGCGGGGAGGAAAAAGGTGACCGCAAGCTGATCTATATCCATGATAATGGCAGAACGGAGGATCTGGGTGAGGCTCCGGTAGAGAGTACGGAGATGCAGCAGATCATGAATCTGGAATTAGAGCGTTACGCAGCAAACTAACGGAACAGAGCAGGAGAGAGGAAGCATATGGGTGGATTTGTAATATGGGTCGCAGTGATCGTCTATATTGTGATCCGGTGTACGAAAAACGCAAAGAAAAACGAGCGGGAAGCAACACCGAACGTTCCGCGTAATACGAGACCGCCGCAGTATTCAGGACAGCGCATGCAGGGACCGCATTCTGCGCAGCAGCGTCCCATGCAGCAGAGAGCACAGGGACAGCGTATGCCACAGGCTGCAAAGCGTGCACAGACAGCGGCTCCCATGCAGCAGAATACGATACTGCAAAAGGCAAAGGCAAACGCAGCTCAGCAGTTTGATGATGATACGAAGCCGTCAGATGGTGACGTAGAACTGGGACGTGTGCCGGTTGGTGACGAGATCATGAAAGACAAAGCAAAGGCGCGTCATATTCACAGTGAGCACGAGGACGGGCATGGCACAGAACTGCACAATCAGCCCGGTGTGGATGATTTTGATACCTATCATCTGATGGATGAAGTGAATGACCTGATTGTCAAAGGCTACAGTGGTAGTCTGGAGTTTGAACGGGATTTTCTGGCAGAGGCTACGGATATGCTCAATCGCATGTATAACTGAATGCCGGTATAATGGAAGGATAGAACGATGGAATTGGACAGACAACGTGACAGAGCAGCAGACGAACAACAGACAGAAGAAAAACCGCCGCAGTTTGATAATCTGATGGCATTTTTGGATGCGGAGACGTATGAGGAAAAACTGGAGATTTTATATCGGATGCAGTTGGATCTGAATGATTATCTGATCGATACGATGGCGGTAGCGCTGGATGTGGTCATTCCCGATGGAGACATCGATGACCGCTACCGGCAGCTCAAAGGATGCATCGAGGCAAAACGAAAATATGAGATCAATCGGTTTCGATAAATGTTTGATACGAAAAACGAACAGAGCATAAGAACGGATGGTGGGCTATTTGCCTGCCATCCGTTTTTCATGGTGTTCTTCATCTGTAGAAGCTGTCGATGACAGATTTCGCAGATGCCAGAAAATTCATGTTATGATTTCTGACTCATCGTGCTGTTGTGATACCGCCGGTCAAACGTCACGTCTTCTCCGAGCCACGCGGGCGGCACAAAAGCGTCTGCCTCCTCTTCGGAAGAAAACTCGACTTCTGCGAGTATGAGTGGGGCGAGGTCCCCTGCAAATACATCGAGCTCTACGGTTAGTTTATCATCGAGTGGGATCAGATAGCGCGTTTTCTCTATGATGCGTCCGTCCGCCTTGGGCTTTAGATGCGCATAAGCCTCGGCTGTCAGCGGAAGATTGTATTCTTCGCGGGCGAGCATGCCCTTTGATTTGTAGGTCAGATAGTATTCATCATCCGAGCGGCGGATGCGCACGACCGGACTGGTGCATAGATAGCCCTGTTCGATCTGATGCATTTGGAAACGCTCGAGGTGCTCGGGCAGCTTCGCTGGCAAGAATTTACGTTCGATTTCCATTGGAGGATTAGAAGGTTTTTGAGGTTCTGCGAGGGCAGGAGACATCGCAGATTCCGGTGATACAGATGATGTAGATGACATAGTGGACTCCTTTCCGGGTGTGTTTGTGATAGGCGTTTGCGAAACTATTTTTATTATCCTGGCTACCTGGCTGTGGGCGCAGTAGTATTCTGATCAAGCTGCTCCGGTTGCCCTGCGGTGTCTCGCTGTCTCTTCAGCCTTGACTCGATGTTGCCATGCATCCGTGGCGAACTGCCAGTGGCAGTTCGGTAGGTGTCTTTCGCTTTGCTCACACACATAGCCTGCGGCTTTCAGTTATGACACGAAGCCCGATTACGAATCGCTCGCACTTCGCCGGGCAAAAGTCGCAGTTGACAGAAACCACTGTGTCCACAGCCGTTAGCCCTGCGTCATATACTGTTTGTGATGGTTTTATTATAAACAGCTTTTGCTCACTTTACAACTACTGGATAGCTGCCGATAATTATGATATAATGAGCGCAAACGATAGGCATACCGCCGCACAGTCATGGAAGAAGCTGATAGGGTTACAGCAGGTATAAAATAGGTGGTTGCGAAATTACGTGTCTTATATTTAGGGTTATGCGAGCACTTATGATGTGAGGACGCAGCTCCCGCAAGCATGTCTGTTTTGCTTTCGTTGCACGAATCATTCCGATGAGCCTCCTAAAAACAAAATTGTGTCAGCAAAGGCTTCCACAATTTGGAGTCTCCTCTCCATCGTGCAAAGGCAGCAAAATCAGACACGACTTTGCTCGCGCAGCTATTGCAGTATATGAGTTGATTGTGCTCGCATGTTCAACTTATATACTGAAGCTTACTTTGCAAACAATATATAACGAAGAGCTGACGGCTGCGGATACAGGAGTTCCCGTCAGATGCGACTTTTGTCCGGCGAAGTGCGAGCGGTTTGCTAACAATTTTCATGTCATAACTGAAAGCCGCAGGCTATGTGTGCGAAGGAACTGAAGGACACATTGAGCCAAGGCTGGAGAAACAGCGAGACACCGCCGGGCAACCGGAGCAGCCTGACCGGGAGACTGCTGTAGTCGCAGCTGGATAGTGGGTTTTACAATAGTTTTGTAAATGAAAAAATATCATAAAAATCAAAAGGAGATCATCAAATGAGTGAGAAAAAAATAGGTATTATGGTAGCAAACGGATACGAGGAGATCGAGATGCTGACAGTCGTCGACATCCTGCGCCGGGCAGGTTTGACCTGTGATATCATCTCTGTGACAGGGGCACAGGCGCTGGTCAGCTCCCATCAGGTGACTGTGCTGGCAGACGTATTGTATGAAGACGCGGATTTTGACAGCTATGATGCACTGGTGATCCCCGGAGGTATGCCGGGCACGGCCAATCTCGGAGCGCATGCAGGCGTGTGTGAGCAGTTAAAACGTGCCTGCGCACAGGGCAAGCTGATCGCAGCAATCTGTGCGGCACCGACTGTGTTTGGCAGCCTGGGACTGTTGCAGGGAAAGCGGGCGATCTGTTTTCCGGGAATGGAGGATCAGCTGACAGGGGCAGAGGTGACCTGTGAGCCGGTTGTCCGTGACGGTAATATCATCACGAGCCGCGGCATGGGAACCGCGATTGATTTTGGCCTGGCGATCCTTGCATATTTTGAAGACGAAGCTGCAGCGGATGAACTGGCGAAAAAGATTGTATATCGTGCGTAGCAGATGAGACAGACACGGGGGTAGGATATGGGTAATACCGGCAGCAAAAAGGAACCGAAATCAAAACAGAAAAAGCCGTACCGGGCAGCACAGGATCAGATCGCACGCACTGGTGGGCATCTGGGAACCATCTTTTTAACGGCAGTTGCATTGCTCTTTATTCTGGTAGGCAGCATCATGCTGTTTGTGGATGGAGTGCAGGAACAGTACCTGATTTATATGATCAGTGCGCTCCTGATCGCGCTCGGCATCGGTCTGATCGTGAAATATTTTGTGACAGAAGCATATCGGAGCGTGCACGACTATAGCTTTTCGGGAGGCGCGTTGATTGTGATCTTAGGTGGCAGTGCCCTCGCGCGTGCAAAGGAATTGACCGGACAGATCAGTGCCCTCGCAGGTCTGCTCGTGCTGGCAGTGGCGGTCGTCATGCTCCAGCAGGCGCTGCAGATGCACATTATGCGAAAAAGCGTGTGGCCGATCGTGCTGACGATCGCGGTCGTGACGTTATTAGCGGCAGTCGTGTTGTTGTTTGACCTTCGGTTCATTACCGGAACTATCGAAAAGATCGCATACTGGATCCTGTTGATTGCCGGAATACTGACGCTGCTATGCATGATCATCTCAGCGATTGGTGTGAAGCTGTTTTTACATCAGGAACATAACGAGATGGTGCGGATGCAAAAGGAGCAGGAGCTCGCATTTGCACGCGCTGTAGATCAGGAACAACTGGCACGCAAGATGAAGCGGATCGAACAGCGGGAAAGAGACGAAAAACAGGAAATAAACGAACAGCAGAAAAAAGCCGGGAGACAGGAAACAAACGAGCAACAGACAGAGATCCCGGTACAGCCTGAGAATGGATCAGACACAGAAACACAGAGTATCTGACATGGAAGGCAAACCCACTGCATACAATAAAGCAACTGTATGTAAGTGGGTTTTTTTATGCATTCTGGTGATCATAAGGAAATAAGATATAAGGTTTTATGTGGGCTGCTGCTATTTGCTGCTTCGCTGGCAGTCGGTGTGCTGGCAGCGGTTATCGTGGAGCATTGTGTGCAGGAGGTGCAGCATGAAACACCGGCTGAACCTGTGGGGACAGACTATCAGGCGGCAGCGGCATCCGGTGGAAAACAGCGCGATGAACTGACGAAAAAGATCGCAATCACGTTTGATGACGGGCCGAATCCGGAGTATACACCGATGCTGCTGGATGAATTGAAACGGCGAGGTGTGTCTGCGACGTTTTTCGTGCTGGGCTCGGAAGTGGAGCTATATCCCGAGCTGGTTCGCCGTGCCTGTGAGGAGGGGCATCTCATCGGTGTGCATTCTTATAAAC
>JBNMKT010000053.1:0-14709 GCA_050874485.1 bacterium
ACATGTTCACCGAGGACTTTAAGCTCACAGGACAGCATTTCGATCTGGAGGATTCTGAGGGTAATCTGGTCTATGAGATTGACAGTACCGTACCGTTAAAGACGTTCCGTATCTTTGATACCTCGCATAATGAAGTATTCCGCATGACAAAGGAACTGATTCATGTACTTGCGACTTATCAGTTTTATCTGTATGGGGAGCCTTACGGCGTATTAAAGAAGAAATTCGAGCTGGTTAGAGACCGGTTTGCGATGGATCTGCCGGAAGGTAAGCTGGAGTTAGTCGAATATGCAGGTTCGATCGGACATAATTATAAAGTGACACTGAATGGTACGATGCTCGGAGCAATCATGGACAATATGGATATCACGGTCGGCAATGTATTTTTTGACAATGCATTTCTGATCGTCTATGATACGCGGTATCTGCCGCAGATGACAGCGCTCGCTGTGATGGCAGCCAGAGAACTCGCGAGAGATCAGGATGGCGGACTGTCGAATCGCTGAGATTCGTTAATATCTGATTAATAATGTAGAGGAGATGAGTATTATGAATCGAATATGTATGGCAGGGCTTGTGATGGGCGCAGGACTGCTGCTCACCGGCTGTACGCTAGTTATACCGTCACAGATCGAATATCCGGACGCGGACGCAGCAAAGGAGGCGCTGAATCATGCCACGACCGTTACGTTTCTGACCGAAGATCTGGAGGATGTAGATACGATGGGAGATATTCTCGCGGACGAAAAGATTGCGGCATATATGTCTCAAAGCGGTTTTTGGAACGTGAAATGGACGGTTAATGTGGATGACCAGGACTGGTTCTATCTGAAGAGTGTGACTGATGAACCGATCAATGATGTAGAGGGTGTCGTATCGGGAACGACCTACGGTTACTATGATATGGACGATAACTGTCTCGGTTATGGACAGGAGCGGGTCATCACACCGGAGGGCGGCGAGAAAGCCTGGTATATTCAATTTCTGGATGCAGATGGCAATCCGAAAGAAGATTATTATGCAACGGAGGACGGTACGATACTGTTAGACAGTGAGAGAAATGTGATCGCCAGAGTTGATGGAAAAATCGACATGATCGGATCAGGCTGTACGATCAATTTCGTCATGGAGGATGGTGTCGACCAGGAAGTAGACATCAAGGATAAAATCGTGATGACGATGCCGACTTTTAATGAGTTGCAACGGTATTATCTGGATAATTATATGTAATAGACAACAAACGTTTGCTGATGTAGAAGAGGGAGTACATAGACTTGAACAAGACGAAACAGAAACGATTGCATGCATGGGCTGTCATCATGGCTGTTCTCACCGGATGTCTGTGGCTGACAGGCTGTGGCAAGACACCACAGATGGAGTTTGACAGCGCAGAGGAAGCAATAGAGGCGCTGAATACCGCAGAGAATATTGAGATCTATGCGGATTTGTATTCAAAGAGGAAAAAAACAGAGATCGTGGCAGATGGGAAAGTCGCCGGATATCTGAAAGGGGACACGGTGTATATCGATGGGGAGGAATGGTTTTCCATTGATTATGTGACCGATGAGCCGATCAATGAGCGTGGGAGCACGACTTATGGATATTATGACGCCGATGGAAACTGTCTGGGTTATGCACAGGAGCGATATCTGGATACAATGGACGGAGATAAAGAGTCTTTTCTTATATTTTTAGATACCGATGGTGAGGAGATGGACTATTGCAGCAGCAGGGGTGGCACGATATTGTTTGACTGGGATGGCAGTCCGGTCGGTAAAGGTCATATAGGAGTAGACGGCATTGGCTTTTTCCGCAGAGTCTATACCAATATCTACAGAACAACGTTTTACACAGACCCGGAGGCACACTTGACGGTTGATTTCATGGATCGCATGGCAATGTTTAAGAAGCTGCAGAGCGATTACCGGCTGATTGAAAGCGAGCCGGCGATGCCAGTGTTCGACATCATCGGGACGATTGTTCTTGCCGTTGTGATTATATTAGAAATAGGCTGGCGGATCGACAAGCGGAAACAAAAGAAACAGGGACATACACCAGATTCATCAGATCCATCTGATCCATCAGATCAAAATGCCACAGGGGAGGAGTAAGTATGTTTTTAATTGTATTGGCATTATTGCCGGCAATCGCACTCGTAATATGGATCTATCGGCAGGATAAGGTCGAAAAAGAGCCGGCAAAGCTATTGTGGAAGATCTTTCTTCTCGGTGTGCTCTCGGTGATTCCGACGATCATTTTAGAGCTTATTCTGGGTGATGTGGTGGGTATCTTCTTTGAGGAAAGCTCGCTCGCCTATATTGTGCTGGACAATTTTGTATGTGTGGCAGTCGTAGAGGAATACTGGAAGCTGAAGGCAGCGAAAAAGGCATCCTGGAAAGATCCGGCATTCAACTACAAGTTTGACGCGATCGTGTACTGTGTGACATCTGCGCTTGGCTTTGCAGCGATCGAAAATGTGCTGTATGTCATGGATGGTGGTCTGGATACGGCGATCACCAGAATGCTGTTGTCGGTTCCTTCACATGCGATCGATGGCGTGATCATGGGATATTTCTTTGGTATGGCAAAGGAAGCAGACCTTGCAGGCGACAAAAAGCGCTGCAAGCGGTGTCTGCGGCAGGCGGTACTCATACCGGCAATCGAGCATGGAATCTATGACACGTCACTGTCGTTAGACTCGGATGGGTTGATGTTGTTCTTCCTCGTGTTTGTGATTGCTGTAGATATCTGGGCATACCGATTCGTGAAAAAGCAGGCAAAACAGGACAAGGAGCTCGTACAGTCGGATGTAAGTGTGATATCGTAAAAACAGGATAGGGTATTGACAGAAAGTGTAAATCAGTGTAACATAACAGTGTTATTTAACGTAACGTTGTTATGTTACATTTTTTTTTAGATACATGACAATCGAATATACGCCGGACGTATATTTGGTGCATTGGGAGGTTATATGCCGGAAAAGAAGCTTCATGACAGAGAGACAAAGGCGCAGCTTTTAAAATGTGCAAAAGAGGAATTTATGGAAAAGGGGTTCGCAGGGGCATCTCTGCGCAGTATCTGCAGCAAGGCGGACGTGACGACCGGTGCATTGTATTTCTTTTTCAAAGATAAGGATGATCTGTTCTGTCAGGTGGTAGGAGATCTGATGGAGCGGCTTAATGTCGTGCTTGCAGAGCATTTTGCCTTTGAAGTGGAGGAAATGAAAGCGCCGCAGGGCGCAGCACATGATGACAGCAGTGATTTTGAGTCGATGGAGCAGATTGTACATGAGTTGTATACCTATCGGGATGAAGTGCTGCTCGTACTGACGAAGGCACAGGGATCGAGTATGGAGGGGCTGACGGATCGGCTGGTCGATCAGATGGATGCACATAACGCATATATCTGTGAAGCAATGTGCAGGGCGAACAATGTACCGATGGTGGAGCGAAAGGTCGTGCACTGGATGTCGCATTCTCAGATCGACATGTTTATATTTATGGTGACGCATATTGATCATGAGGCGGAGGCGCTTCGGTTCGCGGAAAAAGGAATGAAATATCTGCTTGGAGGCTGGTACAGCCTTGTGCGGAAATGATAGGAGGTCTTGCACTGTGCGGTGCATAGTGTAAGACTAAAAAAATATAGAAAACGTAACGCTGTTATGTGAACATATGAGCAAATGAATGTATATTAAAATGTGAAAAGCAGGAGGAATGAGCATGTATTTACAGGTATCGGATGTCAGGAAAAGCTATGGAGAAGGCGGCAGCTATGTACAGGTATTGAAAGGAATCAATACATCGGTGGAACAAGGACAGATGTGTGTCATACAGGGCACATCCGGTTCCGGCAAATCGACACTGCTCAACTGTATCGGAGGTCTGGATGTGATGGATTCTGGTTCGATCATTGTCGATGGAACAGAGATTTTTGGGATGACGAGTGATCAGCTCGCGGACTACAGGCGGGCGAATCTCGGATTTATCTTTCAGTTTTACAACCTGGTGCCCAATCTCACTGTGCGGGAAAATATACAGGTGTGTGAGTATCTGACCGACAATCCGCTGCCGGTGGATGAACTGATCGGGACACTGGGTCTCACGGAGCATCAGAATAAGTTCCCCTCGCAGCTCTCTGGTGGACAGCAGCAGCGATGTGCGATCGCCAGAGCATTGGTGAAAAATCCCAAGATTCTCCTGTGTGACGAGCCGACCGGAGCGCTCGATTCGAAGACATCGCGGGATATTCTCATGCTGTTGGAGGAGATCAATGCGAAATACCATACGACGATGCTGATCGTCACGCATAACAATTCGATCAAACAGATGGTGCACAAGGTCATTTTTATCAAAGATGGGCTGATCAGCCGGGAATACGAGAATGAGAAGCGGATTCCGGCAGCAGAATTGGAGGATTTATAACATGCAGAAGGTTTTGAGGAAAAGAGTTTTCAGAGACCTGCGAGAGAATCTGTTCCGGTATCTGGCGCTGGGGTTTCTCGTGATCATTGGAATGTATATTATCGTGTCATTGATCGGCGCCGGAGCGACGATTATCGATGGAAGTAATGCACATGATCTGAAAAATAAACGTGAGGATGGTCAGTTTGAGGTATTTGTGCCGCTTACGGATGCACAGATCGCACATATCGAGGATGCCGGGGCGCAGGTAGAACCGATGTTTTATGAAGATTATGCGATCGGTGATGGCAGGGTTGTGCGTGTATTTGCCAATCGTGAACAGATCGACCTCGCGGAGTGTGACACCGGCAGACTCGCACAGACAGAGGATGAGATTGCGATTGAAAAGCGTTTTAGCGAGGAGAATGAGATTCAGACTGGAGATACACTCACGATTGCGGATCATGTATTTACCGTGACAGGTATCGTGACCTCCCCTGACTATAATGCGCCGTTTAAGGAACTGGCAGATTCCGTAGCGGACAGCAAAAGCTTTGGCACGGCGTTTGTGACGGAGAGTACCTATAGGCTGCTGCATGAGACCGGAGAAAGTGACAAGACGCAGACCTATCTGTATGCGTATCTTCTGGATGAAAATACGACCGATGAGGATGTGAGAGCAGCCATCAAGGACATTAAGGTAGATACAGATGCGGTTGATGATCCGATGTTTCAGGAATATTGGGATCGCACGGGTGCCATGCTCGATGATTTCAAGCGCGGTGTTACAGACCTGCAGGATGGCAGTGAAAAACTGGCAGATGGACTGGACGAGATCACCGGACACAACGAGGAATTGAATGATGCGGCACAGGAACTGTTTGATACCTATCTCGGACAGGCATCCGCTGCATTGAAGGACTATGGTTTGTCGGTGGAGCTCACAGAGGATAATTTTAGTGAGGAACTAAGGCGTCTCGCTGATGAAGAGGGCGGCCTGGCGGCACTTAGCATGACACGTGTCAGAAAGAGCCTAGAAGGTATCCAGGAATTTAAGGATGGTATCGGGGATTATACGGATGCAGTCACCGAGGCCGGCGATGGGGCACAGGAACTTGCAGATGGTGTCGATGAGTTAAAAACGCAGACGGATGATTTTCTGGAAGATTATGATACGGAACTGGCGAATCTGACATTGTTTCTCACGGCGGCAGATAATTCGCGGATCGGTGGGGCTGCTGATGACCAGCAGATCAATGTGCAGAGCGGATATGTGTTCGGTGTCCTGCTCGTGATGCTGTTCGCCTACGTGATCTCCGTCTTTGTCGTACATGGCATCGAGAGGGAGAGCAGTGTGATCGGTGCGCTCTATGCACTGGGTGTCAAACGGGGAGATCTTTTGATTCATTATCTCACACTGCCGGTGTGTGTGACAACGATCGCCGGACTGATTGGTTTTGCGCTCGGTATCAGCAGTATCGGCATACCGACGCAGATGGCAGATGCGTATGCCTATTATTCGATCCCGGCACTGGATGTGCTGATTCCGCCGGTTCTGATCGTATATGGAATCATCATGCCGCCAGTCGTAGCGATCATCGTCAACTATTTCGTGATCCGTAAAAAGCTGTCGCGCACAGCACTCTCCCTGATTAGAAACGAAGTGAAGCAGCCCAAGGGCAGCAGTATCGATCTCGGAACGATGGGATTTGTCAGCAGATTCAGAGTCAGACAGATGCTGCGCGAGATGCGGACCGGGATCACGGTCGTTCTAGGCATGTTTCTCTCACTTGTGTGTCTGATGCTCAGCCTGAATACGGCAGTTTTGTGTAATAATGTAAAGCTCAATAACATTAATGACACAAAATATGAATATATGTATACCTATAAATATCCGTCCGAGGAGCCGCCGGAGGGTGGTGAAGCGGCTTATCTGACGACACTCAAAAAAGAGATCCTCGGCTATAACTGGGATATCAACGTGCTCGGATTGCAGCCGGATTCTCAATATTTTGATGTGGAGCTGCCAACTGGGAAAAATAAGGTCGCGATCTCATCTGCACTCGCACAGAAATATAGCGTGAAAGCTGGTGATGAGCTTGTGCTTCACGATGAGGAGCATGCGATCGATTATGCGTTTCAGGTAGAGAGTATTGCTGTCTATGCACCTGCATTCTACGTGTTTATGGACATCGATGATGCCAGAGATCTCTTCGGGGCAGCTGATGATGCGTATAATGTCGTATTTGCAGATCACGATCTGCATGTGGATGCCGCCAGATTATATGCGACAGTGACAAAGGATGATATTGTGTCTGCGGCAGGTATTTTCTCGGATCTCATGCGCAGTATGGTGATCATGGTCGTGGTAGTATCTGCATTGATCTTTGTCGTGGTCATGTATCTGATGATGAAGGTAATGATCGACCGCTCGGCATTCTCGATTTCGCTGATTAAGGTATTCGGATTCCGTAAAAAGGAGATCCGGAAGCTGTATTTAGATGGCAATTTCTTTATCATAGCGATCGGCGCAGCGGTGTGTCTGCCGTTGTCGAAATTCATCATGGATCAGGTATATCCGTTTATGGTATCGAATGTGAACTGCGGTATCGATATCAGCTTTGCGCCGTGGTTGTGGATCGTATTATATGCAGCGATATTGTTATTGTATTTTGTGATCAACCGGGTGCTCGTAGGCAGACTGAATCAGATTCTGCCTGCAGAGGTATTAAAAAACAGAGAATAGTGAAATTATAGTAGCAGAAATGCAGGAATCGTGTTAAAATAATAGAGGATTATCCGTTCGGTGAGAGGGCAGCTGCCTGCAGCTGTCTAATCCACGACACTTTTTTCTATAGCGTAGGCTTGGCGGTGCATTCGTGTGATTGCGGATAATTTTTGCAGGGTTTGTACATCGGTAGTACATCAGCTTCCCAAGCTGAGGAGGCGGGTTCGACTCCCGTACCCTGCTCTGAAGTAAAAATGTATTGAAAATATGCCAGGGAGGGCATGGTTTCGATACATTTTTATTTTATATTGTAGCTGAAAACGGTTCTTTTGTATGATTTTCACGGAGGAAAATGGTATGAAGGTAGGAGACGCAAGACTGACGTACAGTGCACAGCTGAAGGCGTATAATCAGCAGGGATTCAAGCTGGCGCAGCAGAGGCAGGAGCTGAAGGACAAGATCGCTCATACCGAGAATGGGGCGGAGGTCTATGCCAGGGAGTCGGCAACGCTGGAACTGACTTATCAGGCGGTGCAGGACAAGTATGACGAGTACAAGAGCTATATGGATCAGCTCATGGCGCAGTGGGATGCGAAGTTCAATGAGGTGGTCGCCGGGCAGCAGGCAGATGCCGCGAAGGAATACGGCGAAGAGATGGGCAAACTCATGAAAGTCGCGATGCGGATCATGCATGGTGATATCGTTCCGATGAATGATGAGAAGAAGCTGATGGAATTTGACAGTGATCTGTATCAGATGGCGAAAAGTATCGGTGCGATGGCGCAGCGTCTCAAGAAAAAGAAATATGAATCACTGTGGGAGGACGAGGAGAAGAAGGAACGCGAAGATCCGATAGAGACTGCGGATGATCAGGAAGCGTTTGCGAGTGGTCCGCAGGTCGTATCCGTCGAGGAGACGATGGAACGCGCATTAGCAGAGTAAGATACAGGAATAAGACATAAAATGTGAAAAAAAGATAACAAATAGATAAAAAAATAGAGGAGGTTTCATACGTGAACGAGACATTACAGGTATTAAAGAACAGAAGAAGCTGTAGAGCATTCAAGCCGGATATGATCGCAGAAGAAGATCTGAAGGCGATCATCGAGGCGGGTACCTATGCGCCAAGCGGAATGGGTATGCAGTCACCGATCATCATAGCGGTAAAGGATAAAAAGCTGCGCGATCAGATTGCGGAGGAGAATCGTAAAATCGGCGGATGGAAAGAGGGCTTTGATCCGTTTTACGGTGCACCTGTCATCCTGATTGTGCTGGCGAATAAGGAGCGTCCGACTTATGTTTACGATGGATCGTTAGTGATGGGTAATCTCATGAATGCAGCCGAGAGCCTGGGCGTGGCGAGCATCTGGATTCATCGTGCAAAAGAAGAGTTTGAGTCGGAATTTGGTAAAAAGATACTGGCAGATCTGGGGATTGAGGGTGATTATGAGGGAATTGGCCACTGTGCACTCGGATATGCCGCAGAGCCTGCGCCTGCTGCGAAAGCCAGAAAAGAAGATTATGTGTACTATATTTAAAAACATGCGATAGATATAGACTTGGCAGGATGTCGGACAGACAGGAGGAACGAAAGATGCTGATGGAGACATGGTACTATGAGGTAGCATCGATTGATGGGGATTATGCGAACCTGCGGCGGACAGATATCGATTCCGATGATCTGAAGCTTGTGGCGCGTGCATTACTTCCGGCAGAAATTTTTGAAGGATGTCGGTTGAAATATGAGCTCATGCAGTATACAATGGTATAGATAGATGATTGTAGACTGATAATCTCAAAATTGTCTATACATAAAAACAAGGAGGAGTGTATTATGCAGTACAAGATTGAAGGTGGCAATTTACCGGTATTAAAGGTGCGTCTGGACAAGGGTGAGTTCGTTGAATGCGAAGCAGGCGCAATGGCGTGGATGGATGATGAGATCGAGATGCAGACGAGTGCCGGAGGACTTGGCAAGATGCTCGGACGTATGCTGACCAAGGAAAATGCATTCATGAATACCTATTATGCGAAAAATGACGGAGAGATCGCATTTGCATCCAAGTTCCCGGGATCGATTCAGGCAGTGGAGGTCACACCCGGAAATGGCGTGATCGTACAGAAGGGATCATTCTTAGCATCCGTTGGAGAGATCAACAGTGAAGTATTTATGCAGAAGAAGCTGGGCAAGGGATTGTTTGGTGGAGAAGGTTTCCTGTTACGCAAATTTACCGGAAACGGAATCGTATTCCTTGAGGTAGACGGATCTGCACATGAGTATGAGATCGCAGCAGGCGATTGCAAGATCGTAGATACTGGATATGTGGCAGCTATGTCAGAGACCTGCAATATGGAAGTGCGCACGATCAAGGGAGTCGGAAATGTACTCTTTGGCGGCGAAGGCTTATTCAATACTGTAGTCTATGGCCCCGGCAAGGTGACATTGCAGAGTATGCCGATCGCAGCTACCGCAATGCAGCTGTATCAGTACATGCCGCATCCGTCTAACTAGTGATGGGGGCACGTCCCGGTATAGCAGAAAAGAAACATATTTGATGATTATTTTACTTATGGCGCAGTATTTGCAAGAAAATAACTGCGCCATAAATTATGAAATTTATGATTCGGATTATGTCGTACATAGTATAGATATTATCAGAAAGTCAGCAAATACCTATCAGGTGAAAAAAGATCTATATTATGGCTACTGGGGCCCAAATCAGGGACAATCCAATTATGAGATTATTTATCAGGTGAAGAAAAGCGCTAAGTCGGCGTATGGATATATCATTACAAATATGAAGATCACTGCTATTTAAGGCTCATCTAAAATCTATGAAAAACCAGGACAAAATCTGTATAGAAAATGACGTGACTGTGAAGGTAGTGAACGGTTACAATTGACAAGATTCTTCAGAGGAGTAAAATAGATAGAGGTTCCGCAAATCTGCGGATTATAAAATGGAAAACAAAGGAGAATGTTATGAAAAAGACAAAAGCAGCAGGTCTGATTCTGGCAGCGAGTATGTTCGTAACCATGTTTGCAGCGCCTCAGGCACAGGCAGCCACGACGAAAGAGCCGATTCAGGTGGGCGACAATGTGTACGCCACATTAGACGATATCGGTACCCTGACGATTTCAGGAACCGGCGATATGTGGGCAAACACACACATGGCTGGGGATGAGAATGGAACATATGGTTGGCGTCTGATTGAGTGGATGGATAATCAGGTGACCTGCCCCTGGTTTGGTGAGTATCAGTACGATATCAATACAATCGTGTTTGATGATGGCGTTACATCGGTAGGGGATAATGCTACGAGTGTATGTGGTTCAGTGGGTATTCGCCAGATTCAAAACACAGTGTCAGCTTGTCATGAGGATTATACAGGTCTGCCTGCATTGGCAAAGGTTACGCTTGGTTCTGACGTGCAGACGATTGGTAGAGGTGCCTTTTTCCGGACAAAGGCGTTAAAGAGTATAACCATTCCGCAGAATGTGCAGGAAATCGAGGAATATGCATTTTATGAGTCTGGACTGAAATCTGTTAAATTGGAGGACGGTCTGGAAAAGATCGGAGAGCATGCATTCCAGGGAACGCAGCTGACAGGTGTCAACATTCCGGGTTCAGTGCGTAGTATCGAGTCGTCTGCATTTTATAATTCTGTCAGCAATGCGACGATCAATCCGGGTACAAAGGTGATCAAGGCGAATGCGTTCGGAAAAGTGAATGCGGTCATTTATTCAAAAGATGTCGTAATTACAGAAGGTGCGTTTTTACCGGGATCAGTATTTACCTGTTATAAGGGATCGACTGCTGATGAGTATGCTGCAAACCACGGTATCACTGTAAAATATATTTCAGATAAGCCGTCTAAGGCAAAGAAGCCGGGCGTATCATCCAAGAATAAGAAATTATATATCACCTGTAAGAAGATGGCTGGTGTTGACGGCTATAAGATCCGCTATGCAACCAATTCCAAGATGAAACAGGCAGATACTGTCATGGGAAAGACCGCAACGGTGGTTGGCTTGAAGGCAGGAAAGAAATATTATGTGCAGGCATGTGCATATAAGAAGAACAGTTCCGGCAAGAAAGTCTATGGTGCATGGAGCGATGTTGTTACAGTTGTAATTAAATAAAACCATGAGCAATCCGGGGGCTGCTGTCACACATAGAGCTGAAAATGATTCCGCTCGAACGACAGCAGCCCTTCATCACGGAGTTTACATAATTCATTAGACATCGCGCTGCGGTCGACCGAGAGAAAATCGGCGAGCTGCTGGCGGTTAAAGGGGATCTCGAAACTAGAGGTTCCCTGTTTTTTTGCCTGTTCGGACAGGTAGGACAACAGCTTTTCACGTGTCGTGCGCTTGGACATATGACCGAGCTTTTGTACGAGACTGCGATTTTTGACAGAGATCGCATAGAACAGATTCTGGATCACCATCGAGTGAAATCTGCACGCAGACGAACATGCAGTCAGGATCTTATGCACATCAAAGAAGATGATCGCACTGTCCTCCGTGGCGATCACATCATTGAGCAGCGCTTCGCTGCCCGGCACGACATATGCTTCACCAAACATTTCTCCGACACTGATCTTATTTACAATGCTCCGGTTTCCCCAGAAATCATCCTTTTGAATCAGAAGTGAGCCGGCGACTAACACCGTGATATGATGCAGATATTCGCCTTGATGCAGGACGTAGCTGCCTTTCTGATACGTGCGCAGCTCTGCACTCAGGCAGTCGAGCATGGCCTCGATTTCGTTCTCAGTTACACCCGAAAATAATTGCGATTTTTTTAATATATTCAAATATTTTTTCATATTTTGCTCATTTCTGTTGTAAAAACAACCGTATTGTTTTGATTACTATAGTATACTCCGATTGTAAAGTCAATAAACCAAAAACAGTTTACCGAATATACCAAAGGAGAATACAAACCATGCTCAGAAGAATCATTAAAATTGATGAAGAAAAATGCAACGGCTGCGGTGCATGCGCATCCGCCTGCCACGAAGGTGCGATCGAGATGATCGATGGAAAGGCGAAGCTGACAAGAGAACACTATTGCGATGGACTGGGTGACTGCCTGCCGGCTTGCCCGGCAGATGCGATCCACTTTGAGGAACGTGAGGCCCCGGCATATGATGAAGCGGCGGTACTCGCTGCCAAAGCTGCCAAGACAGCAGCAATGGGACAGAGAGCACAGCCGAAAAAGGCACCTCTGCCCTGTGGCTGTCCCGGCAGCCAGTCCAAGGCGATCCAGCGCGAAACAGGCGGGAGCACACCGCAGACCGCGACCCCTATCACGAGCCAGCTGTCCCAGTGGCCGGTACAGATCAAACTGGTGCCGACCGAGGCACCCTATTTTGACGGAGCGAACCTGCTGATTGCAGCGGATTGTACCGCATATGCATATGGAGATTTCCATCGGGAATTTATCCGCAACCATATCACACTGATCGGCTGCCCCAAACTCGATGAAGGTGATTATGCAGAGAAGCTGACTGAGATCATCGCCCACAATGATATCAAGAGTGTGACGATCGTGCGCATGGAAGTACCGTGCTGCGGAGGGATCGAACAGGCGGCGAAGCGTGCACTGCAGGCGAGTGGTAAATTTATTCCCTGGCGCGTGGTCATCGTGTCTACCGATGGCAGGTTACTGGATGTATAAATAAACGTATAATATCAGGAGGAATCTATTGATGAGTAATCTTTCAATGAATCATTTATCGAATCAACAGATGTTTTGTTTTCAGTGTGAGCAGACTGCGGGCTGCAGTGGCTGTACCGGCGCGGCCGGAGTCTGTGGAAAAAAGGCAGATACAGCAAGACTACAGGATGAACTGACCGGAGCGCTGATCGGGCTGGCTCGTTCTACCGAGGGCAATATGCATCTGCTCACAGAGCAGACCGATGACCTCGTGATCGAAGGACTGTTTACGACGATCACAAATGTGAACTTTAATAACGAGACAATCACCGCACTGATCCAGCGGATTGCAGATGAGAAAAACCGCATGGTGCCCGGTTGTACAGCCTGTGGTGCACCCTGTGGCAGAAATGATGATTATGATATGAATGAACTGTGGCAGGCGGATGAGGATATCCGTTCGCTCAAATCGCTGATCCTGTTCGGTATCCGTGGAATGGCAGCCTACGCATATCATGCCAATGTACTGGGTTACCGAGATCAGGAGGTCAACCGATTCTTTTATAAAGCATTGTATGCAGTCGGCGCTAGGGATTGGGGCATGGATGAACTGCTTCCGATCGTACTGGAAGTAGGAGCGGTCAACTTACAGTGTATGGAGCTGCTGGATCGCGCCAATACGCAGACCTATGGCAGCCCGGCGCCGACACAGGTATCGCTTGGCGTAGAGAAAGGGCCGTTCATCGTGATCTCCGGCCATGATCTGTATGATCTAAAGCAGTTATTAGAGCAGACGGAGGGACTCGGCATCAATATCTATACGCATGGGGAGATGCTCCCGGCACACGCTTATCCCGAGCTGAAGAAATATGCACATTTAAAAGGAAATTTTGGAACTGCATGGCAGAACCAGCAGAAAGAATTTGCAGATATCCCGGCGCCGGTTGTCTTTACGACCAACTGTCTGATGCCGCCTAAGGCGAGCTACGCAGACCGCGTCTTTACGACAGAGATGGTGTCTTATCCAGAGATCGTGCATATCGAAGATATGGATGAGGGCAGACGCAAAGATTTTACACCCGTGATTAAAAAGGCTCTCGAATTGGGAGGATATGACCAGGATATGCACTTTACCGGAATCAACGGTGGTGATCATGTGATGACAGGTTTTGGGCGCGATGCGGTGCTGTCAGTGTCCGATACGGTGATCGAGGCAGTGAAATCAGGTGCATTAAAGCATTTCTTCCTCGTCGGCGGATGTGACGGCGCCAGACCAGGCAGAAATTATTACACCGAGTTTGTAAAACAGACGCCGGCAGATACCGTGATCCTGACGCTGGCATGCGGAAAATACCGTTTTAACGATCTGGATCTCGGTACGATCGGCGGACTGCCGCGTATCATGGATATGGGTCAGTGTAATGATGCCTACAGTGCGATCCGGGTAGCGCTCGCGCTCGCAGATGCATTTGACTGTGGCGTGAATGAGCTGCCACTATCGATGGTGCTGTCATGGTACGAGCAGAAGGCAGTATGTATTTTACTGACACTGCTGCATCTGGGCATCCAGAATATCCTGCTCGGGCCGACACTGCCGGCATTTATCTCACCGAATGTATTGAATTATCTCGTAGAGCACTATCATATCGCTCCGATTGATACACCGGAAAACGATCTCAAAAAACTGTTAGGCTAATCGGCCTGTTTTAATGCGGCGTGCATCAGATCCAGATAGTGCGCCGCATTTCTACGGTTTGCCTGAATCTCTTCGTCTGTCATCTGGCGCAGGATTCTGGCAGGATTGCCGACGACGATGGAATTGTCCGGGATGTTCATCTTGCCTGTGACGAGTGCGCCTGCACCGATGATGCAGTTTCTGCCGACAACGGAGCCATTGAGCAGGATGCTGCCC
>JBNMKT010000054.1:0-14582 GCA_050874485.1 bacterium
AAATGTGGCTGATTGTTTGATCAGCCACATTTTTTGTATGCGGATTCATTATCCGGGATTACTTATCTTTGATTTCTTTATGGATCTCCTGCAGAGATTTTACTTCTCCGTTGCCGTGTTTTTGTACATAGAGGATACCCTTTGCAGTAGCTTTTGCAGCAGCGATCGTTGTCACATAAGGGATCTTTGCCTTGATCGCAGCCTTGCGCAGATAGCTGTCATCGTTGACACTGTCTTTGCCGACCGGAGAGTTGATGATCAGGTCAAAATCACCGTTTGTGATCATATCGAGGATATTCGGGCGGCCCTCCTGCATCTTCTTTACAAGAGTGGCATCGATACCGGCCTCGGTGATGATCTCATGTGTATTGCCGGTCGCATAGATCTTGAATCCGGCTTCATCGAACAGCTTTGCGACTTCAGCGACTTCCGGCTTGTCCTTGCGGTTGACGGAGATCAGTACAGAACCGCTCAGCGGCAGCTTTGTCTGGGTCGCTTCCTGAGCCTTGTAGAATGCCTCTCCATAGTAGGTAGACAGTCCGAGCACTTCTCCGGTAGAACGCATTTCCGGTCCGAGGATCGGGTCTACTTCCGGGAACATGTTGAACGGGAATACCGCTTCCTTGACACCGTAGTAGGGGATGTCCTGTTCCTTTAATGCAGGCACCGGTGAGGGACGTCCGGTCAGCTCGGAAGTGATGATATCGGTAGCGATCGGTACCATGCGGATATTGCATACTTTGGATACGAGCGGCACGGTACGTGATGCTCTCGGGTTTGCCTCTAATACATAGACGCGGCCGTTCTCGATTGCGTACTGCATATTCATGAGTCCCTTGACATGCATTTCCTCTGCGATTTTCTTGGTATATTCCTTGATCGTAGCGACATTTTCCTCCGTGATGTGTACAGAAGGAATGATACATGCACTGTCACCGGAATGGATACCTGCGAGCTCAATATGCTCCATGACAGCCGGTACGAATGCATGAGTACCATCGCTGATCGCATCTGCCTCACACTCTAAGGCGTGATTTAAGAAACGGTCGATCAGGATCGGACGATCGGGTGTCACGCCGACAGCGGCATTCATATAGCCGGTCATGCTCTCATCATCATAGACGACTTCCATACCGCGTCCACCGAGTACATAGGAAGGACGAACCATGACCGGATAGCCGATCTTGTTTGCGATCGCGATCGCCTCGTCTACGGTCGTAGCCATGCCTGCTTCAGGCATCGGGATCTCTAACTTATCCATCATCGCGCGGAACTGGTCACGATCCTCTGCGAGGTCGATGACAGCGGGAGAAGTACCGAGGATCTTGACACCGTTTTTCTCCAGCTCTGCAGCGAGATTTAACGGTGTCTGTCCGCCAAACTGGGCGATGACACCGAGCGGCTGCTCCTTGTGATAGATACTCAGCACATCTTCGAGTGTCAACGGCTCGAAATACAGCTTATCAGAAGTATCGTAGTCGGTAGATACGGTTTCCGGGTTGCAGTTGACGATGATTGTCTCAAAGCCGAGTTTTTTCAGTGCGAGTGCTGCATGTACACAGCAGTAGTCAAACTCGATACCCTGACCGATACGGTTCGGGCCGCCGCCGAGGATCATGATCTTGGGCTTATCGGTCTTGACCGGGTTCTTATCCGGTGCATTGTAAGTCGAATAGTAGTAGGCGCTGTCTTTGGTACCGCTGACATGTACGCCCTCCCAGGCTTCTTCGACACCGAGAGAGAGACGCTTTTCGCGGATATCTGCCTCAGGGATCTCGAGAATCTGGCTGAGATATTTATCAGAAAAACCATTTTTCTTTGCAGAAATCAGTGCTTCGTCAGAGGGCATGGAGCCTTTGTTTTTCATCAGGGCTTCTTCTTCCTCAACGAGTTCCTTCATCTGGGTAACAAAGTATTTCTTTACCTTGGTAATATCATAGATCTCATCGACCGTTGCACCTGCGCGCAGTGCCTCATACATGATAAAATGACGGTCACTGGACGGATGAGCGAGCATGCGCAGCAGCTCCTCTTTCGACTTGGTATCGTAATCCTTCGCATGTCCGAGTCCGTAGCGGCCGGTCTCTAAGGAGCGGATCGCTTTCTGGAAAGCCTCTTTGTAGGTCTTACCGATACTCATGACCTCGCCGACCGCACGCATCTGTGTGCCGAGCTTGTCCTCGACACCTTTGAATTTTTCAAATGCCCAGCGCGCGAACTTAATGACGATATAGTCTCCGTCGGGTACGTATTTGTCGAGTGTGCCATATTTACCGCATTCAATATCTTTTAAGGTCAGACCGGCTGCGAGCATTGCGGATACGAGTGCGATCGGGAAACCGGTTGCCTTACTTGCCAGTGCAGAAGAACGGGAAGTACGGGGGTTGATCTCGATGACACAGATACGGTCGGATACCGGATCATGTGCAAACTGTACATTTGTTCCACCGATGACCTGGACAGAGTCGACGATCTTATAGGCCTGCTCCTGCAGACGCTTCTGCAATTCTTCTGAGATCGTGAGCATCGGTGCAGAGCAGAACGAATCGCCGGTATGTGTACCCATCGGGTCAATGTTTTCGATAAAACATACGGTGATCATATTGCCGTCTGCATCACGGACGACTTCGAGCTCGAGCTCCTCCCAGCCGAGGATGGATTCTTCGACGAGCACCTGTCCGACCAGGCTGGCCTGCAGGCCACGGGCGCAGACGGTCTTTAATTCTTCTTTGTTGTATACGAGACCACCACCGGCGCCGCCCATCGTATATGCGGGACGCAGAACTACCGGATAACCCAGACGATCAGCAATCGCGAGTGCTTCCTCTACACTGTAAGATACCTCGCTGCGCGCCATCTCGACACCGATGGCATCCATGGATTTCTTGAACTCTATACGATCTTCGCCGCGTTCGATGGCGTCTACCTGAACACCGATGACCTGAACACCGTATTTGTCCAGAATACCGGCGCTGGCCAGCTCTGCACACAGGTTCAGACCGGACTGTCCACCGAGGTTCGGCAGCAGTGCATCCGGACGCTCCTTGGCGATGATCTGCTCCAGGCGGGATACATTGAGTGGCTCAATATAGGTCACGTCTGCGATCTCGGGATCGGTCATGATCGTGGCAGGGTTGGAATTGACCAGCACGATCTCGTAACCCAGTTTGCGCAGTGCCTTACAAGCCTGCGTACCGGAATAGTCGAACTCACACGCCTGGCCGATGATGATCGGACCGGAGCCGATGATCAGCACTTTGTTGATGTCTGTTCTCTTTGGCATAAGTAATCTCCTCTATGATATATAATTAATTTAAGTTCCGCTATTCATTATAAGATAAAAATAAGGAATTACCTATAGTAAATTTAAGAAAATTAGAAATTTTTTTCAAAACAGTGTACACTGTGCTAGAATAGAAGCATCTAGTTCGGAAAGGATCATGTTATGGATAAAAATATAAATGAGAATACAAGCTCGAAGAAAGCCCTTATCGCGATGAGCGGCGGCGTTGACAGCTCCGTCTCGGCGGCGCTGATGGTACAAGATGGCTACGACTGCATCGGCATCACGATGAAGCTCTATGAGAACGAGACGATCGGTCTGGAGCGTGAGGGCACCTGCTGTTCTCTCTCGGATACCGAGGATGCCAGAAAGGTATGCAGCAGACTCGGCATGCCCTATTATGTACTCAATTTTAAGGAAGACTTTGCAGCTTGCGTGATCGATCGTTTTGTGGCGGCGTATGAGGCAGGTGACACGCCCAATCCGTGTATCGACTGTAACCGCTACATGAAATTTGACAAGCTCTATCAGCGTGCGAAGGAGCTCGACTGCGACTATATTGTGACCGGGCATTATGCACGTGTCGAATATGACGAGGCGCGTGGACGCTATCTGCTCAAAAAGTCCAAAAACGCCGCCAAGGATCAGAGCTATGTGCTCGCGTTTTTGAATCAGGATCAGCTCGCGCACACGATCTTTCCGCTGGGTGGCTTTGCATCCAAGGAGGAAGTGCGCTGCATCGCGGATGACTATGGATTTGTCAATGCCAGAAAACATGACAGTCAGGACATCTGTTTTGTGCCCGATGGCGATTATGCGGATTTTATGAAACGTTATACCGGAAAAGATTATCCGGCGGGCGATTTCGTCACCGAAGATGGCAGAAAGCTCGGGGAGCACAAAGGCATTATCCGATATACGGTCGGACAGCGCAAAGGTCTCGGACTCGCACTGCCTGCACCGTTGTATGTCTGCCGCAAGGATATGGAGCGCAACGAGGTCGTATTATCCCCGGAAGATGCGCTGTTTACGACAACATGTATCATCGATGAGTTCAACTGGATCGCATATGAACAGCCATCAGAACCGGTGCGTGTGACTGCCAAGACCAGATATCGCGCGAAGGAAGCACCTGCGACGGCGCGTGTACGCGAGGATGGCAGGGTGGAACTCGTCTTTGACGAACCGCAGCGTGCGATCACGACCGGACAGGCAGCCGTACTCTATGACGGTGAAGAGGTCGTTGGCGGAGGCACGATCGTACTTGCATAAAATATCTCAATATGAGATATTTAAATCAGCATCCGGGTGTGAAAAATCATTCGAAAGAGGAAAATCATGCAAGTACAAAAAGTGAATAAAAACGGAACGACTTATTGGGTGCTGCTCGACGATGAGATGCACCTGGTCGACCCGGTATGCGATTTTTTAGACTTTCAGCGCAAGATTGACCGCGCTGACAATACACTGCGCGCCTATGCGCTGGATCTGAAAATCTATTGGGAGTTTCTGACAAAAAAATGTCTCAGATTCGATGATGCGTCGGTATCGATCGATACGATGGCTGATTTTGTAGATGATCTGCGCGGGGGTGAGCGCTGCGGGGAATTGCTGCATACGACAGGCAGCAGGACAAACCGCAGTATCAACCGGATACTGAGCAGTGTGCACAGCTTTTATCGTTATGAGAGTCTGTGTGGACACTGTCAGAATCCGTCTTTTTATGAAGCAGTCTCTGAGGCAGAGCAGATCTATCAGGGCTATCTCATTCATACCCATGCAAAAAATCAGACCAAAAAATCCATGATTAAGTTAAAAGAGCCTGCGGCGCAGGTGCGGATCGTCGGGGAGGACGAGCTGCAGCGGTTTGTAGCGGCACTGCCCAGACAGCGTGACCGGCTGCTGTTTCTCGTGTTGTATTATACCGGCGCACGTATTCAGGAGGCACTGGATCTGGAGGTGCAGATGTTACCGGTACCAGATGACCGGCACACAGTCGGAGTGCTGCGCCAGATCCGCTCGAAGGGCAAGTGCCGGGATCTGTATGCACCGATGTTTCTCATACGGGCATTGTATGATTTTGTGCATGAGCCAGACGTGTCAGATGGGAAACGGAAATATGTGTTTGTTGTAGAGAAATCAAACTATGCGGGCAGGCAGCTCACCTATCATGCTGCTTATGATATTATGCGGCGCACGCAATGCCGTCTGGGAATGGAGTTCAATTTCCATGATCTGCGGCATACCTTTTGCACGCGTCTGATCGAACAGGGGGTAGACACGGCGATTGTGCAGCAGGTCATGGGGCATGCGCATCTGTACACGACAAAGCGCTATGTACACCTGTCTGATCAGTATGTGATGGAGCATCTCACCGATTACTGGGAGCAGTGGAAGGGAGGGATGTTCCATGAGATCTGTTAGCTATCAGAGTGACTGTCTGGTATACACAGAGCAGGATGTGGATTCTCCGTGGTATGGCAGAAACTATCATCTGGATCTGCGGTTTGTGCGTAGTGACAGACTGCGTCAGGAATTGAAAACATATGTGTGGCATCACTACAGATATCAGCTGAAACAGCCGGCCACGCTGCGGCAGGAGATCTGCTGGATGCGCTATTATGAGCAGTGGCTGTATGACAGGCAGATCCACTCGCTCACGCAGATCACACCTGCGGATGCAGAAGGTTTTGTGTCGTTTTTGCATATCTGCGTATCGTCAAAGACCGGGCGTCCACTCAGCATAATATCCCAGAAGCACATTTACCAGACGATATTAGGAATCTATCGCTGGTATGCATGCCGGAAAAAGACATATGTCAGGACATTGCTAATGTTTCCAACAGATGTCTATCCCGGCATGCGTGGTGTGCATAGAGAGGCCGGAGCGGATCTTCGGCAGATAAACCGGGTGATGGGTACATTAGACCGGCAGAAAAATGAATGTCTGCGTGCGGGCAGCCGATTCATTCTGATGACCGGGATGGCACCAGGGGATCTGTTGACACTGCATGCAGACGCATTGAACATGACAGAAAATGGTTATTACGTGCGCTGTTATCACCATCGGACACGGTCGTATCGGATGATACCGGTTAGTCCTCAGGGCGCAGACGCATGGCTGGAGCTGCGGACGCACACAGAGTCACTGCGTGCAGATGCCCCGGCCGCATGCTGTACCCGGCTATTTTTATATCGGGACAGGAGCGGCAGTGTCAGACCGGTCAATCCGGATCAGTTCCGTTACTGGCTGCGGCGGGCACAGGAGAGACAGCGGCAGGAGGTATGCGCAGCAGGTCAGAAGCATGCATTTGTGACATGTACGATGCTGCGGGAGTTTCTGCTGTGCAGTATGCGTGAGCAGTGTGTACCACCTGCGGTGATACGTGAACTGACTGGCTGTGGCCTGTATGCAGAGGGGAGGCGTGTGGTATGAGTGGCAGCAATCTGGATGGCCTGGCATATGCATTCCCTACACCACAGGAAGCATGTGTGGCGGCATTGGATCTGGCGCTGGATGACTGGTATCTGTATGACCATGTGCCCCGGACAGGAGAATCTGTCCGGCTGATTCATCTGCATTTTACAGATCGTGCGGGACAAGCGGCAAAGCGGCTGATCAAGCAATACGCATTCTGGCGGCTCGGCAGAGTCAGACCAGTCACAGTACGATTGGAACTAAACGAACGGATCAGCCACTGGGAACATTTTTTGTATGTGAAAAACATCACAGATCCAGCGCAGTTTACGGCTGCAGACTATGGAACCTTCCGGTTCTGGCTGTCAGCGAGAGGATATCGCAGGGATCGGTGTGAGCGGATTCTGGCTGCAGTACATCTATTGTTACAGACTGGGCAGAGGCTCGGATGGCGCGTTACCGGTCAGAAGCTGCCGCCGCGGTGGGACAGCTGGCTGCCGCCGGCCGGACAGACATATGAGGAGGGCTGTGCGCAGCCGATTCCGCCAGATATCTACAGGCAGATCATAGATCATGCGCGCATGGATGAGACGAATGAGATCACGCGCTGCGGGATACTCGTACAGAGTCAGACCGGGCTTCGGATCAGTGAAGTATTATCGCTGCGGGCAGATTGCCTGAGAAGAGGGAGCGATGGCAGATGGAGACTGGTGTATCAGCTTAAAAAGACACAGCGTGGTGATCCGGTGCTCCGTGAGACACCGGCGAATGTGATCGTCTGTGAAGCAATCGGACGGCTGCGACAGGCGACGGAGATGCTGCGCACAGAGAGCGGCAGACCGGAGTTGTTCCTGATCAGAAATCATGGCATTCGTCCGCCGTCACAGACAAACTGGAACGGGGGACGGCTGCATAGTTTTATGAAGCGCTGGGACATCAAGGATGCAGATGGACATATTTATGAACTGCATTCGCACCAGTTCCGGGCTACCTATGTGACCGGGCAGTTATTGGCAGGAGCGCCGGTAGAGCAGCTCCGGCATAATCTCGGACATGTCACGGCAGAGATGACAGTGCATTATGTCCATATCGATGGGCAGCAGATGCAGTCGTATCTGGAGCCCTATCTTGGATGCAGGGAGGTCATGCAGTGACAGGACAAACAGGACAGAAAACATGTGCACATGGGCTGACGGCATATGCGAAACAAAAAAATCAGCAGACGATCGAGACGGTAAATCGTGTGATCGACGAACTGCATGCGCAGGATGCGCCGATCAACTATGAGATCGTGGCACGGCTTGCAGGCGTGTCGCGCGGTACATTGTATAACAACAGGGAACTTAGCGAACGCATCCGGAGGCTGCGTGCGGGCGGCACGGATGCGGACTGCGATATCCTGCGGGCAAAGAACCGCGATCAGGAGAAGAAACTGCGCGATCTGCGCAGACAGATCCGGTGTCTTGAGGAGGAGAAGAAAAAATTGATTGTACAGCTGCTCGATCATGAGCAGCTTCGGCAGGAAAATGACAGACTGAGGCAGATGCTGCAGGCAGTTGGTTATCTTGATTTTTGAGTAGCTATGTGCTAAGATCATTCCAGTGAAATATTTAAAAAGCCGCTGTCGAGCGGCTTTTTAAAGGATATACAGTTAGAAAAAACTAACTAAAATAAGGAGGGACTCCGATGAAAAAGATACATTTTGATGTCGAAACAGATGGATTTTACGGTGCATACTGGACGTGCCCTGTGCAGTCGGATCATGTGTTGATCGCGATGCTCGGAGATGATGCAGAAGACTATATGGCGCGCTCGGCGGTGAAATGGCTTGCAAAAAGGGGCTTTAATGTACTCACGATGTCGCCGGGCAAAAAGGACTACAGCCATCACAATTATCCGTTAGAGCGCATCGAGACAGCAATCCATTGGCTGCAGGCACATGGAAACCGCCGGATCGGAATCGTCGGGGCATCTACGACCGGCACACTGGCGCTCACCGCGGCATCCTATTTTACGGACATCAGTCTCACGATCGCCATGACACCGAGTGATTTCATCTGGCAGGGATTTGCACAGGGCAAACGGGATGGCTGCACCGAGTGGCCGATCGAGGGCGAATCGCTCTTTACCTACCGTGGACAGCCGCTGCCATATATGCCGTTCAAATACCAGCATCCGCAGTACGGACAGCTCTTGCAGTCAGAGGCAAAGAAAGGCGGCGACATGCTCAATTCCAGAAAACTGTTCGATGATTCCGAGGCGGCGCATCCGCTGACAGAAGATGAGATGATAAAGGTCGAAAACATCAGAGGCAGACTCTTCGTTGTCGCCGCAGAGGACGATGTCTTATGGGATACCGCAAAATACGTCCGCCGGATGCAGGCACGCCTCGATGAAAAGCCGCATGACTGTGAGACCGAACTGGTCGTATATAAGCATGGCACACATTTCGTATTTCCGGAGAGCATGATGAAGATGATGCTGCCGGTCGGTTCCTCACTATTCGTGAAGCTGGCATTTCGCGCTGCCAGACAGTATCCGAAAGAATGCAAAAAAACGCGCATCGATATCGACAGACGCATTGGACGGGTATTAGTAGAGTGGAAAAAAGTGTGAGAGGTGCAAATAATTAAGATAAAAACATATTAAAAGGTGCAAATAATAGAAAAAATAATATGCGTATAGGTGCAAATAAGTGCTGAATTTTATTGCGTAAGGGTGCAAATAATACTATAATTGTATTTACAAAATATCCGGAGGCTTAGCTATGGAACGAATTGCACTGCAAAAACTGATTGACTGGAATAACAGCAGACGAAAAAAACCATTGATCGTATGGGGAGCCAGACAGGTTGGAAAAACATACCTTGTGCAGGAACTGTTTGCGGAAACATTCTATAAAAATAATTACATCTATATTGATTGCAAAAAGGAAGATGAGATTCGCGAATTCTGTTGTACGACTGCGAATGCAGAGAAAATTATCGAATATATCTCATTGCGAAAAGGAAAGCCGATCAATGCAGAAACGCTGTTAATTTTTGATGAGGTGCAGGAATGCCCGAATATCATTTCCTCGCTCAAATATTTTTGTCAGGACTATAGAGAAATCCCTGTCATAGCCACTGGATCGATGGTGCGTATTAAACTGCAAAGAGAGACACATAAAAGGGGATCGTCGAGTGATAAATTCCTGTTCCCTGTAGGGAAAATCAATCAAATGACGATTTATCCCATGACGTTTGATGAGTTTCTTATGAACAGTAATAAGATGCTTTACCAAACTTTGAAAAATGCATATGAAAATAAGCAGCCATTGGAATCACAGATTCATCAGCTGGCAATCGAGCAGGTGTATAAGTATCTGCTTGTAGGCGGTATGCCGGAGGCTGTAGATGCCTATATTGATTCGGGTAACCTGCTCGAATCAAGGGAAATATTACAGGTATTATATGATAATTACCTTGCCGACATGGAGCTGTATCAGGCGAGCCAGGAAGCAGTGCTGCGCTCTCGGGTGTTGTTTCAAAACATCTATAAGGAATTAAATAAAGAGACTAAGAACTTTTCGCCAGGGCTGATCGAAGAAAAGAGCAAAACAAGGGATTATGCGACAGCGATCCAGTGGCTGACGATGGCTCATATTGTAAATCAGTCTTATCAGCTAAAAGAGCATATTACCATGCCGCTTATGCAGGATAATGAGAGTAACTTCCGGCTGTTCCTGGGCGATATTGGTATGTTCTCGTACCAAAGTGGCATAAATGCAGCTTCATTTGTGTCAAATGAGCGGGAAAATACGCTGTCAGGAATCTTTTTTGAAAATTTTGTTGCAAATGAATTGGTGGCAAAAGAGCATCGACTGTTTTATTGGAGGGGGCGGGCAGCTTGCGAATTGGAATTCATTATTGAATCAGATAACAAATTATATCCGATAGATGTGAAAAAAGGCAGGGGAACGTTGAATTCTCTGGAAAAATTCTCGAATCATAATAAGTTTGAATTTGCAATTAAAGTTTCAAAGAATAATTATGGATATGATGCACAGCAGAAATTATTAACGATCCCATTTTATTTTATGTCGTTTGTAGCAAAAGATCTAGCAGATGGAACGATGGCTTTATAATCTTATTATTATCTCCAGTAACAGAGTGTCTAATACATGAATCTCTCGTTTCGAGTTATGTCGTGTAGTATAGCGGAGAAAATTTGATTTGTAAACTGAAAAATTTGCGCATTTTTTGTAAACGACTGAAAATGAGCACGCACAAAAAGTGCTGTAAAGCCAGAAAAAATAAGAACCCCCATGTGTTGAACACAGTGTTCAATACATGGGGGAATTTTTTAGAAAATAATGCAGAAATTAGAATCCTAAAATCTTAACACTACCTGTAGTTCCACCAAAGTTGATGGTAAGACCTGCACCAGCGAATCCATTCTGGACTGTCATGGATGCAGCCTCTTTGTTGTTGTTTGTCAATGCAACAGGTGCACCAGCGCCTTCGCCCAGAGGTACTGTGGGCTCGAATGTCAGGGAAGGTGTAACAGTTGTGCCATCCTTCAGTGTGAACACACCATCTGCGGTAATATCCGCAGATTTTCCATACTGGTCAGCATATCTGTCTGCGCTTAATAAACCGTTTGAGGTCTTGAACAGTGCACCTACTGAGATGACGGAGCCAGATGTAATTGCGGGTGTACCGAGTTTGCCAGTCAATCCCTCAACTGTTGTGATCTTCGGAGCAGTTCTGTCAATTGTTGCATCTACAGTGAACTTTTCACCGGTACCATTGAGTGTAATGGTAAAGGTACGTGTCAGAGTAGTAGCAGTCTGCTCTTTGAACTCCTTGATATCCTGCTGTCCATCAGAAGCATATACAGCCCATACAGTAGTATGATCTACAGCGCCGGTAGTCACAACCATGCCGCCAGGAACTTCAACAGAATAATCATCTTTGCTTAATAAAGCACCGCCGACTTTGACTTTTACAGCCTGTGCGTAGTTTGTAGCGTTGCTCTTAACGGCACCGCCAGTAGTTACATAGATCGGATCAACTGTAGCGGTAGCTGTTGTAGCAGATGTAGTATCCTTTACAGTGAAGTTCACATCTACAGAAGCATCTGCTAATCTATCCTGCTGGGTAGATCCATTGTTGTAGATCTGGAATGAAATTGTTTCAGTTCCTTTGTTCTGAGGCTTGATCTGGAACAGAACAGAGTCTTTGTTGATGCCGGTTGCAGAACCGCTAACAGCTACAGCTGAAGTAGAAGCCGCATTTGTGAAAGCTGCACCAGTAACCTTTAATACATCGCTCTTGTTGAGTGTAGCCTGAACGTCTTTCAGATTGTAGATGCCTGATCCGGTAGCTGTGATCATGTTTGCTACCTGGTAGTCAGGAAGAATACGGCCATACTGATCCTCGATCTGCAGGTTCTTTACCTTGACGTCTACGACACTTGTTTTTCTGGAAATTGATGTGTCAATGCCACGGAGACCATCGATAGCGACAGGTCTAGCGTTCTCAGAGATTGTAACTAATGCGGTAGAGAACTTGTGGTTCAGTGTCTGGAAAGTAAATGACTGCATAGCGGTCTGGTCTTTTCTGACAGTAGCGTTTGTTGCGTCAAGAACCAGCTTTGCAGAGCCATCTGCATTTCTCTCGAATGCTAACTTGTAGTTGGCAGAGTTGCCATTGATCTCTACATAGCGTAACTGCTTGTATGCTGTGACTTCCTTACCGTTGGCATCCAGAGCAGTATATGCTAACTCATTCTCCTCACCTGCAACGATGACACCATTCTGAGAAACAGTAATGGAATCTACACGTGCACCAGTTCCAACTTCGATCTCACCGGAGCATGTACCGCCGCCCGCAGAAAGAACCTGAATGGAAGCTGTTCCAGCAGAGGGAGTCATAGTTCCCATCCATCCGAGCGGATATGCAAGGTAATCAACTCCGTCTTTGTTCAATACGATGAAGTTCAGGCCATCATTAGCTTTGGTCAGAGCTGTCAAACCGCCCATAACGGTGAGATATAAATCGCGGTTTTCCTGAATCTGCTTGTAATCGTTGTACTTGTTGCCGTACTGATCTTTAGCAGTGAATAATGCATAGAACGGATCGTTGTTGAAGTTGGTATCTTCTGTCAGAGTCTTGCCATCGACATTATATACGCCTTCAAATGTCATGTCAGCAGCATAAGCCTCTGTAGAAAGAGACAGGTTTGCCGTAGCGTTCTTAGCACTGGTAGTATCCAGTAAGGATACAACGATCACATCTCTGCCAAGCATAAAGCCGTTTGAAGCATTTGTGGTAAATGTGATCATGTGTGATGACGGTGACAAAGTTGCACTGCTTGCACTTGAGTTTACAGTCAATGAAACAGTCTTGGTGATATCATCCTTGAACTGGTTCAGTACCTGATAACCAACAGTTGCCTGATCATAGTATGATAATGATCGGTTTGATTTCTTTAAAGCTGCCTTGTCAGACAGAATCTTGATCTCATCCACTCTGGAAGTCTCAGCGGTCAGATCCATAGTCAGATCATCAACCTTTACAGTGTAGGTAGATGAAACAAGGTTTGCTGTGGTAGCGATAGAGATTGTCTTACCATCAGCAGAGAAGGTAGGTGTTGCGATCTCAACAGCAGAAGATCCCTTTGTTAAAGATACTTTGCTCTTTGATGCATCAAAGTTTGTTGTTACAGTGATAGCCTTTACGCCAGTCTGAGAAGCAGATACGATAGCATTTACTACCTCTTCCGGCTTCTGCTCGACAGCTTTGACTACTACTTTAGGTGTATATATTTTCTTTTATGGGAAACATGTGAAAAATCGATTGTATGTTCGAATGATTTATGCTATAAATGAATTTACAAAGAGCATTATCAAACGGATAGCGGTTGGCTCCAAACCAATGATAAATCGTTGGGACTTCCGGTACTTTTGGAGGTGGTACATACGGGAAATACATGTATGGAGGAGTCGCGCTTGATCGCGCTGGAGATTATCGGGATTGCTGTCACTGTAATCAGTATTATCGTTACAGTGATCAGCATTATTCAGAATTTCAAGCATGAAAAAAGCAACCGCAATTCTGGCAAGGATTCGTAGGTTGCTAATTTCACATTGTAACTTATAAATCGAGCCAACCGTTGTTTCACGGTGATGCTCTTTGTCTATTATATTAGTCTCCCGATAGCCTTTTGTCAACAGCTCCATATTAAATTTTATTATAAAACCACCTGTTCAGAGGTGATGATCTTGCAATTTTTAAGTATCGAATGATCGGAAATCTGGATCTCACCGACACCACGTGCGATGAGGATACAAAATCCCTGTAGGGTCACATCATCCCCGATGGAGATATGTGCGTTCGGATGGCGATAAATGACCGCGAATCCTTTGATTGATAAGTGGCTGCCGCAGTTGCAGCGGTTGAGGTGTAAAATCGTTTGGTAAATGAGACGTATCATAGTTTTATGAAAAGTTCCCTCCCGAGAACCGGGAGGGAATCTTTAAATGTGTTGTATTATTTTACAACGATGTTACAGCTGATTGAATATCCACCGGTATATTTTACAGTTAATGTAAATGTATCGCCAGCAGCAGCTCCGGTAATGTTTGCAGTAGCTTTATTGTTATCTATAACAGTAAAGCCCTTTTCGTCTGCATCAGTAACCTTTGAGATCTCGTATGCAGAGGGAATTGCAGTAGCATCCTGATAGCCATACTGATCCTTTAACTTTGTTGTGTCAATCAGTGCCTTCAAATCATCATTTTCAATGGCACCGGAAGCAGCAGTTAAATAAGCTGTATTTGTTGTGCTGCTTACAGCGCTTGTGAAAGCTGCTTCTGTAATAACGGCATCTTTATTG
>JBNMKT010000055.1:0-14521 GCA_050874485.1 bacterium
ATGGAGCAAAGGTAGGTATTATACGGAAAGTCTTCATCAAAGTGATGCTTTTTTTCATGATAGGATTCGTATTCCGGAATGTTCATAATCAGTACCTCATTGTAGATAAATATTACTGGATGATAGGATTGTACTATGTTTGCGTAGAATACTGCAAGCATTTTCTGATAAAAAACAGATATACTACATACAGTTGGAACAGACGGTATACAAATTCCATTTATCAAAAGGAGTAAAAACATGACAGTCAACGAATATGTGAAGAAGAGATTTGGACGTTTTATGGATCAGTGCACAAATGAGGAGATCTATGTGGCACTGCTTGAGTATGTAAAGGAAGCTGCAAAGGAAAAAGAGAGCAACGAAGGCAAGAAGAAGCTGTATTATATTTCAGCAGAATTCCTGATCGGAAAACTGCTGTCGAACAATCTGATCAATCTGGGATTATATGATGAAGTCAAGACAGAACTGGAAAAATGTGGTAAGTCACTGGCTGCGATCGAGGAGATCGAGGCAGAGCCTTCACTCGGAAATGGTGGACTTGGCCGGCTGGCTGCATGTTTTCTGGATTCTATCGCCACACTTGGTCTGAACGGAGATGGTGTAGGATTAAATTATCATTATGGATTGTTCAAACAGGTATTTAAGAATCATCTGCAGAGTGAGACCCCGAATCCCTGGATGAGTGCGAATAGCTGGCTGCGTCCGACAGATGTCACCTATGATATTGAGTTTGGCGGTTTTCAGTTGAAGTCACGCATGTATGATATCGATGTTGTCGGCTACGAGAACCGTACAACAAAGCTCCACCTGTTTGATGTAGAGACTGTGGATGAGTCAATCGTAGGTGCGGACAATATTGGATTTAATAAAGAAGATATTGCGAAGAATCTTACATTATTCCTGTATCCGGATGACAGTGATGATGCGGGCCGTCTGCTGCGTGTATATCAGCAGTACTTTATGGTCAGCAATGCAGCACACCTGATTCTCGATGAGGCGCAGGCGAAGGGCTCCAATCTGTATGATCTGTATGACTATGCGGTGATTCAGATCAATGATACCCATCCGACGATGGTGATTCCGGAACTGGTCCGTCTGTTACAGGAGCACGGCATGACGATGGATGAGGCGATTGAAGTCGTATCAAAGACCTGTGCGTACACGAATCATACGATTCTTGCAGAAGCATTAGAGAAATGGCCGGTATTATTTATGAAAAAGGTCGTGCCTCAGCTCATGCCGATCATCCGCGAGCTGGACGCACGTGTCAATAAGAAGTGCAACGATCCTGATGTGGCGATCATCAACAAGGATGACTGTGTATGTATGGCACATATCGATATCCATTACGGTATCAGTGTCAATGGTGTGGCGGCACTGCATACGGAGATCCTGAAAAATACAGAGCTTCATAAATTCTATGAGCTCTATCCGGAGAAGTTCAATAATAAGACAAACGGTATCACATTCCGGCGCTGGCTGCTCTATAGCAATCCGGAACTGGCACAGCTCATCGAAGAACTGATCGGACCCGGCTTCAAGAAGGATGCCATGGAACTGACGAAGCTGGAGCAGTTCTTAAACGATGATGCAGTATTAGAAAAGCTGCTCGCTGTAAAAGAGGCACGAAAAGCAATTTTAAGAGACTATATGAAGCGCACGCAGAATATTGAGCTGGCAGAAAATGCAATCTTTGATATTCAGATCAAACGTCTGCACGAGTATAAGAGACAGCAGTTAAATGCGCTCTATGTGATTCATAAATATTTCGAGATCAAGAGCGGTAAGTTACCGAAGCGTCCGATTACGGTGATCTTCGGTGCGAAGGCAGCACCTGCTTACATTATTGCAAAGGACATCATCCATCTGATCCTGTGTCTGCAGGAACTGATCGCGAATGATCCGGAGGTCAGCCCGTATCTGCAGGTTGTGATGGTAGAGAATTACAACGTGACACTGGCAGAGAAACTCATTCCTGCGTGTGATATTGATGAGCAGATTTCACTGGCATCCAAAGAAGCGTCCGGAACAAGTAATATGAAGTTCATGCTCAACGGAGCAGTGACGATCGGAACGATGGACGGAGCTAATGTAGAGATCGCAGATCTGGTCGGAGCAGATAATATCTTTATCTTCGGTGAGAGCAGTGAGACCGTGATCGCCCGTTATGAGCGCGGTGATTATGTATCAAAGGAATACTATGAGAAGGATGCAGATCTCAAGAAGTGCGTTGATTTTATCGTGAGCGACGAATTGTTGAAGATTGGTGTGAAAGAAAATCTGGAGCGTCTGTACCACGAACTGTTAAATAAAGACTGGTTCATGACATTCCCGGATTACGAGGACTATGTAGCGACAAAGGATCGTATTTTTGCAGCCTATGAGGATCGCAGGGCATGGGCAAAGATGATGTTAAAGAACATCAGCCAGGCAGGCTTCTTCTCATCTGACCGCACGATCGCACAGTATAATGAGGACATCTGGAAATTAACAAAATAGTGTATGTTCAGGAGCGCCGGCTGTATCACAGCCGGCGCGTTGTATTGAAAAAAAACAATAACTTCTTGACTTTCAAAATGAAAAAGACTATAGTAACAATCGATTAAAAGGTAAGTATTTACAGAGAGGAGGATAGCTATGGACAGGCAGCATATTGGCGCGATCAGACTGATAATTTTCATCTGTTTGTTCATAACGGTTGTATGTGGATGCTATGCACAGACAGATAATGGCATCAGCTACATCGTTCGCAACGAATCCTCCGAGGCGGTATTTCGGCAGGTAAAGACGCACATGGCTACGTTTCCGGATCTGTTGGACAACGGACAGTGGATATCAAACGATGATGCGTCCCATGCGCATTTCAATGACCGCAGAGCCATATTTGTACATAGAGCAAATGCACCGTTACCATTATTACATCAATTGCTGGCAGGTCTGGCAGCACTGTTTGCGATGCTGTGTGCCGGTCTATTTCATGACAGCACCTGTCAGACACGTGAATTGATGCGGATTGTGTCTTATATTCAGGCACATGACGGAGTGAAATGGCACTTCTCTTTTTCACGCATATGTAATATATAAGAACAGAAAGAAAAGAGAGGAACATCTATGGTTGCAAAAGTTTTAGCACTGATTATTTTCCTTGTGATGTTTTTATTGATTGTCACAGAGAAAATTGAACGTCAGTATGTAACGTTAGGCTGTGGAGCGATCATGCTGATTGTTGTATTCGGCATTTGTATGCGCAGTCCGCAGGCAATTTTGAACACATTGAATTTTCACAGTATTTTTACACCTGATTTCTGGCATGCCACTGCAGAGGGCGGAGAGGCGACAACCGGTATCAACTGGTCGACGATCATCTTCATCGCAGGCATGATGATCATGGTAGAGGGTATGGGCAAGGCAGGATTCTTCCGCTGGCTGTGTCTGAAGCTGGCCAAGATGGTTAATTATAAGCCGGTGCCGATCTTTGTCGTATTCATGCTGATGGCAGCATTTTTGTCCATGTTTATCGACAGTATTACTGTTATTCTGTTCCTGGCAGCGGTTACAGTAGAGTTGTGCCAGCTGCTGAAATGTAATCCAATACCGATGATTCTATCCGAGGTATTCTGTGCGAATCTGGGTGGATCGGCTACGATGTGTGGAGATCCGCCGAACATTATCATCGGAACATCTTTACACTATGCATTTATTGACTTCCTGACTAATACCGGTGTGATCGCAGGTATTTCATTGATCGCCGCAGTGATCTATTTTTATCTGTGCTTTCACAAGGAATTGTCAAAGTCCACAGGTGCAAAACCGGAGCATTATCCCGATCCGAGCGAAGCAATCACAGATAAGAAGCTGTTTGGCTTAAGCATCGCGATCTTTGCAGTCGCAGTTGTATTACTGATTACTCACGCAAATACAGGTCTGACCGTGGCATTCATTGGTGTGCTTGTCGCTGTGCTGACATTGATTGTACATCATTCCGATATCCCGGATCTGCTGAAAAAGGTAGACTATAAGACACTGTTATTCTTTATCGGATTATTCGTCGTAGTTGGTGGACTCGAGCAGACTGGTGTACTCGTACTGATCGCAGATGGTATCAGCTATATCTGTGGTTCGAATGCAAAGCTTGTCGTAGCAGTTATCCTCTGGATCTCTGCAATCGCCAGCGCATTTGTTGATAATATCCCGTTTGCAGCTACGATGCTGCCGGTTATTCAGACACTGTCACAGCTTCAGGGTATTGACCTGTCAATCCTGGCATGGACATTGTCTATGGGTACTGATATCGGAGGTAGTGCAACACCGATTGGTGCATCTGCAAACGTTGTCGGTATCTCAGTGGCCTCCAGAGAAGGTTATCCGATCGGATGGGGCAAATATTGTAAGTATTGTGCACCTGCAACGATTATGGTCGTATTGATCTCTATGGTGTGCATTTATGTGAGATATTTCTAAAAAAGGAGGAGCGATACTATGAGCGATTCACAGACTATTATCTGCATCGGAAGAGAATACGGCAGTGGTGGACATGCGATCGCAGAAGAGCTGTCAAAGCGTCTGGGATTGAAACTGTACGACCACAATATTCTCGATGAAGTAGCATTGGAGAAGGGCGTAGACCCGGAGACACTTCGCAAATATGATGAGAAACCTCACAAGCTGTTTTTATCAAGAAGCGCGAAAGGCTATCACAGTTCGGCAGAAGTCAATGTTGCATATATGCAGTTTGATTATCTGAAGAAAAAGGCCGCAAAAGGAGAGTCCTTTATTGTAGTTGGCCGTTGCGCGGAGGGAATCTTTGAGGGAAATCCCGCACTGATTTCGATCTTTGTTCTCGGAAACAGGGATGTAAAGTGTAAGCGTATCATGGAGAAATACCACCTTTCCGAGCAGGAAGCCCTTGAGAAGATGCGGCGGCATGATGAGTACCGCAAGCGCTATCACAACAACTTCTGCGAGGACAAGTGGGGCGATTCACGTACTTACGATATTTGTATTAACAGCAGTCTGAAGGGTATCGATGCGACTACGGATATTTTAGAGACATATATCCGTGCGCGCATGTGAGACTCTGACCAGAAATACAATCAATTGCAGCGTCGACAGTTGTCGGCGCTGTTTGCGTATATTACGATCAATGAGATCGCGGATGTCTTGCACGGAAGTGGTAAAATGTGATATGATGAATTGATAAGACAATTGTGTTTAGTTATGAGAACTGGAGGGAATAAAATGACACAAGAAAAAACAAAAGAAAAAAAGCAAGAAAAAACAGAAGACAGCCAACCGAAGCGTGCAAAAAAGAAATCTGCCAAAAACAAACAGGGTATAAAGTTTCAGATTCAGTCTAAGATTGGAATAGCGATTATCATAGTGATGGCAGTGATTACGGTACTCGTGGTATCTGTTGTCTATAATCTTTTGATCAATGCAAACAATACCGAACTGCAGCAGGATTCAGAGGCAGTATCGTTACAGGTTGAGAAGTATTTCTCTCCGTTTGAGCGTATGGTAGAGCAGCTGGCGATCGATGATGATGTGGAGCAGCTGTTAAGTACGACCGGTGCAGGGGAGCGTATGACGGAAAACCAGCTCTATGACACGGTTCTGGATAAGATGGTCGGTGTGGCCGATCTGGATACCGATAACATAGAGGGTGTATTTGTTGCAGATCTTGACAGCAATGCATCGATTACATCACTTGGAAACATTTCCGGGGATGATTATGATGTCACAACACGTGCATGGTATGAATGTACAAAGACAGGGCAGACGATGCTCACAAAGACATACGTAGCTGCCAGTACAGGAAAGACGATTCTGAGTGCAGCGACACCGGTCTATGATGAGAATGGAACAGTCATCGGTGTTGTCGGAATCGATGTCAGTATAGATACGATTATGAATATGATGAGTGACTATACGATTGGTGAGAATGGATACTCCATGCTGCTGGCCAGTGATGGTGCGTTTGTGTATCATCCGAATGCAGATCTGATTGATACGATGATTCAGGACATGGACATCACAGACAATGTCGGTGAGGCGATCAGCGCACAGGCAACACAGCTTTTGAAATATACAGTAAATGGCGGGCGTAAATACGGTTACATCATGCCGATCGGACACACCGGATTTATTGCACTCAGCTGTATCCCCCAGGGGCAGTATTATCATTCACTTGTGATAGCAGTTGCCATGCTTCTGGCAGTGATTGTCATTGGACTGGTATGTATCCTGTTGTTGCTCGGCAAACTGTCCGGTAAGATCGTAGGACCGCTGCTTCAGTTAAATGGGGCTGCGATTGAGCTTGCAAACGGTAATCTGGATGTGAAGATTGATGATCAGAGTGATGATGAGGTCGGAGAACTTGGCAGATCGATTGAAAAGACGGTAGAGCGTTTGAAAGAATACATTGATTATATTGATGAGGTGTCACAGGTGCTCGCAAATATGGCAGATGGAAAACTTGCCATTGATCTGAAATATGCCTATGTCGGCGAATTCCAGAAGCTGAAGGATGCCATGAACCATATCTCTGAGTCTATGACAGAGGTGATGACAAATATCGTCGAGGGCGCAAATCAGGTGTCTGCAGGTAGTGATGAGCTCGCAAATGCAGCACAGGGTATGGCAGAAAATACTCAGACACAGGCGGCAGCGATCGAAGAGCTGCTCGCGACCGCGACAACAGTAGCAGATCAGGTGCGCGAAAACAGGGATAATTCTGAAAAATCTGCAGAATATACGAATGAAGTTGCAGATGATATGGAGAGCAGCAAGGAGCAGATGGCACAGATGCGTGGAGCGATGGATAAGATTCAGGAATCTTCCCAGCAGGTGGTCGGAGTCATCAAGGCGATCGAGGACATCGCCAGCCAGACGAATCTGTTATCTTTAAATGCATCCATTGAGGCCGCACGTGCAGGCGAAGCAGGAAAAGGCTTTGCAGTCGTTGCAGGGGAGATCGCAGGTCTTGCCAAAGAGAGTGCAAATGCAGTCAATACGACGCGCGAACTGATTAATATATCGCTCGGAGAGATCGAAAAGGGCAACACGATTGTCAATGACGTGATGAAATCTCTGGATGCGGCTGTCGAGCGTGTACGTGTTGCAAATGGCATGATTCAGAGTTCGGCACAGTCTGCAGATACACAGATGCAGAGTATTGACCAGATTCGTGATGGTATCGATGATATCGCACAGGTTGTACAGGATAACTCTGCGATGGCAGAGGAGACCTCTGCAACGAGTGAGGAGCTGGCAGCACAGTCCGTATCCTTAAATGAAATGGTACAGAGATTTGAGATGTAGGATGAAACATACAGTAAGGAATCATACATGATAAAGTTTGGTTGCATTGGAGCAGGCAGAGTCGGCTGTTCACTTGGAAAATATTTGAAGGAATCAGACGCTGGCTGGGAGCTGTCCGGCTATTATAGCCGGAGCATACAGTCAGCAAAGGAGGCAGCTGATTTTACACAAAGTACGGCATATACGCAGCTGCCGGCGCTTGTCAGGGACTGCGAGGTACTGCTGGTCACGACGCCGGACGATGCGATCGCTTCTGTCTGGAAGCAGGTGTGCAGTTGTGGTGAAGACCTGTCAGAGAAGATCATTGTGCACTGCAGTGGGTCTATGGCTTCCACGGTGTTCGAAGGCGCCGTGGAGCGAGGTATGACAGCAGCGAGTTTGCATCCGTTTTATGCTGTGGCGGATCGTTATCACAGTTATCAGACATTGAAGGATGCATTGTTTACACTGGAGGGCAGTGGGGCACGGCTGGAGGAACTGGATCAGTATCTGCGTGCTGCGGGGCTGACGATCCAGAAGATCCAGGCGCAGTCCAAGACACGATATCATGCGGCTGCTTCGGTTGCTTCAAATCTCATGGTTGGTCTGACTGAGCTGGCGATGGATTTGCTGGGTACGTGTGGCTTTGATCGTGAGCATGCACACATGGCACTGCGACCGCTCATGCAGGGCAATCTGGATGCGATGATGGAGAAGGATACGATCGGGGCGTTGACCGGTCCGGCGGAACGTGGAGACGTGCGCACTGTGGACAGGCATTTGCAGGAACTGAGCGGTGAGGATCGTGAGATATACCGTCTGCTGACAAAAAGGATCGTAACAATTGCTAAAGTGAAAAATCCGGAACGTGATTATACACCGCTGGATCAATTACTCGGATAAATCGGTCTGAGAAAAAGGAGGACGGGTTATGGTAAAGATTATATCGGACAGCACTTGCGACCTCTCGCCGGAATTGGTAGAGCGATATGGGATCGACATTCTGCCGTTGCATATTTTACTTGGAGATGAGGAGTATGAGGATGGTAAAAGTATCACCCCAGAGGAGATCTTTCGCTGGTCTGATGAACATGAGACAACACCGAAGACTTCGGCGCCTTCCATAGAAACGACTGAGGCATTGCTGCGCCCATATGTGGAGGCTGGTCAGGAGTGTATCTGTTTTTGTATCTCAGAATCAATGTCAACCTGTGGAAATGTCATCCGGATGGCAGCGGAGGAGCTGGAGGCAGAACATCTGGTTACAGTGATTGATTCACAGAATCTGTCGACCGGAATCGGATTATTGGTGATAGAGGCTGCGATCATGGCGCAGCAGGGATTGACGGCGGCAGAGATTACCGAACGGGTCAATGCGCTTCGTCCACATGTGCGGGCGAGTTTTGTTGTGGATACACTGGTCTATCTCTATCGTGGCGGACGCTGTGGAGGTCTCGCGGCAATGCTTGGCAGTGTATTAAAGCTGCATCCGAAGATTGTTGTGGAGGATGGTGCGATGCACAGTACGAAAAAGTACCGTGGAAATATCCGGTCCGCTGTGTTGTCTTACACCAAGGATATGGAAGAAGACCTGCGCCGTGCACAGCCAGACCGCGTATTTATTACACATTCCGGCTGTGCGCCTGAGGTTGTAGACCCGGTACGCAATTATCTTGAGAGTCTGGGGGTATTTACAGAGATCCTCGAGACACATGCCGGAGGCGTTGTCAGCAGCCACTGCGGACCTGGTACACTCGGTGTGCTGTATATCGTATAGTATATGCAGCCAGAGGCGTGTTTTTTTCGGTTGGATCAGATTGCAGATCTGACGCGACAGGTTCAATAGCGGATAAAAGAGGAATCCGTGAGCACATCGCCCGTATAGCTGAGCTTCAGGGAGAAAAAACGGTCGTTTTCCAACAGTTCACGCAGGAAAATGTGATCGCCTTCCCATAGATTTAATTTTAAAATATCATTTTTAGGCACCCATGCGAGTTCACCTTCGTTGCAGTCGCACAGGGTGCCTTCGTATTTGTCTGCAGTAAACAGGTGCATGTACTCGCCTTCCCATTCATTGGACAGAAAGGTGACAATGCCGCGAAAGCGGTAGTGGGTGAGTGTGAGACCAGTTTCCTCATATACTTCACGCAGCAGACATTCCTCCGGCGTTTCGTCAGCCTCGAACTTGCCGCCGACACCGATCCATTTTCCGGCATTCAGGTCATTTGGTTTCTTCGTGCGGTGGAGCATGAGATATTCACCGCGGTTGTTTTCAATATAGCAGAGGGTAGTTAGCTTCATAAGGTCTCCTTTTTAAATTTACTGTATCCTGTATGTCCACAGTATACGTCACAAAATTAATTACTGCAACCACGGTATGAAGCCCAAACGATCGGTATATACTAAGAAATGGCAGCAGGTTCTGTGTTAATTGTGAGAAGTGCACAAAAAAAAGATATAAAACTTGGCTATTTGGCATATTGCGGAAACGTTACCGGAATGCTAATATTAATTCAACGGAAACGTTACCGGAAACAATACCGAGAACGCTACCGGAACTATTGAACGACTCAAAAATGGAGGACGAAAAATGAAAAAGAAAATTGTGTGCGCAATGATGTGTATGGCAATGGTAGCAACTACACTTGTAGGATGCGGATCAAAGGCTGATGACAACACAACAACAGACAATGCAGCAACAGATGATGCTACAACAGATGATGCATCAGACGAGACTACAGATGCTGCAGAGGGTGACACCGCAGCGAGCGGAGAAGGAAAAGTGTACTACCTGAACTTCAAACCTGAGCAGGCAGATGCATGGGTAGAGCTGGCAGAGAAGTATACAGATGAGACTGGCGTACCGGTCACTGTAGAGACCGCAGCATCAGGAACTTATGAGCAGACTTTAAAGTCAGAGATGGCTAAGACTGATGCTCCTACATTATTCCAGGTAAACGGACCGGTTGGTCTTGCTTCATGGAAAGATTACTGCTACGATCTGAAGGATAGCGAGCTTTACAAGCAGGTAAAGAGTGATGACTTTGTATTAAAGGATGGCGATGCAGTAGACGGCGTAGCATACGTTATCGAGACTTACGGAATTATCTACAATACAGCATTAATGGATGAGTACTGTCAGACAGATGGAGCAGTTGTTTCTTCTGCAGATGAGATCAACAGCTTTGATAAGTTAAAGGCAGTCGCAGATGACATCCAGGCAAAGAAGGATGAGCTGGGAATTCTTGGAGCATTCACATCAGCAGGTATGGATTCATCTTCTGACTGGAGATTCAAGACACATTTGGCAAACCTTCCGATCTACTACGAGTACAAGGATAAAGGAATCGGATCTACCGATGCAATCGAGGGAACTTACCTTGACAACTACAAGCAGATCTGGGATCTGTATATCACAGATTCTACCTGCGAGCCTACCATGATCTCTTCTAAGACTGGTGAGGACGCAGCAGCAGAGTTCGCTATGGGCGATGCAGTATTTTATCAGAATGGTACATGGGCTTATGGTGATATCACAGCCGATGGCCTGACAGACGAGGATCTTGGTATGCTGCCGATCTATATCGGAGCACCCGGAGAAGAGAACCAGGGATTATGTACAGGATCTGAGAACTACTGGTGTGTAAATAAGAATGCTTCTGAGGAAGATATCCAGGCAACACTTGATTTCCTGAATTGGTGTATTACTTCTGATACCGGACGCGATGCGATTGCAAACACCATGGGATTCCTTACACCTTTCAAGAGCTTTGATGATGGATATATGCCTGCTAACCCGTTAGTAGCAATTGCAGATGGCTATATCGCAGATGGAAAGACCGCTGTATCATGGAACTTCTCATCTATCCCTTCAGAGACATGGAAGGATAATGTAGGAGCAGCTCTGACAGAGTATGCACAGGGCACCGGCGACTGGTCTGCAGTTGAGGATGCATTCGTAAACGGATGGGCTACTGAGTACGCAGCAGCACATGCAGAGTAATCTGTGATAACAGACAAATGAATAATGGGCGGTTTTTTTAACCGCCCATTTTTACTACATGCCATATGAGGGAATATATGTAGTGAACCGCTAATTTAAGGGAGTGAACCAGACTATGAACACAAAATCAATGAAGAAATATGGGCCGATTTTTGTACTTCCTACATTTGCAGCTTTTATGATCGGCTTTGTGATTCCATTTATCATGGGAATCTATTTATCATTTTGTAAATTTACAACAGTTACAGATGCAAAACTGGTAGGGTTTAGCAATTACCTGAAGGTCTTTCAGGACCCGACCTTTGTACATTCGCTGTGGTATACAGCATTGTTTACGATCGTATCCGTGATCACAATTAACTTATTCGCATTTACGATCGCAATGTTACTGACGAAAGCAATGAAAGGTACAAACGTATTCAGAACCGTGTTTTTCATGCCGAACCTGATCGGTGGTATCGTATTAGGTTATATCTGGCAGCTGATTATCAACGGTGTGCTGTTATACTTTGACCGTACATTAACATATAGTGCGACTTACGGATTCTGGGGACTCGTCATCCTGATGAACTGGCAGCAGATCGGATATATGATGATCATTTATATTGCAGGTATTCAGAATATCCCGGGAGAACTGATTGAGGCAGCCAAGATTGATGGAGCAAATAAATGGCAGATTCTAAGAAATGTGACGATTCCAATGTTGATGCCGTCTATCACGATCTGTAGTTTCCTGACACTGACCAATGGTTTCAAGTTATTTGATCAGAACATGGCACTGACAGGTGGTGCGCCGTCTGATAAGTCACAGATGCTCGCGCTGAATATCTTCGATACTTTCTATGGAAGAACCGGATGGGAAGGTGTCGGACAGGCGAAGGCTGTCATCTTCTTTATCTTAGTTGCAGTGATCGCTTTGGTACAGTTGCGTGCTACCAGAAGTAAGGAGGTACAGCAGTAATGGATAAGAAGAATAAAGTTACATTCGGCACAATCTTTTTCTCAATTCTGAGTGTACTGTGGTTGTTCCCGATTTTTGTAGTATTGATCAACTCATTTAAGAAGAAGACATATATCAGCAGAATGCCGTTCTCAATTCCAACCGGAAAAGCATTTGTAGGGCTGCAGAATTATGTAAACGGTATTAAGAAAATAGGATTTTTCCAGGCATTCGGATGTTCGCTGTGGATTACAGTCGCTTCAGTAGCAGTCATTATTTTGTTCACATCCATGTGCGCATGGTATATCACACGTGTGAAAAATAAAGCGACCAGCTCCCTGTATTATCTGTGCGTATTTTCTATGATTGTACCGTTCCAGATGGTTATGTTTACACTGTCCAAGCTGGCAGATATGATGCACATGGGTAATCCGCTTGGCATTATTATTGTGTATCTTGGATTTGGAGCCGGACTTGCAGTATTTATGTTCTGTGGATTTGTGAAATCTATTCCGATTGAGATTGAGGAAGCAGCAATGATCGATGGATGTAATCCGCTGGAGATCTTTTTCCAGGTCGTACTTCCGGTGTTGAAACCGACATGCATTTCAGTAGCGATCCTGCAGACGATGTGGATCTGGAACGATTACCTGTTACCGTATCTGGTACTGGATATCACAAAGTACAAGACAATTCCGATCGCCATCCAGTATCTGAAGGGTGGATATGGAGCGATCGATATGGGAGCAATGATGGGTATGCTGGTGCTGGCAATCATCCCGATCGTTATCTTCTATATGTTCTGCCAGAGATATATTATTGAAGGCGTTGTGGCAGGCGCCGTAAAGGGTTAAGAGGAGAAAAGAAATAATGACAAGAAGTAGTGGCATCTTATTACCGGTGAGTGCACTTCCGGGAAAATACGGAATTGGCTGCTTTTCCAAAGAAGCATATGCATTTGTAGATTTTCTGGAGGCTGCGGGACAGAAGCTGTGGCAGATTTTACCGCTTGGACAGACGAGTTATGGTGATTCACCTTATCAGTCGTTTTCCACATTTGCCGGTAATCCGTATTTCATCAGTCTGGAGGCGCTGATTGAAGAAGGCGTTTTGACGCAGGCAGAGTGTGATGAGGCTGATTTCGGTAATGACGAGACGAGTATTGATTACGGAAAAATGTATGCAGCGCGTTATGTGATTCTGCGAAAGGCATTTGAACGCTCACATTTGGAAACAGATGCAGACTATGCGAAATTCTGTGAAGAAAACAGCTTCTGGCTGGATGATTATGCATTGTATATGGCGATCAAAGCTGACCATGATGCAAAATGCTGGAGTGAGTGGGAAGATGATATCCGTCTGCGCAAGCCGGAGGCACTGGAAGCATACCGTGAGAAGCTGGCACAGGATATTGCATTTTATCAGTATCTGCAGTACAAGTTCAGCAGCCAGTGGGAACAATTAAAAAATTATGCAAATGCAAAAGGTATTCAGATCGTCGGAGATCTGCCGATCTATGTGGCATTTGACAGTTCGGACGCATGGGCCAATCCGCAGTTATTCCAGTTTGATGAGGACTGTAAGCCGATTGCTGTAGCAGGCTGCCCGCCGGATGGATTTTCTGCGACTGGCCAGTTGTGGGGAAATCCGTTGTATGACTGGCCTGCACATAAGAAAACCGGATATGAGTGGTGGATCAGACGTATGGCTACATGCTATAAGTTATATGATATGATACGAATCGACCATTTCCGCGGATTTGATTCTTATTATGCAATACCGGCTGGTGCGCCGACCGCAGAGTCCGGTGCATGGGAAGATGGACCTGGCTATGAATTGTTTGAGACGATTGAAAAGCGTCTCGGCAAGTTGAATATTATCGTGGAGGACCTTGGATTTATCACCGATTCCGTGCGTGAACTGGTCGCAAAGACCGGATGGCCGAATATGAAAGTGCTGGAGTTCGCATTTGATTCGAGAGATGACGCCGGAGCGAACGATTACATTCCTTATGTGTACAACAAGAATTGCGTGGTATATACCGGTACACACGATAATGAGACTCTGTATGGATGGTTGGATAATATCAGCAAGGATGATCGCAATATGGTAGAGACCTATCTGGACGAAAAAGGAGCTGACAGGAAGCGTCTGGTTCACTCCCTGGTCGCTCTGGCAATGTCTTCGGTAGCCGACCGATGTGTGATTCCGATGCAGGATTATCTCTGCCTGGGAAACGAGGCTCGTATGAACGAGCCTTCGACCCTCGGCAAAAA
>JBNMKT010000056.1:0-14182 GCA_050874485.1 bacterium
AAGCGCAGTAATGCGTGGAGCGGACTGCCACTAATCGGTCGAGGGCTTGACCAAAAGGTTTGAAAAATCTGTGTGAAGTTTTGAAGGTACATAAAGCATGGCCTAGTGGCTCAGTTGGTTAGAGCGCCGCCCTGTCACGGCGGAGGTCGTCGGTTCGAGTCCGATCTGGGTCGTTCAATTTAATATGGGATCTTAGCTCAGCTGGGAGAGCATCTGCCTTACAAGCAGAGGGTCATAGGTTCGAGCCCTATAGGTCCCATTTAAATCTAACACATCATGCCGATGTGGCTCAATTGGCAGAGCAGCTGATTTGTAATCAGCAGGTTATCGGTTCGAGTCCGATCATCGGCTTTACAACTAAATATAGTTGTTATGGATGGATTCCCGAGTGGCCAAAGGGGACAGACTGTAAATCTGCTGCAAATTGCTTCGGTGGTTCGAATCCACCTCCATCCATTTAAACTGAATATCGCGGGATGGAGCAGTCTGGAAGCTCGTCGGGCTCATAACCCGAAGGTCATAGGTTCAAATCCTATTCCCGCAACTCATGCCCAGTTAGCTCAGTTGGTAGAGCAAAGGACTGAAAATCCTTGTGTCTCTGGTTCGATTCCGGAACTGGGCATTGTTTATGTCTAAAACAGCACTTATGTGCTGTTTTTGTTTTATAGGAAAGAGTTGTAAGAGGCTCTTTTTATGTTGCATAACATATATGAAGTAGCTATAATGTAGATATTTCAAAGAAGAATAATAAAATCAGAAAATGGAGGTAATTATGGAAGTTATGATAGTAATGCTGGCTTCTAAATATGCGTTAGCGACATTGTGGCTGGTAGCATTGGTTGCATTTCTGGTGATTGAACTGATTACCGTAGGTCTGACTACGATCTGGCTGGCAGGAGGTGCACTCGTAGCCTTTATACTGGCAGCGTTAGGAGTCAATGTATGGGTGCAGGTCATAGCATTTTTAGTTGTATCTTTTGTGCTGGTCTATTTTACGAGACCATTGGCAGTCAAGTACCTGAACCCACGCCGCACACGTACAAATAGTGATGAGCTGATCGGTGAGACAGTGAAAGTCACAGAACGAATCGATAACCGCGCAGCAGCCGGCAGAGCGCTGGCGAGAGGCATGGAGTGGAGCGCCCGTGCCGTGTCAGATGATATGATCATTGAGAAGGATGCATTGGTAAAGGTATTGCGCATTGAAGGTGTCAAACTGATCGTGGAACCCATTCAGGAACAACAGGAGACGGCATAAGTATGACAACGATCTATCTAATCCGTCATGGAAAAACAGCCGGAAACCTGCAGCGGCGTTATGTCGGCCGTACAGATGAACCATTATGCAGTGTTGCGAGAGAGCAGATTTGTGCACAAAGAGAACTGTATCGAAAAGAGTTTTCCACAAACACAGCCGGAAAACAGCTAGAAAAGTTATATGTGAGTCCGATGCTCCGCTGTAAACAGACAGCGGAGCTGCTTTTTCCAGGGGTAGGACAGACGGTGATCGCAGATTTTCGTGAGATGGATTTTGGAGCATTTGAATATAAGAACTATCAGGAATTGTCTACAGATGCACGTTATCAGGCGTTTATTGACAGTGGTGGACAGACAGATTTTCCTGAGGCGGAGTCACAGATGCATTTTCGCGAAAGAGTAACGAGCGCATTCGGACGATGCGTGACGGAATTATCTGAAGGTGAGCATTCCACTGGTGTATTCGTGGTACATGGTGGCACGATCATGGCGATCCTGGAGGCATATGCGCAGCCGCACAAGTCGTATTTTGAGTGGCAGATTGAAGCCGGAGCGGGGTATTGTTGTGAGTTGGAAGTGGCAGAAAATGGCTTTTGTCTGACGCATGTACGGCTGTTTGCCGGTCATTGAAGAATGCAAAACCTATAAAAAATATAGACAAAAACGTTGTTTTGTATAGGGGAGTTGGACAACAATTCTGCATTGAATATTCTAAAAAAACAGATTATTTTGTATACTTTACCATAATAATAAATTTACAGTTAGAGGAAGATGAGGTCTATTATGAGTATTACACAGTCAATTGAACGTGGAGCATTTAGCCTGGCTATTGATGGAACTTTAAAGCATATCAACAAGGATCGTGAGAAGGGTCTGTTACAGATTCTGGATCTGACACAGAAGTTCATGGGTGACAATTTTGGAGAAGCTGCCTATGAAGGAGCAAAAAAGATGATCACCGATCCCGATAGCAAGTGGATGCGTTATGTGAATCGACTGCTGGATGAGACAGATCCGCATGTCGCAAAAATGACGGCTTTGAATCTGGGCTATCAGGCCGCTTTTCAGGGAACCAAGACAATCCGTAAGATGCGTGAAGAGCATCAGTGCAATATTCCCTGGTTGATCCTGATGGACCCCACCAGTGCCTGCAACCTGCATTGTAAGGGATGTTGGGCAGCCGAGTACGGTAATAAGCTGAATCTGACATTTGAAGAGATGGATCGTATCGTTACACAGGGAAAAGAGCTGGGTATTTACTTCTATATGATGACTGGTGGAGAACCTTTAGTCAGAAAAGCAGATATCATTAAGCTCTGTGAGAAGCATAATGAGTGTGCATTCCACTGCTATACAAACGGTACATTAGTTGATCAGAAACTGTGCGATGATATGAAGCGTGTTGGAAACCTGTCATTATCCATCAGTCTGGAAGGATTTGAGGATTCCAATGATTTCCGTCGTGGAGACGGCGTATATAAGAAAGTACTGGATGCAATGGATCTGTTACATGAGAATGGATTGATCTTTGGTAACTCTGTATGTTATACATCCAAGAACATGATGTCTGTAACGAGTGATGAGTTCTTTGATCTGCTGATCGAACATGGAAGCCGTTTCGCATGGTATTTCCATCTGATGCCGGTAGGTATGAAGGCTACTCCTGAACTCATGCCGACAAAGGAACAGAGAGAATATATCTATCATCGTATCCGCGAGGTACGTGGCATGACCGGTGGAAAAGAGATCTTTGTCATGGACTTCCAGAATGACGGTGAGTATGTCGGCGGATGTATCGCCGGAGGACGAAACTACTGCCATATCAATCCGAATGGAGATGTAGAGCCGTGCGTATTCATCCATTATTCCGGAGCAAATATCCGCGAGAAATCGCTGCTTGAATGTCTGAAGCAGCCGTTGTTCATGGAATACAGAAAGGGACAGCCGTTCAATGACAATATGCTGCGTCCCTGCCCGATGTTGGAGAATCCGGAGTTGTTGGTAGAGATGGTTCATCGTTCCGGTGCACATTCTACAGACGTAGAGCAGGCAGAGCCGGTAGAGCATCTGTGTGAGAAGTGCAAGGAGTATGCCGAGAACTGGACTCCGACAGCCAATAAGCTGTGGGGTTGCGGACACTTTACCAAGAAAGGCTACGTAAACTTTGCGAGCGAAGAAGAGAAAGCAAAGCTCTAATCCAATAGAATAATCGCACGCCCCCAAATGACAGAAATGTCGGCTGGGGGCGTGTTTTTATGTGATAGTTTTTATATAAGTTTCAAAAACTGATATTTTATGCTAATATGTATCTATTCGGGTAATTATTCAGCACTATAAAAGGCGGAAAAATGTTAGTAAGCGGAGAACATGGAGAACAATTATTATGTGAGCAGCAAAGTGACGGCTCATTCAAATTATGTCGGGTATTCGGTAGTCTGGACACACTGGTTCTGCCGGAGCGGGTCGATGGCAGACCGATCACAGTGATTGGCGCGTATTGCTTTGCCGAGAAAGGGAGACTGTCAGAGCATCTGACGGAGGAGATCCGTGCTGCGGGACTGGGCGATGGAACAGCGGCTGCGGCAGGGGCTCTGCGTCCGTTAAACGGCAACTATCTGCGGGAGATCTGTCTGCCGGACAGCGTCGTGTGTCTGGAAACCTATGCATTTTATAACTGTAGAAAGCTGGAGCGACTGACGGTCGGAGCTGCACTTACAGAAGTAAACAGTGATGCATTCATGAACTGCCGTACCCTGCATACGCTCGATATACGCGCATCAGCAGCTGAGCCGACCGGATTGCCGTATTTGTTGAATCAGCTGACAGCGGAGCTGAGTGTCGGCTTTCTGGGTGGAACGCAGGTACGCTTGCTCTACCCGGAATACAGTGAGAGTTATGAGGAGATCGGACCTGCACATATATTTAGTCTGCATGTGGAAGGCGAGGGCTACCGCGCCAGAAAACAGTTTGCAAATGGTGTGTTGGATATCCGGGGTTATGATACGGTGTTTGAGAAAGCGTGCAATCAGGAACAATTTGTGACTCTCATGAAGATGGCATTGTATCGCCTGACGTATCCCTATGAACTGTCAGAAAAAGCAAAATCAGACTATGAAACTTATCTCAAAGCACACGAAGAACAGGTATTGGAGCAGCTCGTCCATGCGCGGGATGAGGAAAATCTACGGCTGTTGTGTGGACAGACGTTGATCTCGGATGCAGCGATACAGTCTGCTGTCATCTGTGCAGTCGCAGAAGGCTGGACGAGAGGTGTGGCAGGGATCATTCGATGGAGGAATGCAGATGCATGCAGAGACACAGACTGAATGGGAATGCCGCATGTTCGGCAAGATCATCGAATATTTGAAGGATGAGTTGTGCATTGATCTACCATATATGGAGCGTGCGCTGGCGGCTCTGACAGCGGAAGGACGAGAGAATCTATATGCTTTTGCAACCGAGGGCATCCATCTGTGCTATCCACCGGCACATTATTTAGAGTTATTTGAAGAAAATGAATTGTTTCTACGGCGCGCGTATCTGCATACGGTATTGCATTGCCTGTATGCACATCTGTGGCAGCGGGGGGACAGAGAGGAGCATCTGTGGAACCTTGCATGTGATATAGCTGTAGAATCTGTTATAGACAGCCTGGATCAGCCGTCTACCAGGCGGCTGCTGAGCTGGAGCCGTCAGCAGATCTATGAACGGCTCCGGGCAGAGCGATTGTATTCGGCAGCTGGGATCTATACATTTCTGAAACGTGAGCCACAGGAGGAACTCGCGCGTCTGGCGCAGGAATTCTATACAGATGATCATGCACTCTGGGGAACGGAGCAACAGCGCGCACCTATGCACGGGCAGGGCGAGCAGCCACAGACACCGCAGCAGCGGTGGCAGAAGATCGCCAGGCGTGTACAATTGCAAAAGGAGAAGAACGACCAGACGCAGGATATGGCGGCGGCAGCCCTGGAGCAGGAGATACTGGCACAGAAAAAACGCAGAAATTACAAGGATTTCTTGCTGAAATTTGCCACTTTTCATGAACAGATGCGGTGTGATATAGATACATTTGATCTGAATTATTATACTTATGGACTGCGCACTTATGGCAATCTGCCGCTGATTGAACCAGTGGAGACGCGTGAAGAGCACAGGATCCGTGAATTTGTCATTGCGGTAGATACAAGCTATTCGACAAAGGGAGAGCTGGTGCGTGCATTTTTACAGGAGACGCTGCACATCTTATTGGAAAAACAGATGTTTTTCGACGGTGCACGGATTCATCTGATCCAGTGTGATGATGCAGTGCAGGAGGATGCGGTCATTACAGATGCACAGCAGGCGCAGGAAATGTTGGCCCACTATGAGATCAAAGGTGGAGGCAGTACGGATTTTCGCCCGGTCTTTCGTTATGTGGAGCGGCTTCGCAGACAGGGGCAATTACGTGAACTTGGTGGACTGATCTATTTTACAGATGGGAATGGTACTTATCCTGCCGAAAAGCCCGATTATCCATGTGCATTTATATATCTGCACGATTACAATGAAGCAGAGGTGCCGACATGGGCGATGCGCCGGCAGCTTACAGAGGCAGATCTGCGTGTCGTTGGCTGAGAGGCAGATCAGGCTGGGAAAGCCGGATCACGCGAGAGGAATGAGGATACAGGAGGAACGGAGCTTATGAATATCGCACAGGCAAAGGAAGAGATCAGGCATACTGTGCAGGCTTATTTGAAAAAAGATGACAAGGGGAATTACCGGATCCCTGCGATCCGACAGCGACCGGTTTTACTGATGGGACCTCCGGGTATCGGAAAAACCCAGATCATGGAGCAGGTGGCGGAGGAATGCGGTGTGGGACTCGTCGCATACACGATCACGCACCATACGAGACAGAGTGCGGTCGGACTGCCGCTCATTAGTGAGGAGATGTTTGAGGGACAGACATATTCGGTGACGGAATATACGATGAGTGAGATCATCGCGAGTGTCTACCGGTGCATCCGGGATGAGGGCAAGGCAGAGGGAATCCTGTTTATCGATGAGATCAACTGTGTATCGGAGACTCTGACACCGGCGATGCTGCAGTTCTTGCAGTGTAAGACGTTTGGCAACCGCGCTGTGCCACAGGGCTGGATCATTGTGGCAGCAGGCAATCCACCGGAATACAATCGGTCGGTGCGTCCTTTTGATATGGTTACGCTGGATCGTGTGCGCATGATAGAAGTAGAAGCGGAGCTGGATGTATGGATGAATTATGCCGCTGATAAGCATGTACACGGGGTGATTATCAGCTATTTACAACTGCGAAAAAACAACTTTTACAGAGTCGAGACGGATGTAGACGGTCTGCGTTATGTCACAGCGCGCGGATGGGAGGATCTGAGTGCGCTGATGCAGGTGTACGAAGAACTGGATATTCCTGTCACAGAGGATGTCATCCGGGAATATCTGCGTCTGCCGGATGTGGCAGAGGATTTCTCGGCGTATTATGACCTGTACCGGAAATATAAGGATGATTATGGCATCCATGAGATCTTGCGGGGAAATGCACAGCCTGCCGTCTACGAGCGTCTGCTGAAGGCAGGATTTGATGAACGTGTCGCAGTGGTGAATCTGCTGCTCGATGCGCTCAAAGAGCCGTTGGGGCGGCTGTTTGAGGCCAAGCAGTTTACTGACACGCCGGAGAGTGATGCTGTAGCGCAGGCGATGGGATATGCGTTTGATTTTCTGGAGGACGCATTTGGAGCAGACGGCTCGCAGGAGATGCTGCTGTTTGTGACGGGGCTTACGATGTGCAAGGAAGCGGCAGTATTTCTGGCGATGAATCCGCAGCCCAAATATATGAAGTATAACGAGCAGCTGCTCGGCGGCGGACGCAGACAGAAATTATTGCAGGAATTAAAACAAAGTTAAGGGAGATATACATGGGATTTTATACAGAAAATGAGATAGAAACATTTGATTTTAGGGAAAGTTATGTAGTGGAGTTGCGCTTTGGTATCGGTTCATGCTATCTGGTCGCTGACAATGTGAAGATTCTGGATACGAACAGTAAAAACCGGGATATCCGCACCATGCGCACAAATGGGCTGACACTACGGATTGTGGAGCCGCAAGTGCTCGCGGTGATAGAGGAAGGCTGTAAGATCTATAATGCAGATGGCGTCTTGCAGCAGGAGGTCGATGACCGTGTCGTAGCGCCAGAAGAATATGCCGGGGTGTGTACTGCTCTGGAGGGAGCGGAGATCTATGGGCTCAAAAAGGAGGACGGCATCTATGAGATAGGAATCGATGGCGAGGAGCATGCGTATACGATCCGGATTCAGGGTGAGGCAGATACACAGGAGTGGGAAAGATTCATGAATCTGGCCTAATAATAGCAGGGGATAGGCATATGAGAAAGAAAAAGAGCCTGAAATCGATAAAAATCAGTGCAGTGATTGTGTTTGTAGTGATATTTACGATTATAAACGGTTTTGCACATATACAGATACTGAATCGCAAAAACGAAGAAAAGTTCAAGGCAGCCTATACAGCCGAGATTACGATGCGTCGCATTGAGTCGCAGCTTAATAAATATCTGGCAAAATCTGATTTTTTAAAACGGACGATCGAAGCAGGCTATGAAGTAAGTGATCAGCAGTTTTCACGGCTGGCGGAGCTGATGCAGGATGGCAATGGTGTATTGGAAGCGATTGAGCTGGCAAAGGATGGTGTCGTAACGCAGGCATATCCGCTGGAGCCGAACCGGGAAGCGATCGGTCTGAATATGTTTGAGAATGAAGAACGTAAGGCGAGTGCGTATCTGGCAAAAGAGAGTGGAAAATATACGATCGCAGGGCCATTTGAGCTCGTGCAGGGTGGGACGGGAGCACTGCTGTTTGATCCGATCTATCGGCCCGGGGAGAATGGAGACCAGTGTTTCTGGGGATTTTCGATTCTGGTAGTCAACTGGGAGGCGTTTATCCAGGAATCGGATCTGGATCAGCTGGAGGATGCATCGTATGATTATCGGATCTGGAGGAATGATCTGACGAGTGGAAAACAGATCACGCTGGCACAGTGTGAGGATCCGCAGGAAAAGGATGCCCTGGAAGTAGCATGTGATGTACCCAATGACCGGTGGTATTTTGAGATTCAGCCCAAAGGCGGCTGGTATTCCAAAGTCCAGCTGGTGTTTGACAGTATGTTGTGTATTATCATAGCAGTGCTGGTGACACTCGTATACTGGCAGTTTTCGATCAGACGCTACAAGGATGCGCTCTACGCGGAGAAGATCGAGGCATCCGCGCGCAAAGAGCGCGCCGCCAATGAGGCAAAGACGCGGTTTTTATTTAATATGAGTCATGATATCCGCACACCGATGAATGCGATCATCGGTTTTTCGGAACTGTTGGAGCGGCATATCGATGAACATGAGAAAGTACAGGATTATATAGAGAAGATTAGAAATTCCAGTGATTTTCTGCTGTCGATCATCAATCATGTACTGGAAATGGCACGGATTGAGAGCGGGGAGGAAGAACTGCAGGAGACAAATCAGAATATTCCAGAACTGGTGGATTCACTCAATGATGTGTTCGTGTCTTCGGTTCAGGAAAAAGAATTAAACAGCCGTTATGAGTTGGACATCCAGCATGAAAATGTCATCTGTGATGTCACAAAAGTAAGGCAGATTTTCCTCAATATTGTGAGTAACGCAGTCAAATATACGCCATCCGGTGGACAAGTAATTGTAAAAATCACAGAGATACCGTGTAATATCGAGGGACATGCCTCTTACCGTGTGCAGGTGGCAGATACAGGTGTCGGCATGAGTGCAGATTATCTGCCGCATGTGTTTGAGTCATTTACACGTGAACACACGAGTACGGAGACAGAAGTCATAGGAACCGGACTGGGTATGCCGATCGTCAAAGCGTTGGTAGATCTGATGGGAGGAACCATCCATATCGAGAGCGCAGTGGGAAAGGGTACGACGATTACAATTGAACTGACATTTGCGATAGCAGAGGCTCCGGCTGATCCATACCGGGAATCGCAGTTTACTCGCTCGGATAGCAGGCAGGCACAAGAGATGAGAATACTGGTGGCTGAGGATAATGACCTGAACGCGGAGATCACCCTGACGATTCTGGAGGAATATGGTTTCATGACCGAGCGGGCTGAGGATGGAGATATCTGTGTGCGTATGTTGCGGGAGCATCCGGTTCACTATTATGATCTGGTACTGATGGATGTGCAGATGCCGCATACGGATGGTTACGAGGCTACGAGGGAGATCCGTACGCTGGACAATGAGACGGCATCGATACCGATTATCGCGATGACTGCAAATGCGTTTGATGAAGATCGTAAAAAAGCGTTTGCGGCAGGCATGAACGGGTATATTTCGAAGCCTGTAAATATTAACATTCTGTTGCAGACGTTACATGAACAGATGAATAATTAGCCGCTTTTTCCACATACTACCCATACAGTACACAATATGGAAAGCAGGAGGAATTCTATGATATGAAAGCAACAGGTATCGTGCGGCGAATAGATGATCTGGGAAGAGTCGTTGTACCAAAGGAGATCCGCAGGACGCTGCGCATCCGGGAAGGCGATCCATTGGAGATATTTACAGACCGGGAGGGAGAGATCATCCTGAAAAAATACTCACCGATCGGTGAACTCGGGCAGTTTGCGGGGCAGTATGCGGAGGCGATGGCGCAGACGACCGGACATCTGGTGTGCATCACTGACAGAGATCATGTCATTGCGGCATCAGGTGCAGGTAAACGTGAATTTGAAGGAAAACCGGTTAGCAGGGAGCTCGACCAGCTCATGGAAGACCGTGGCACGCTGGTCGCCAGCAGTGATGACAATGATTTTATGCGGATCACATTGGATGATAACGGCTCCTATGTGACACAGGCGATCAGTACGATCATCTGTGAGGGCGATGCGATCGGCTCCGTCATTCTCTATGATAAAAATGACAAAAGCCGCATGGGTGAGACGGAGAATCAACTGGTACTCATTGCAGCAGGATTTCTCGGAAAACAGATGGAACAGTAGGCGTTATCCGGCATTTTTCACAAAACCCCTCTTTTTACTTTCATTTTATCGTATAAGTAAGTATAATAGGAACGATAAAATAAAAGTATTACAAAGAGGGGCTTTCTTACTATTATGGAACAGAATAAAAAGAAAAAACATAAAAAGAGAAGTAAAACAAAGTTAAAGGTCATACTGATCTCGCAGATTATTCTGCTCTCGATCATTCTGGGTGCGCTGGCTTTCTATTTTTTCGGAGGCTATGCCAAGAAGGTCAATGAACTGAAGGCAGACGCGGATGCACTGGTCAGTAACTCGACGGCAGAGACATTTCGTGCATCGCAGACCAGTGTGGTCTATGATGTAAACGGGACGGAGATCTCCGTGGTAAAGGGCGAGAAAGACAGCTATTACCTGACCTATGATAATATACCGGAGGGTGTAAAAGCCGCGATCGTCAGCATTGAGGACAAGAAGTTTTACAAGCATCACGGTGTTGACTTTAAGGCGATCATCCGGGCGGCAGTCGCCATGGTTAAGAATCAGAAGATCACGCAGGGCGGCAGTACGATCACGCAGCAGCTGGCACGAACGGTATTTCTATCGAATGAACGATCCTGGGAGCGAAAGATCGAGGAGATGTTTATCGCTGCCGGATTGGAGAAAAAGTACAGCAAGGATCAGATTCTCGAGTTTTACCTGAACAATATCTATTTTGCCAACGGATATTACGGTATTGAGGCAGCAGCGCGTGGATATTTCAGTAAAGGTGTGGCTGAACTGTCATTGGCTGATCAGGCGATGCTGTGTGGTATTCCGAACAATCCGACGATCTACGATCCGGTCGAAAATCCGGATAATGCGGTAGCGCGCCGGGATCGTATCCTAAAGCAGATGTATGATGATGGCAAGATTCTGTGGGATACTTATCAGGAACAGACGCAGCAAAAGCTCAAGCTCAAGCGTCCGAAGCGGAAAAAATATGACTATGTGGAGACGTATACCTACCACTGTGCAACGCGGGCGCTGATGGAATCGAATGGATTCGAATTTAAATCCGATTTTGCGGATCAGGCAGAAAAAGATGCATATGACGAAGCATATGATGAGATGTATACGGATTGTCAGAAGACATTATTTACTGGCGGATACCGGATCTTCACTTCTATTGATCTGAATACCCAGGTAGAACTGCAGGCATCGATCGATGAAGGTGTGAGTTCATTTACCGATACGACAGAGGATGGCATCTATCAGTTGCAGTCTGCGGGCGTGTGCATCGATAATGAGACTGGGCGTGTGGCAGCGATCGTAGGAGGCAGGAGCCAGGACTTCACCGGACATACACTCAATCGTGCGTATCAGAGTTTCCGGCAGCCGGGCAGCTCGATCAAGCCGCTCATCGTCTATACACCGCAGCTTGAACGAGGGTATACACCGGATTCTATTGTGAAAGATGAGAAATTCGAGGGTGGTCCTTCGAATGCGAGTGGTACCTACTCAGGAAATATCACACTGCGCTATGCCGTTGAGCAGTCGAAAAACACGATCGCGTGGAAACTACTGGAGGAACTGACTCCAAAAGTCGGCTTGCAGTACCTCAAAGAGATGAATTTCTCTAAAATCGATGCGAGGGATGAAGTGCCGGCAGTCGCACTCGGTGGATTTACCTACGGTATGTCTGCCGTGGAGATGGCGAGCGGATTCGCTACGATCGAAAATGATGGTGTATACCGGGAACCGACCTGTATCGTGCGCATTGAGGATTCGGATGGAGAGGTGCTCTATCAGAATCAGGATGAGGGAAAGACCGTCTACGAACAGAATGCATCCCGCATGATGACTGACATTCTGACCGGAGTCATGAAGACCGGTACAGCACATGGACTGGATCTGGGCGATATGCCGTCTGCGGGCAAGACCGGAACGACGAATGATCATAAGGATGGCTGGTTCTGTGGTTATACAAGATATTATACGACAGCTATCTGGGTCGGATATGATACGCCAAAGGAGATGAGAGATCTGTCCGGATCGACTTATCCGGGCCATATCTGGCAGGATTTTATGAAAAAAATACATGAAGGCAAGGAACCACTGGATTTTATGCCGTATGTCGGCTATAATGACAGTGTCCATGTGGCAGAGCCGGAGCAGCCGGAAGAAGAGCCTGAGGAGCCGGAGGAACCTGAGGAGGAGCCGGTGGATATACCGGGTGAGGTGACAGAACCGGAGAAACCGAGCAAACCGGAAAAACCGAGTAAGCCGGTAGAGATACCGGGAGAGACGGATCAGGATGATAATACGGAGGAACCGGAAGAACCGACAACACCGGAGGAGCCGAGCGAACCGGAGCAGCCGGATACACCGACGACGCCCGATGATGGCAGTGGAGATGGTGATGTGGTCATCATCGACTGATCAAGGAAGATAAAGGAGAACGCGATGAAAACCTATGGATTTGGAGTAGACATTGGAGGAACTACGGTAAAATTGGGGCTGTTTTGTACAGACGGAACATTGTTGGACAAATGGGAGATTCCGACCAGAACCGAGGATGACGGCTCACATATATTGCCGGATGTGGCTGAAGCAATCAAGGGGAAGATTGCAGAAAAGGCGATCGATCCGTCGGATGTGCAGGGCGTAGGAGTCGGAGTACCGGGACCGGTGACGCCCGAGGGAATTGTACGTAAATGTGTGAATCTCGGATGGGGCGTATTTAATGTAGAAGATACGTTGTCTGAACTGACCGGTTATCCCGTAAAGGCAGGAAATGATGCAAATGTAGCGGCACTCGGAGAGATGTGGCAGGGCGCCGGAAAAGGATCTGATAATATCGTCATGGTGACACTCGGTACCGGAGTCGGTGGCGGAGTCATCATCGATGGACATATCGTAGCAGGTGCGACAGGAGCAGGCGGGGAGATCGGACATATTCCGGTCAATGCGCAGGAGACGGAGACCTGTGGATGTGGTAAAACAGGCTGTCTCGAGCAATATGCATCTGCGACAGGAGTTGTGAGACTGACAAAACGGGCACTGGCAGCGTCTGATCAGCCGAGCAGCCTGCGCACACTCGCAGAGGTGACAGCAAAGGATACATTTGACGCAGCAAAGGCAGGAGATACTCTTGCACTGGAAGTGGTAGAGCAGTTTGGAGAGATCCTCGGCAGAGGTCTGGCAGCGATCGCATGTGTTGTCAATCCGGAGATATTTGTCATTGGTGGCGGTGTATCCAAGGCCGGTACGATCATCACGGATGTTGTGGCAAAATATTATGTGCCGAATGCGTTCCATGCATGCCGTGAAGCACAGTTTAAGCTGGCTGAATTGGGAAATGATGCCGGAATGTACGGCTGTGTACGAATGATTTTATAAAAAAACTTATAAAATCTTATAAAAAATAAAAAAAAGACTAGACAAAAGTCAAAATCCATGCTAATATAATCTTCGCTGTGGTGCTAATCGCACGGCGGCGAAGATGTCAGGATTTTAGATCCTCACTTCGATGCGTGGCTCAGCTTGGTAGAGCGCTGCGTTCGGGACGCAGAGGTCGCAGGTTCAAATCCTGTCGCATCGACTTCCGAAAAAGGGAATCAATTAAATAACGATGCGTGGCTCAGCTTGGTAGAGCACTACGTTAGGGACGTAGGGGTCGCAGGTTCAAATCCTGTCGCATCGACTTTTGAAAATCTGTGATATAACGTCGCAGATTTTTTCATTTACTGTAACCAGATAGGAAAAACAGTGTCATTTAGGATGGAGACGACAAGAAACTCCATCCTTTTTTATGCGCATATACAGAAGAAAAACAGGAGACATCAGGAGGCAGGACATGTCAGAGCAGGAAATACTGGATTTATATTTGGCAAGA
>JBNMKT010000057.1:0-13850 GCA_050874485.1 bacterium
CGTATAAGTGTTACACTGGCAATAGTTGAATATGTTACTAGTTATGAGAGTGGGTTGAAAGCCCACTCTTATTTGTTGTTACTATGCATCCATAAGAAACTGCCAGTGGCAGGTTCTGCAGGTAAAAGGAAGGTGAGAAAATGTCAAAAAGACAGGACTATGAGGCACAGACTGAGCGTCTGCTGCTGCCGATTCTTGAAAAGCATGGATTTGATCTCTATGATGTGGAATATGTCAAGGAGGGCAGCACCAATTATCTGAGAGCTTATATTGATAAGCCGGGGGGAATCGCAGTGAATGACTGCGAGACGGTTGCCAGAGAGATGAATCCGCTGTTGGATGAGAAGGATTATATCCCGGATTCTTATGTATTCGAGGTAAGTTCACCGGGGCTGGGCAGACCGCTGAAAAAAGACAAACATCTGGAAAAGAGTATCGGTGAGGAGGTAGAGATCCACACCTTCCGTCCGATCAATCACGAGAAACAGTTTTTCGGTTATTTGAAGCGTTTTGATGCAGACAATATTGTCATTGAGGATGAGGAAGAAACAGAACTTACTTTTGCCAGAACAGATATTGCCTTGATTCGGCTGGCACTTGATTTTTAGGAGGAAAAAGGAAAAATGAAGAATGAATTATTAGAGGCACTGAACATTTTAGAGCAGGAGAAAAACATCAGCAAGGACACTCTGATTGAGGCAATCGAGAATTCACTGGTGACAGCCTGCAAAAATCACTTTGGCAAATCAGATAATATCAAAGTAGATATGGATCCTGAGACCTGCGAGTATCATGTATACCAGACAAAGACAGTCGTTGATGAAGTCACAGACCCGGTGATGGAGGTCAGTCTGGCGAAGGCAAAGATGATCGATTCCAAGTATGAGATCGGTGACACGATCAATTTTGAGATCAAATCGCAGGAGTTTGGACGTATCGCTACCATGAATGCCAAGAATGTGATCCTCCAGAAGATCCGCGAGGAGGAGCGCAAGGTATTATACAGTGAGTATTACAGCAAGGAGAAGGATATCGTAACAGGTATTGTACAGCGCTATATCGGCAAGAATGTCAGCATCAATTTAGGAAAGGTCGATGCGATCCTGACAGAGAATGAGCAGGTAAAAGGCGAGGTATTCCAGCCTACCGAGCGTATTAAGTTATATGTACTGGAGGTAAAACTCACACCCAAGGGACCCAAGATTCTCGTATCCAGAACACATCCGGAACTGGTAAAGCGCCTGTTTGAGTCTGAGGTGGCTGAGGTAAAGGATGGTATTGTAGAGATCAAGAGTATCGCCAGAGAAGCAGGCAGCCGTACAAAGATTGCTGTATATTCCAATGATCCGGATGTCGATGCAGTCGGTGCATGTGTCGGCTTAAACGGTGCCAGAGTCAATGCAATCGTCAATGAGCTGCGCGGTGAGAAGATCGATATCATTAACTGGAATGAGAATCCTGCGATGCTGATCGAAAATGCGTTGAGCCCTGCCAAGGTCATCTCCGTCATTGCAGATGCAGAGGAAAAGAGTGCGAAGGTCGTAGTTCCGGATTATCAGCTCTCGCTTGCAATCGGCAAGGAAGGCCAGAATGCACGTCTGGCAGCCAGACTGACCGGATTCAAGATCGATATCAAGTCTGAGACGCAGGCACGCGAGGCTGGCGATTTCATGGATTATGAGAATGATTATGAAGACGAAGAGTACTACGAGGATGAGGAGTACTATGATGAGAACGGCGAATATTACGAGGAAGGCGAGTATGCCGATGGCGAATACGCTGAGGATGAAGACTACGAAGACGGTGAGTATGTAGAAGAAAGCAATGCTGACGGTGAATATTCAGAAGGTGCGTATGCCGACGAAGAATAAAAAGATTCCGATGAGGCAATGTGTAGGCTGTGGACAGATGAATGAAAAGCGGCAGATGTACCGGGTGATCAAGACCCAGGACAATGAACTGCTGTTAGACAAGACCGGACGGAAAAACGGCCGTGGCGCGTATGTCTGTCCAAATATGGAGTGTCTGCAGAAGGCAATCAGATCCAGAGGTCTGGAGCGTTCGTTTAAGATGCAGATACCAAAAGCAGTCTATGATGCCCTGCAAAAGGAGATGGAGTGTGCTGATGCTAAATCAGATGAATAAAACGAGACCGGACAGAGTGCTGTCCATGCTGGGAATTGCTGCAAAAGCAGGAAAGATTGTAAGTGGCGAATTCGCAACGGAACATGCGGTCAAGTCAGCAACCGCATATCTGGTAGTGGTCGCTGCAGATGCATCAGCAAATACAGAAAAGAAGTTTCGTGATATGACCGGGTTTTACGAAGTGCCGATGGTCACATACGGCACAAAGGAAACACTCGGAGGCTGTATAGGTAAGGATTATCGTTCATCACTTGCTGTGACAGATGAACAGCTTGCCGAGGCAGTGGAAAAGAAGTTGCGGGCTCAGGCAGAACTGATGGGTACTGCCGAAGCCGGAAGAATATGATACACGGAGGTAGTTAGTTTATGGCAAAACGAGTATATGAACTTGCAAAGGAGATCGGTGTGGATAATACCTCACTGATGCAGTTCCTGAAAGATAATAATATTGCGGTCAAAAGTCATATGAGTAATCTCGATGATGATGCGATCGCAAAGGTACAGAGTGATTTTAAAAAGCCGGTGGCAAAAGCTGCTCCGCAGCACAAGGCACCTGCGGAGGGAGAAAAGGCTCCGGAGCGCCCGAAAAAGAAGGCGAGCATCACCGCTGTATTTAATCCGCAGAACAGTAAAAATATGAAAGATCGAAAGCCTGCGCAGAAACGTCCGGCAGGAGAACGTCCGGCCCGCCCCGCAGGAGAACGCCCGGCTCGTCCGGCAGGAGAGCGCCCGGCCCGCCCCGCAGGTGAGCGTCCGGTTCGTCCTGCAGCAGAGCGTCCGGCCCGCCCCACAGGAGAACGTCCGGTAAAACCGGCAGGAGAACGTCCGGTAAAACCGGCAGGAGAACATCCGTCAAAACCGGCAGGAGAACGTCCGGCTCGTCCGTTAGGCGACCGCATGATGGGAGAGCGCCCGACACTTCGCCTGACTGGGGAGAGAGTCAATGTTGAGCGCCCGACACGTTCTAATAACGATCGTGGTACACGTCCTGCACGTGCAAATGACAACCGTTCGAACAGAGGTGATGGCAATGACAAAAATGAGAGAATGGATCGCAGGGATCGCAAAGATGGCCAGAATTATCGCGGCGGTTCCAATTATAATCAAGGTGATAGAGGTAACAATCGATTCGGTGGCAATCGCCAGGAAAAATCTGGCGGACAGCGATTCGACCGCGAATTAAACAAGTTTAATAAAGATTCTGCGAAGGCAGCTCCTGATGAGGTGCGCACCAAAGAGAGCCGCGATAATAACCGCAAGAAAAATAACAACAATAATAATGCCAAGAAAGATTACGATAAGCTCGGCAGCAAGAAGCAGGAGCGCTTTGTAAATCTGGAGAAGCAGACCGGACATAAAAAGCGCAATGCGGTTCCTCAGCAGCCGGCTGCAAAAGAAGACGATACGATCAAGCAGATTACACTCCCTGAGCATATGACGATCAAGGAGCTGGCAGACCGTATGAAGGTGCAGGCTTCCGTATTGATCAAAAAGCTGTTCTTAAAGGGACAGATGGTGACCGTCAACAATGATATCAGCTATGAAGAGGCAGAGGAGATCGCTTTAGAGTTCAACTTTATTGCAGAGCCTGAGGAAAAGGTAGATGTCATCGCTGAACTGCTCAAAGAGGATGAAGAGGATGAAGCTGTCATGGTATCACGTCCTCCGGTTGTGTGTGTAATGGGTCATGTTGATCATGGTAAGACTTCCTTGCTGGATGCGATCCGTCATACAAAGGTGACAGACAAAGAGGCCGGTGGTATCACGCAGGCGATCGGTGCCTATATCGTGACCGCAAACGGCCAGAAGATCACATTCCTCGATACACCTGGTCATGAGGCATTTACTGCCATGCGTATGCGTGGTGCCAATTCTACCGATATTGCCATTCTGGTTGTAGCTGCGGATGATGGTGTGATGCCGCAGACCGTAGAGGCGATCAACCATGCAAAGGCAGCCGGAGTCGAGATCATCGTTGCAGTCAACAAGATCGATAAACCGGCAGCAAATATCGATAAAGTAAAACAGGAGTTGTCTGAGTACGATCTGATCCCTGAGGACTGGGGCGGCAGCACGATCTTCTGTCCGGTATCCGCACATACCAAGGAAGGTATCGACAACTTATTGGATATGATCCTGCTCACGGCAGAGGTATTAGAGCTCAAGGCGAACCCGAAGCGTAATGCGAGAGGTCTGGTGATCGAGGCACAGCTCGATAAGGGACGCGGAGCAGTGGCGACAGTACTCGTACAGAAGGGTACACTGAAGGTCGGACAGCCGATCGCCTGTGGTAGCAGCTACGGAAAAGTCCGTGCGATGATTGATGATAATGGAAAACGTGTCAAGGAGGCAGGCCCGTCTACTCCGGTAGAGATTCTTGGACTGAACAATGTTCCGGATGCTGGTGAGACATTTGTCGCTATGGAATCAGAGAAAGAGGCAAAGGCATTTGCCGAGACCTATATTTCCGAGAGCAAGAACAAGCTGATCGAGGAGACAAAGGCAAAGATGTCTCTGGATGATCTGTTCTCACAGATTCAGTCCGGAAATGTCAAGGAACTGAATATTATTGTAAAGGCAGATGTACAGGGATCCGTAGAGGCTGTCAAGCAGTCACTTGTCAAGCTGTCTAATGAAGAAGTTGTCGTAAAGGTGATTCATGGCGGTGTAGGTGCAATCAATGAATCCGACGTCATTCTGGCGTCTGCATCCAATGCGATCATTATTGGATTTAATGTCAGACCCGACCCGATGGCCAAGGCTACTGCAGAACGTGAAGGTGTAGATGTACGTCTGTACAAGGTTATCTACAATGCGATCGAGGATGTAGAGGCAGCAATGAAGGGTATGTTAGACCCGATCTTCGAGGAGAAGATCATCGGTCATGCCGAAGTGCGTCAGATCTTCAAGGCATCCGGAGTCGGAAATATTGCCGGTTCTTACGTGCTGGACGGAGTCTTTGAGCGTGGCTGCAAGGTGCGTGTGACACGTGAAGGAGAGCAGATATTTGAAGGTGATCTGGCTTCCCTGAAGCGTTTCAAGGATGATGTAAAAGAAGTCAAGACCGGCTATGAGTGTGGTCTGGTACTGGATGGATTTAACGATATTCAGGAACTGGATATTATTGAAGCATATAAGATGGTGGAGGTACCTCGCTAATTATGAGAAAAAACAGTATCAAAAATACGAGAATCAACGAGGAAGTGCATCGTGAACTCTCGAATATCATACGCGGTGAGATCAAAGATCCCCGCATCCACCCCATGACAAGTGTCGTGGCGGTGGAGGTGGCGCCGGATCTCAAGACCTGTAAGGCATATATCAGTGTGCTCGGCGATGAGGAAGCCCAGAAGAACACACTGGCAGGCCTGCGCAGTGCAGAAGGATATATCCGCCGCACACTGGCGAAAAATATCAATCTGCGCAATACTCCGGAGATTAAGTTTATCATGGATCAGTCGATCGCATACGGTGTCAAGATGTCAAAGCTGATCGATGAGGTCAACCATGGAAAAGGTGAAGCACATGAAGAAGATTGATGAATTGATGGACGGTGTCACATCCGTAGCGATCGCCGGACACGTAAAGCCCGATGGGGATTGTGTTGGCTCTACACTGGCACTGTACAATTATATCAGAGATAACTATCCGGATATAAAGGTATGTCTGTATCTGGAACCGATTCCGAATCTGTTCCGTTTTCTGGCGCGTGCAGAAGAGATCGTCAGTGATTATTCCGGGGAATGGACTTATGATCTGTTTTTTGCACTGGACTGCGGTGACAGAGGACGACTCGGCGAAGCAATCCGTTATTTTGACAGCGCCAGACATACGGCATGTGTGGATCATCATATCAGCAACCAGAGTTTTGCAGATGACAATCTGATCGTGCCAGAGGCGAGCTCTACATCGGAGCTGATTTATGGATTGTTAGACGAACAGAAGATCACAAAAGAGATCGCAGAATGTCTCTATGTGGGTATCATCCATGATACCGGTGTGTTCCAGTATTCATGTACGTCCTCAAAGACGATGAATATCGCAGGAAAACTCATGGATAAGGGAATCGACTACCCGACGATCGTTGATAAGACATTTTTCGAAAAGACCTTTGAGCAGAACCAGATTCTGGCTTGCGCATTGCTGAAGGCAAAGCGGTATTTTGATGACCGTTGTATCGCCAGCGTGATCACAAGGGAAGATATGGACACATACCATGCACTGCCGAAGCATTTAGAGGGAATCGTTGCGCAGCTTCGCAGTACCAAAGGTGTGGATGTGGCGATTCTCTTATATGAGAATGTGGACGGCAGCTACAAGGCATCCATGCGTACAAACGGGGCTGTGGATGTGGCAGCAATCTGTGGCAGACATGGCGGTGGCGGCCACGTGCGTGCAGCCGGGGCAACGCTGCACGGAGAGCCACAAGAACTGTTAGAGATACTGCTGAACGATGTCAAAGAGCAGTTGTCTGCGCAGCAGTAAAGGAACAAAAAACAGCTATGAATGGAATCATTAACGTATATAAAGAAGCCGGTTATACATCCTTTGATGTAGTTGCAAAGTTAAGAGGGATTCTCCGTGAAAAAAAGATTGGGCATACAGGGACGCTCGATCCGGAGGCAACGGGTGTGCTGCCGGTGTGTATCGGTCATGCGACAAAGGTGTGTGCAATTCTCACGGACAAGGATAAAGTATACGAGGCTGTGCTGCATCTGGGTATCGCCACAGATACGCAGGATGCGACAGGAACGATACTCCGTGACTGCAGTGAACAGGCAAAGCGTCTGGATGAACAAGCGGTGCGGGATGCGATCATGGATTTTGTCGGTACTTACGAGCAGATTCCGCCGATGTATTCGGCATTGAAGGTCGGTGGCAGAAAATTGTGCGACCTGGCGCGTGAGGGTATCGAGGTAGAGCGCAAGGCACGCACCGTACAGATCTACGAGATCGTGATTACTAAGATGGAGCTGCCCGATGTGACCATGCAGGTGCACTGCTCGAAGGGCACCTATATCCGTACCTTGTGTGCGGACATCGGGGAACGTCTCGGAGTCGGCGGGATGATGAAGTCATTGATTCGTACCCGTGTGAGCTGTTTTACGCTGGAAGAGGCGCATACACTGGCGCAGATCGAGGATTACCGCGACCGGGGACTCTTAGATGAGATTCTGCTGCCGGTGGATCGTGTGTTTGACCAGTATCCGGGACTTTGGATCGCGGATTCACCTCAGGCACAGAAGAAGCTGTGCAACGGAAACAGGCTTGAAAAAGAAGATCTGGCGGCTGGCTGTCGTGGAGCCGCAGACCATGAGAATGGGAGCTTGTGCCGTGTATATGATGCGCAGGGAAAATTCTGCGGTATCTACGAATGGGATGAACAACGCGGTGATTATAAATGCAAAAAAATGTTTTTGTAAGAAGGATATACCAATGATTTGTTTTGAAAAAATAGAACAATTTCATATCAGTGAACCGACCGCGATTACGATCGGTAAATTTGATGGACTCCACAGGGGACATGAAGAACTGATCCGCAGACTGTTAGACAAACGTAAGCAGGGCCTGAAAGCAGTGGCATTTACGTTTGATATTCCCCCGAAGAAGCTGACCGAGGGCGATTATCTGCAGCTTCTGTCCACAAATGAGGAGAAGCAGGCACTGTTTGAAGAACGCGGCATGGATTATCTGCTGCGGTGTCCGTTTACACCGCAGATCATGAGTATGGAACCGGAAAAATTCGTGGAGTGGATCGTGCGGGAACTGAATGTAAAGAGTATCGTAGTCGGTGAAGACTGCGGATTCGGACACAAAAGACGTGGCGATTGCAGACTGCTCGCACAGCTCGCACCAGAATATGGCTATGAACTCGAGGTCGTGAAAAAGATTCAGTTTGACGGCAGGGACATCAGCAGTACTTATATCCGGGAAGAGATCCTGAAGGGAAATATGGAGACAGCTGCGATGCTGCTTGGACATCCATATTCGATCGATGGTACCGTCGAGACCGGTAATCAGATCGGTCGCACGATCGGCATCCCGACCGCAAATATTGAGGCAGAGCCGGATAAGCTGCTGCCGCCGTTTGGCGTCTATGCTGCGTCCATCGACATCCGTGGCCATCAATATTACGGAATCGCTAATATTGGCAGAAAGCCGACGATCAAGCCCAAACACGGTGATCAGAATCCGATCGGAGTCGAGATGCATATTTTGAATTTTGATCAGGATATTTATTGTGAACCGGTGCGGATATCCTTCCATGCATTTGAGCGCCCGGAAGTCAAATTCGATTCGATTTCGGACTTGCAGGCACAGATCAAAAAGGATATAGTATTTAGTGAACAGTTTTTTGATAAAATTTAGCGATTGCAGCAGAATAGCAAAAGAGGAGTAAATATGAGCTTACTTTTAACATTGATGGGCGGTCTCGGACTGTTTTTGTTCGGTATGAATTTTATGAGTCAGGGACTGCAGAAAGCAGCGGGTGCGAAGCTTCGTTCCGTACTGACAGCCATCTCTAAAAACAAATACATCGGAGTTTTGTTCGGTGCACTGTTTACAGCGATCATCCAGTCATCCGGTGCGACGACCGTCATGGTAGTTACATTTGTCAATGCAGGGCTGATGGAACTGACACAGGCAGTCGGTATTATCTTCGGTGCCAATATCGGTACCACGATCACGGCACAGCTCGTGTCATTTAATCTGACTGCGATTGCACCGGTGATTCTGTTTGTCGGTGTTGTGATGTTCTTATTTATGAAAAAACCGATTTTCAAAAAGATCGGTGAGGTTGTGATCGGCTTTGGTGCCCTGTTTATGGGTATCAGTATGATGTCTGGATCAATGCAGCAGTTAAATGATTATCCGGCTGTCATCAATACCTTGTCGCAGCTGACAAACCCGATCTTAGCAATTCTGGTCGGACTGATCATCACAGTCATTGTACAGAGTTCATCTGTGACTGTCAGTATCCTGCTTCTGATGGCGGGTCAGGGACTGGTCACACTTCCGGTCTGCTTTTATTTCATTCTCGGATGTAACATCGGTTCTTGTACGCCTGCGGTGATGGCAGCGATGGATGCGAAAAAGGATGCCAAGCGTGCTGCGCTGATCCATGTGCTGTTTAACGTATTTGGTATGATCATTATTTCGATCATATTGATCTTTGCGATGGAACCGTTTACTGCATTTATCCAGGCAATCTCCGGAGATGATATCAAACGTAGCGTGGCAAATACGGATACGATCTATAAGGTATTCCAGACCGTGATCTTCCTGCCGTTATCAGCACAGTTCATCAAGCTGGTGAACCGTCTGATCCCCGGAACTGATGTCAAACAGGAGGGCTTCTCCCTGCAGTATATCAATATGACTACCGTGTTCTCACCGACGGCTGCGATTGTGGAGGCTATGCAGGAGATCGGTCGTATGGGCAGAAAGGCAGAACAGAATCTGCGACTGTCTATGGAGGCATTTTTTGACGGAGACCAGTCAAAGATCGATCAGGTCTATCAGACCGAAAAATATATCGATTATCTGAGCCATGAGATCACAGACTATCTCGTGGATGTCAACCAGCGGCAGCTGCCGGTAGCCGATAGCTTAAAGATTGGTGGTCTGTTCCATGTGGTAAATGATATCGAGCGAATCGGCGATCATGCGGAGAATATTGCGGATGCAGCGGTTCGTATGCGGGAACAGAATCTGTCATTTACGAAAAAAGCGACCAAAGAGATTCAGGATATGTTTGAAAAAGATATGCGTATTCTGGTATGTGCACTCGAGATGTTTGAGACGGAAGATCGTTCCCATATGCAGGAGATCCTCGATATTGAGGAGGAGGTCGACCAGATGGAGATCGATCTGCAGAATTCACATATCCGCCGTATGGCAAAAGGCAAATGTTCACCTGAGTCCGGTCTGGTCTTTACAGATCTCGTGACAGGTCTCGAGCGTATCGCAGACCATGCGACAAATATTGCATTTGCACTGTCCAATTCGGATGTCCAGTAGGCAGAATTTGCTGAAAATTGCGATATAATTATTACAGAATTATTACAGATACATTGACAGATGTTATATGTGTTGCTATAATATGTCAAGTAGATAACAGTAGATGCTATCGTCTACTGTTATTTTTATGAAATATTATATCGGATCGTTTCATTTGCAGACAGGAGGCATATATGAAACATAATTATGTAGATTTGAAAAAATTCAGCTTTGTTTTTGCATCGGTTCTCGGGGCAACCCTGTTTCTGGCATCACCGGAAGATACTTATGCAGCGGCACATGCAGGGATGTCGGCTGTGATCTCCGGATATCTGAGCCAGACAGAGGGACTGACGATCGCAAACAGCGATATTTCTTTATCACGTGCAGCACTTCAGGACAATGGTGTCCAGACGTTATCAGCGGATGCAGACGAGTCCGCTGACACCTCAGAAAAAAAAGCAGATGATAAAAATGCAGATACAGAAGAGACCTTTTGTGGATATAAGAATCTGGGACTTGCCAATGTAGACAATTATCTGAATGTCAGAGAATCAGCAGATGAGGATTCTGATCTGGTTGGAAAGATGCCGGCAGGCGCAGGCTGTGAGGTCTATGATAAGAAAGACGGTTGGTATCACATCAAATCCGGCAAGGTAGAAGGCTATGTATCAGCTGACTATCTGCTGACCGGAGACAAAGCAAAGGAAAAAGCTAAAAAATATATCAAGGAAGTAGCGACCGTTACGACGACGACATTGTTTGTTCGTGAGAAGCCGAATACAGACTGTACGATCATCACGATGGTTCCGATCGAGGAGGAACTGACCGTATTAAAGAAGGTAGACGGCGGCGAATGGTATAAGGTCGAGATCGATGACGAGGAAGGTTATGTGAGCGGCGACTATGTAGAGATCTCACAGAAGCTCCCTAAGGCGATGACGATCTCAGAAGTCAAGTATGGACAGGGTGTATCGAATGTCCGCGTAGATCTGGTACAGTATGCACTCCAGTTTGTCGGCAATCCGTATGTCTGGGGTGGTACAAGCCTCACAAACGGTGTAGATTGTTCTGGCTTCACAATGCAGGTATATGCAAAGTATGGTGTCTATCTGCCGCACTCCTCACGCGCACAGCCGAACAGCGGACGCTCGATCAGCGCGTCTGAGGCACAGCCGGGAGATCTGTTCTTCTATGGCAGCGGCGGCAGCATCAATCACGTAGCGATCTACATCGGTGGTGGACGTGTCGTACACGCCAGCAACCACAGGGACGGTATCAAGATCTCGAATGCATTTTACCGTACACCGTTAAAGGTAGTCAGCTATTTATAAAAAATATGATAGAAAACAGGCAGTTTGTATAAGCTGCCTGTTTTTTTAATGCAAAAAAAATAATTTTTCACAAAATCAAACATGGGGATGTGATCCGGCATCTGCTGTACAAGCAGAACGGCATCGAGTATCAGAAGCAGGAGGAGATTCCGTTTTATAAAAAGCAGACCCGTCTTGTGCTCGAAAACTGCGGTCATATCGATGCGGAGCATATCGAGGAGTCGATCGCACACGGCGGTTATCAGGCACTTGCGAAGGTGTTATTTGACATGACACCGGATCAGGTTGTGAACGAGATCTTGGAGTCCAATCTGCGCGGACGCGGAGGCGGAGGCTTCCAGACCGGATATAAATGGAAACAGGTGGCGAGACAGCCGGAAAAGATCCGTTATGTCGTATGTAACGGTGACGAGGGAGATCCCGGAGCGTTTATGGATCGCAGTATCATGGAGGGCGATCCGCATAAAATGATCGAGGGTATGATGATTGCGGCCTATGCGGTAGGTGCACAGGAGGGGTATATCTATGTGCGCGCAGAATATCCGTTAGCGATCAGCCGATTGAAAAAAGCAATACAGGATGCAAAGCGGTGGGGCTTGCTCGGTGAACATGTCATGGGAACTGATTTTAGTTTCCGGTTACATATTAACCGCGGTGCGGGCGCATTTGTCTGCGGCGAGGGCAGTGCTCTGACTGCTTCGATTGAGGGAAACCGCGGTATGCCGCGTGTCAAGCCGCCGCGTACCGTAGAACAGGGTCTGTTTGAAAAGCCGACGGTGCTCAATAATGTTGAGACATATGCGAATGTGCCGATGATCATTTTAAAAGGTGCAGCATGGTACAAGACGATCGGACCGGAGAACAGCCCTGGAACAAAGGCATTTGCGCTGACCGGAAGTGTGAAAAATACAGGTCTGATCGAAGTGCCGATGGGAACGACGCTGCGAGAGGTCATTTTCGATATTGGTGGCGGCATCAAGGGAGATGCCGACTTTAAGGCAGTTCAGATCGGAGGCCCTTCGGGTGGTTGTCTGATCACGCCGCATCTTGATATCAGTCTGGACTTTGACTCTCTCAAAAAGATGGGGGCGATGATCGGTTCCGGTGGACTTGTGGTCATGGATAGCAATACATGTATGGTTGAAGTCGCGCGTTTCTTTATGAATTTTACACAGAACGAGAGCTGTGGCAAATGTGTACCGTGCCGTGAGGGTACCAAGCGGATGCTCGAGATCCTAGAGCGTATCGTTGCCGGTAACGGGGTATTGGAGGATCTGGATCTATTGGAAGAACTGGCAACGATGATCACGGAGACTGCATTGTGTGGACTTGGAAAGAGTGCGGCACTGCCGGTCATGAGTACGTTAAAATTATTCCGGGACGAATATATCGAGCATGTCGTAGATAAAAAATGCGCATCGCATACATGTAGTGCACTTCGCCGTTTCGTGATCAGTGCGCAGTTGTGTAAAGGTTGTTCAAAATGCGCGAGAAACTGTCCGGTGGGAGCGATCTCCGGCAAGATCAAGGAACCTTTTGTCATTGATGATGCGGTATGTATCAAATGTGGTGCCTGCGAGAGCAATTGTGCCTTCGGTGCCATCCATATAGAAGCATAAGGAGGGGAAAACGTGAGCGCAGAAAATAAACAGGCAACCAAATATATTACGATAAATAACCGGAAAATTCCTTTTACAGATGAGAAAAATGTGTTATCCATCATCCGCAGGACAGGTATCGATCTTCCAACATTCTGTTATCATTCTGAGCTGTCCACCTACGGTGCGTGCCGTATGTGTGTGGTGGAGGATGACAGGGGACGTGTATTTGCATCCTGCTCGGAAGTACCGCGTGACGGTATGGTGATCTATACGAATACACCCAAATTACAGCACCATAGAAAAATGATTCTCGAACTGCTGCTGGCTTCCCATTGCAGGGATTGTACGACCTGCCGCGAGAACGGTGTGTGTACGTTGCAGAAGCTGGCACAGCAATTAGGCGTGGATAAAGTGCGTTTCCCGAATACGAAGGAGCAGCTTCCGGTAGATGATTCTTCCAACTGTATTTTCGTTGATCCGAATAAATGTATTTTATGCGGTGACTGTGTGCGTACCTGTGAGGAGATACAGGGACTTGGTATTTTGAGCTTTACACACCGCGGTTCGCAGATGCGTGTCACACCTGCATTTAACAAACCGATGGCACAGACGGATTGTGTCGGCTGTGGGCAGTGCGTGTGGCGATCGGCGACAGCTTTGGACTGCCAAAGGGTGAAAATGCAATCGGCAGGCTCGTCGCAGCATTGCGGCGCATGGGCTTTGATGAGATCTACGATACGAATTTCGGAGCGGATCTTACGGTCATGGA
>JBNMKT010000058.1:0-13843 GCA_050874485.1 bacterium
GTCTTAGGGATCGTCGTGCGCCAGAGCATCTCCCTCGTATCCGGGTTCGGGAACTGGAACTCAACGATGTATTTCATACGCCGGAAGAACGCCGGGTCAATATTATGTTTGTAGTTTGTTGCCAGCACACAGACGCCATCATATGCCTCCATTTCCTGCAACAGCAACGCCGTTTTATTATTATTCGATGACTGGTTGGAACCGCCGTCGTCTGATCGTTTTGCAAAGATCGTATCACACTCATCGAAGAACAGTACGACATTACATTTCTTTGCTTCACGGAAGATCATAGACAATGATTTTTCTGTCTCACCGACATATTTATCTACAACCTTTGAGATATCGACACGGTACAGTTCCAGGTTCAGCTCATGTGCGAGCACCTGTGCCATCATGGATTTACCGGTACCGGGAGCTCCGAACAACAATACGGTCAGACCGCGTCCATAAGGATATTTCTTCATGTAGTTCCAGTCATCGTAGACCTTATTTTTAAAGTTCATCTGTTCGATCGCATGTGTGATCGTCTCCCTCTGATCCTCATTCATGACAATATCGTCAAAGCCGAATTTTGCCTCAACCCTGGTCGCCTTCTGGCTCAGTTCCGTAGACATCTGATTGTTGCAGCCGGTAAACAGCGCAGAGCGCGGAATCAGGATCTCCTTATGCATCGTTGCCAGGCTTCTCGCATACTTTAACGCATCCTTGATCTTGCCCGGCGTAAACAGGAATTTGATCGTCATCTCCTGAAGATCACAGTCCTCCCCCAGTGCATAGTCCTTCGAATAATATTTCCAGCATTCCAGCCGCTCCTCAAACGTCGGTGTGCCGAGTTCTAATGTCGTGATCTCTTCGCGCGTGATCTCTTTAAAATTCATCGTCTCCTTACTGAGTGCAAATACCAGAATTCCCTTTGCCGTCAGCTTGGAAAATGCCAGATCCATGTAGCCTTGGAATTTTTCTTTTTCTTCCTCCCTGTATGTCAGTTCTTCGAGTACACAGCAGGCATTCGTTAGAATACACTCGCGCGTCACTGCCCACAATGCCCGGTCTACGAACTGATAATCATAGGAGAACAGCTTTTTACAGTTGATCGCTACCGCACGCATATTGTTTCTGCTGCAGAAATGCTTGACGAAAAACTTTCTGCCGCTTCCCTCGTCCCCGAAATACGCAAAGATGCGGACACCTTCGTTGTACGATATCTCCATCGCCTCGAGCACGCCTTCGTTTGCCATGATCGGATCGAGTTCTTTGTCATCTGTCAGCATATGCAGAAACTGGATATAGCTCTCATCCACACGCAAAGGATTGCGTCCGAATAAAAAGTCGATGATACGTTTGTCCGGTGAAACAGATGTAGAAAACGGCATATTCTTCTGGATCTGCAGATCGAGTACGGGCATGAGCTGTTCGAGACAGATGGACATCTCGCTGTATGCTCCCGTGATCGAAAAATCCTTGCCATAATACAGCTTGGCTGCGGATTCAATCGTCGGTGCCGACATATTACCATTCTCATTGATCACCTGATAGATACCTGCATAATTCGTCTGTGTCGAAGACAAAATACCACAGACAAAACAAAAAATTGTAAACGGCTCATAGGAGAGTTTCCGGCATACTTCATAAAACGGCAGTGCAATCCCAGACTCGAGTGTCACCTCGGCACGTTTGTTCAGATGCAGGATCTTATCATGCACACTTAACTGTCTTGCCTTCTGACGCATCGCATGCTCAATATGTTCCGCATCCATCTGACGTCCACCATCAAACATCCCGGATAGGGCATCATCCAGGTCACTCCCACCAAACAAGTCATCGCCATCGAGATCACCGAACAGATCATCTATAAAATCCTCAGCGGACTCATCTGCCTCGCCCGCTTCCATACTTGTTCCGTTGATATAATCCTCTGCGACCTCAGACATTTTCAGATAGAATTTGGACACCTGCTCCTTACACAGGTCATGTGCGATCTCAATATCCGGATACAGCACATTTTTGTAGCCACCCTGCTCATTGGCAAATACTGATTTCATCTCCTCAATATAAGCATCCATGCTGTCATTGACAGCGGCGAACATACAGGCCATATAATCATTATAACTGGTATATGGCTGTTTTTCGATCGCTTCTACATCAAACTTATGTTTCTTGTTTGCGCTCATAGTTATCACTCCCTCGTTCATATATTTATTTGGCTGCCAACATCATCAACTACTGTCATCTAGCCTTTATTGCCTGTATGAAATATTGCCTGCCTGTCAAATACACTCGGTGCCACATGAAAGGAATCATCCCCAATCCGGTCATAGGTGTGGCTGTTCTCATTAATGAATGCAGTCTTTGGCCGTTGCATATAGGTCATCGTCTCTTCGTCTTCATCCAGTGCAGCGCGTGCGCGCCTCTTTACAAGCAACTCGCGGTTTGCCTTATCCAATCTGTCTGATAATCCCATGGTCGTTCCCTCCTGTATGATTTTTATAAAATGAACTCTATTTTTTTTCTATCCCGTATGTTATGATTATCCCATCAAAATCCAAGAAAGAAGGTTCTATCTATGTCAAATGGACAAAAAACTCTCCTCGGCTGTTCTATCCTGTCTTATTTACTCGTATTGTACAGCTTCTTTCGTTTTGATCTATGGCTGATTCTCATTTTTTTCATTATGCACAGCCTCATTCTCTTATCGCTTGCGTTCCTGTTCTGGAAGAGCAATTTAGAGGACAATGATCTGATCGAACTACAGGCGAAATACAAAAAAAGCGCTATCGAAAATGAAAAACGCGCGGACGAACTCAACGATAAATTAGAAGTCCAGACCAGACTCACCACATCGAAGGACAAGGAACTGGCCAATGCCAATGCACGGATCGGAGAACTTGAGCTTGAGATCTCACGTCTGCAGGATACACAGATGGAACGCGCACTTGAAGTGCAGACAATGATCGCAGACCGCGACGAACAGGAAAGTCACGAATATGAAGCTCTGCTCCCTCCGATCGATCCTGATGAAAGTCCCAATGAAACGATCAATATTCTGCAGATCGCACAAGATACGATCAATGAATTGTCCACTTTCGCCAGGGAAGCTGAGATCAAGATCCTGTTGTCTGCACCGGAAAAGGATCTGCTCGTCAAAGCCAACAAAGGCAGGCTGCGTATCCTCTTCCGCAACATCATTGATAACTCGATCAAGTATATGCAGCGCTCCGGTACACTGATCATCACGATCTCCAATATCGGTGACGATATCTTTATCGTATTAAAAGATAATGGCAACGGTCTCTCAGAACGTGAGACCCGGCATATCTTCGAGCTCAATTACCAGGGTTCCAACCGCATCAGCGGTAACGGCCTCGGTCTGACACAGGCCAAGGCAATCGTTGATTATTACGGTGGCAGCATCTATGCAAAGAGTATGGTCGGCAGAGGCATGGGTATCTATATCCAGCTTCCAACCACATAAGGAGGCGACACAGAACATGAAAAAAAATCATATGCCGTTTACCATCTCATTTACGATCTATATCGCTGCCGGCATCATCGCTGTCATCCTGTTTGCCACCAAAGGCTCGTACCTGAGCCGCGAACTGTCTGCATCTGCGGCGGTACCGGACGAAACCGCCATAACGGAACAGCCAGAAGTATCAGAACTGCCCGACGTTCCGGAGAAACCGCAGGAGACGCCTGAAACCGAGATTCCCGAAGAACCCCAAGCACCAGAGATATCCAGCGAACCCGAAACACCACCTGCCGCACCTGCACAGGAGGATGTCATTACGGATTCCATTACCGATTCCAGTTCTGATTCAGATGCAGCTACAGCACCTGAGGACGAACCGGCCGCTGATGAAGCAGCAACAGACAAAGCCAAGGATAAACCGGCTGCCGATGAAGCAGCAACAGATGAAGCCGGGGATGACGGTAAGACCTACTATGCATTCACAGTCAACGATGGTGTCACCGGTGTGCGCATCCGCGAAACCGCAGACCGCAGTTCCAAGACCGTCAGCCATATCGATGGCGGACGCTCCGGTTATGTACTCGAACAGGGTGCTACCCATTCGAAGATTCTCACAAAAAAGGGAACGGTTGGATATATTTATAACGACTATATCACGATATCCGAGATCCCAGGGAAAGACTTTCCAGAGGAATACCGCTAAAGCGGTATTCCTCATTTTTTAATTATCTTCTATCTGTTTTTCTATCGTCAGTATATTGCAGCCATCTTCATAACGGTATTCTACATGATCCATGCTCTGTTTGACCATATAGATGCCCAGTCCACCGATCTGACGTTCTTCTGCAGATAGCGTAATATCCGGATCTGCCTTTGCAAGCGGATTATACGGAACGCCGCGATCCTGAAATGTCACACGGCAGCACTTTGGATCCTGTTCAATATCCAGGTTAATGACTGCTTCCCCACTCTTGCCTCCATATGCATAGTGTGCAATATTTACAAATATTTCCTCTACAGCAACTAACATGATCGACTTGATCACTTCCGGACAGTTATTTTCATCCAGCTGCTGCTCGATCGCATCCAGCACTGTATAGAGCGTGTCATCGCTTGCCTGTAATCGTAATTCCATAATTGCTCAGTCCCTCCTTCGCTATTATTTATACTCAAACACTAACATCGTAATATCATCAAACTGCTCTGCCTCTCCGACAAATGCATCAATATCCCTGCGCACAGCAGCCAGCATCTCCGGCAGCTCCAGCCTGCCATTCCGGCCAAGGCTATCCATCAGACGATCCTCACCAAACAACTGGTGATCCATATTCTGTGCCTCTGTGACTCCGTCCGTATACAGAAAGATCCGTGAACCATGCTTTAACTGTATCGTATCACTCACATATGGAATGTCCTCCATACCGGCGAGTACAAATCCGGGTTTGGCATGTATCCATTCGTACTCCTCGTTGTTCATCAACAGCTGCGGGTTATGTCCGGCATTCACATACTCAAAGCTGCCGGTACTCACAGTCAGCATACCCAGCCATGCAGTGACGAACATGCCTTCTTCATTGCCCTCACAGAGCTGGTTATTGACTTTATAGAATACATCTGAGAGTGATTCCCGGTTCATCGCATGGTTTTTAATCAGTGTCTTAGCGATCACCATAAAGAGTGCCGCAGGCACACCCTTGCTTGACACATCTGCGATCACGATGGCGAGATGGTCTTCGTCAATCATAAAGTAATCATAGAAGTCCCCACCGACTTCCTTCGCCGGATCCATCTGTGCATAGACATCAAACTCGCTCCGACCCGGAAATGCCGGAATGATCTTCGGCAGCATATCGGCCTGAATCTTGGTCGCAACATTCAGTTCCACACCGATCCGCTCCTTTTCTGCGGTGATCTCTGTGATATTAGCGATGTATTCCTTCATCTTTTTGGTCATATCAAGGAATGCCCCAGCCAGCACAGTTGTCTCATCTTTTCGGTTTGCGTTGCTCACATTCCACGTGAAATCCAGATTGTCGCCATCCAATTTACCCACACTCTCCGTCAGCAGCTGAATCGGCTTGACAATATGGCTCGACAGCAGGAATGCAAGCAGCGCTACCAGCAGACAGAAGAATACTAAAATGACCTCCAGCGTAACGAGCGATACATGAACTGTCTGTTCCATGCTGTCAACGGATTCCTGCGCACGGATATCCATCTGGTCAAGCAGGTCATTCGTCGGTGCGAGCACTTCCTCCTCACCAAGTACCGTGAGGAATCCCCAGCCGACCGTTGACATCGGTGCATACGCAATATAATAGTTGACCCCATCCATCTCCAGCGTAGTGATGCCGCTGCTGCCCGCGAGTACACTGCGTACAACGCCACCGAGTGCTGTATTATCTGTCTCACGCAGATCCGTCTCTGTATCTGTGCTGACCATCAGTTCTCCTTCATCCTTTGGTGAAAAGATCACCTGTCCGTCCTGATTGATGATACACGCATAGCCTTCTGACCCCAGCCTGATATCTGACACGAGCTGTTCAATATTGGACAGGTACATACCTGCCCCGGCGACTCCGATGAACTTGTCATTCACATAGACCGGTACACCACACATGATACCTGTGCCTTCTGTGTGTGCATCCCTGCTCACCGGTGTAAAGTATGTGGTTCCGGTCTGTTTGGCTCCACGGTACCATGGACGGGTATCCGCTTCATATGGCAGGATCTCCCCATTTTTATCGAACTTCGCCCCTGCAATATAATCCGCCTGAATGAGTATGCCTGGTTCGAGAGCTACATAGTCAGATGCCATGTTTTCAAAGTGGCTGTTGACCTCATATAATGTATCCTGCAGATTGCCGAGCAGCCCGACCTTCTTCGCCACTGCCGGTGACTGGAGATCCGTCACGGATGCCGAATGCAGAAGCTGTACACTCAGCTCCCCATCATTAGCAGCATCCGGCAGCGGAATCTCCCTGGCAGCATACTGATCCGGATTGGAAAATATCTGTTCTGTCAGATCCGCTAACAGACTCACCTGGTTTTCCAGTTCTTCAAACCTGGCATCTGCCAGTCTTGCATTGCTGCTCGTCAGATCCGTCATCCGCTGTCTGATCTGTGCAGTCATGGATGACGCTGACATCTCACCTGCAATATCCGTAAATTCATCATTTGCCTGTACGGCATGATCGGTCAGACGGTTCATCTGCACCGTCATAATCGCCCCTATTGTCAGTGTGACCAATAATACATTTCCAACACACATTGCAATAATTTTTTTTCGAAGACTCATACGTGCTCCCTTCCCTCATAAAACTGTTGGATCCGCTGCCGGATAGCTGCAAACTCCCCTGTAAGAATATAATCCTCCATATGTAATTCCAGTTCACCACACCACTGCATCAAAAGCTGTTCTGTCTGTGCACAGGCTGCTTTCAGCCCTGTAAAGAAAAATCCGATTTTACGGAGCTGTTCATATTCTGTAATCACATAACCGCGGTCTGCCTGCAATGTCATCTGATAGGTCCAGCAAGGCTCTGCCTCATGGCATGCCATGATCTTCGTGACCTGACTGACCAGATCCGCCCCACTGCGGATCACCCGGATCAACACCGTCCGCTGCAGTTCGTCCGTGACTGTTTCAAGCTGTGCCGATCCCTGCGGCAGCTCCTCGCGTGCCATACACAGTGTATAGGTCATACCCAGCCGCCCATAGCAATCCGCAACATAATCTGCGATCTCCTGCGGCACATATACAACTCCTGCATCCGTCTTTGCCACCGGCAGTATCATAATTCCCTCAGAATGTTTCGGACAATGGCCCTTTGGGTAACTGTTGCGCATCTTTTCTGCCAGGAAACTGCCCAGCCGGAATCCGGTCGGTATCATGCCCTGTGCCCCACACACTCTCTGTGTGATCGAATGAAATGTCACTGCATGGACGAACAATGCCTTCGGCTGCATCTGCTTTGCCAGTGCAAACGTATAGACCACTAGCGCCTCTGCAAGCCCGAATCCGCGATACCTGATCCGGAAGATCTGTGAGGCAGGTTCGATATAATCATCCCCATGTTCTGTAAACAGTGCAAAGATCTCCATGCCGGCGATCTCCCCATCTGTCTCAGCCACAAAAAACACATAGTGGCCACCCTGTGCCTTTTCCCGCAGTTTTCCCACGTCATAGAAGTCTCTCTTGAAATAACTGTCACCGTACTCATCCCTGATGCACGCGATCATCCCGCCCTCATCACCCGGTGCAAACGGACGCAGGATAAACCCACGCTTCTCTCCTGTTTTTGCGTTATGCAATTCCCTGTATACTTCCGGAAAACTCATGTCATTTTTAGACTGCATAATCAGTAAACCCCTTCATTACCCTATCTCTGCTCTTTGATTGCCCTATTGCTCCTGTATCCGCACACGCCCTATCCCACAGCTTATAAGATCACGACCAGATTATTCACACCGAGTGTCCGCCGGAATGTCACAGACTTTGCCGCCTCCGTGATCATCCGCATACCCAGTGACTCATCCATCAGCAGTTCTTCTTCACTCATATTCTGCACACGCTTCTGATACTCTGCGACCGGATCATAGATCCTGCCGCCACACCGGATGCGTAAGAGTACTTCTGCCTGACTGCACAGAATACGCACATCCGCATACATCTCTTCGTTGCCCTCAAAGCAATGCTCATTGACGAGCACCAGCATCTCTTCGAGTGCCAGTGGCAGCATCATCGCATAGCGCGGTTCCATCTCCTGCTGTTCGCAGAATTCGCTCATACGCTCCGATGCCGTCACTGCCCCCTCGGCACTGCCCGGCACAGAAAAAGAGATATAACGTTCATCTGCCTGACGGCGCAGCAATAATATGCCTTCCAGCTGTGGATTTCTCTTACAGATCCACCGTGTGAGCACCAGATCTGTCCCCAGTGTTGCCAGCTCACCGAGCACGAATGCTGCGAGTATCCACTGGGATGCCCCTGCCTGTACAAACATCCATGCAAACAGTGACACATAGCCAAACGACCGCAAAAACGTGAGTACCGAGGCGAGTGCCCCCTGTCCGATCGTCGTATAATGGAAGATCAGGTCTGTGACAACAGCCGCCGGTATGAGGCTCAGCATCATAAAACAGATTGCAGCTGCCGTGCGCATGACCAGCGTATAAGAAGAAATACCAAACGCACGTGCCAGTGGAATGCTGCATGCAGCGCTCAGCACAAACAGGCTGCCCATGAGAATGAGTGCATAGCGCACGGCACTTTTCATCAGCATGCGGATACTCGTATCATCACGTTCTCCATAAAACACACCCACGAGCGGTGCCACTGCCTGCCCTGCTCCCGCCACAAATGCCATTGCAAAATTGAGCACCGAACACGCGACCGCAAACATACTCGCCCCGTCTGCGCCGAGTGCTGATAAAATCAGTCCATTTAATACGATCGTCCGCAGCATATTGCACAGATTATTGAGCGCAGCAGCAGCGCCGACACGACAGATCTGGATCGTATCCTGCACAGGGTGTGTGACCGCACCATAACGGATCTGTCTGCCCTTTCCAAATATCAGGATCCCCATTCCGATCGCATCTGCGATCGCTGTACTGAGTACAACCGCCAGACCGACTCCCATCAGTCCGAGTCCCAGCCGGTAAAAGGCCAGTACAAATATCACATCCAAGACACCCATCGCGCCAAAGATCATCATCGAATATTGCCCACGTCCGTCGACACGCAGGAAATTAAACGGATAATACATGAGTGTCGTAAACACGCCTCCGAGCAGCATCACTCGCCCATATCCGGCGGCAATCCCATACCATTCACCACCCGCACCGAGCAGTGCTAAAAATGGGCGGAAAAAGAAAATGCCTACTACCGAGAAAATGACCGGTACCACAATGGACAAAATCAAAGCAAGCGACGCATAGGCACTGACCTGTGCGTCCTCTTCCTCTCCCATCGCAATTGAGACACTGGTAGAGCTGCCGATACTGATCAGACAGCCAAACATGGCAAATATGAATGTGACCGGATTGATCAGATTCATCGCCGCCAGTGCCTCTTTCCCGTACATATTTCCCGTCAGAAGGCTATTTACAAACGTGATCATTGTCGTTCCCAGAATCGAAATGATCGTAGGCGCAAGATATTTTCTCAGGGTATGCTTTACAAAATAGTTATTATTCTCAAGTTCTGCCATAGTACCCTTTTGCTTTTCCTGTCTTTTATTCGATCGTCAGAATACCACTGAAACCTGACATCTGAAATACCTGATTCACTGCCTCAGGCACATGGATAAGTGTCATGCTGCCACCCTTGGAATTGGCAGTCTTCTGTCCAATCAGCAGTGCACGCAGTCCCGCACTGGAAACATACGCCACCTGACTAAAATCCAGTACCAGCTTATTTCCTTTCTGAAATGCCTGTAAAATCGCATTCTGGAGCTGCGGACTGGTCGTGGTGTCCACACGTCCGTCGATCTGAATCTGGATCACATCTCCTGCTCTTGTCTCTGATATGTTCATATTACGTTCATCCTTCCTCTTTTACTTTTTATGATACCGGATAACTGTCAGACAGGTATCCGAATATATGTGCTCATATACTCTTATTATAGCGAATTTGGAAAGAAAGGCAATTCATTTTTTGTATATATGTATTTTAAACGAGTGTCACTACACCATCCATGACCTGTTCTTCATCCAGATTGCCGTTCTCCACCTCAAATACACGTGCATTCATATCCAGATAATTATGCGAATCCAGTACGCCATCTGATTTCAGATGTACGATATGAATACGGCTGCGAAGCGGCTTGAACTGGTCGATCAGATACATCAGCTGTGACTTCACCAGATCTGAGACCGGATGGTTCACGAGCATCGTCACATCATAAATACTGCTGCCATACAGCTCTGCGAGATCCCCACGGTTCATGCTGCCCATGTAGTCCTGCATCACGTTGCGTTCGAGGATCAGCACTTCTTCCCCGAGCACAATCTGTGCAATCCGCCCGATCGCACGTCTGGTACCTTTCATCCGGTTGAGCGCATAAGCCTCTTTGACCAACGTCCGTAACACCTGCTCATCCCGGATATCACAGTCGAGATCAATGCCGAGCCATTTTCCGTAAGTACCCAGCAGTTGTACCGGACAGGTATCTACATCCAGTAAATCCGGCAGATGGTCGATCTCCTGCTGAAAGTCATTATAGATACTGGAAAAGATCGACAGATAGCGATGAAAAAAACTGCCACGCTCCCTGTATACTTCCGGAAAGGTCTGCATAAAATTATCGCCCCCGCGGTCCACACGGATATTTTTCAGAAATCCTTCGCCCTCCCCGATCAGTTCTATGAAAAAATACAGATAACGGCCTTTCTGCCCATACATCAGTATATCACTGTGGTTGACATGCCGTCTGGCCTCAACCCGCGTAAAGAATTCGCGCTTGACCGTCGGGGATTCCTCCGGATCACAGAGAAAATCATCAATTTTTTTTGGTTGTCCGTCCCTGTAGAACATCGTCTCATTCAGTGCACGTACATACACATAACAGGTCATATTCTCCGGGTACTCAATATCAAATGACAATCTGCCCCATTGTCCATCCGTCGCGGCACAATCCAGTGCATGCACACACAGCGCATGGTATCCCTCGTGCGCATTCATCACGAGTGTCCCATCTTCTGAAAGTGTAAATCCGGCCGTCAGACCATGTTCCAATCGATTTTTTTTAATGGAATAGCATATACCAGCCATTAGCTTCCTCCTTACCCGTTATTTGACATGGACATCAATCTCCAGCGAAATCGTGCCCGGATACAGCAGACAGTTGAGTGCCGGATAGATATCCGTTTCCTTTAGCTTTGCCTGATTGCTGTGCTGCGGCTGGAGTGATAATGCATAGACGAATTCCACACATTCCAGATCCTCGATCGCATGGAATACTTCGTTGAACCGCAGTACGTCCCCAAAATTTTTATCCGAATGGATATAGTCAATCTGCTCCCGGATCACCTGTTCGATCTGCTCCCTGCAGTTTTTATAGACCGGCTTGACATAGACCGTTCCCCGCACATTGACCGGTTCATAGACCGGCGGTATGATCTCAATGCGTGTCGTGAGCAGTCTGCGGTTCTCGAGCTCCTGCTCGATCACTTTCCGGTAAATCTCTGACAGATGTGGATATTCCTCATCCGTCCCGGGCTTGACTGCAATCCGCACGCGGTTGTGTTCCTCATCCATATCTGCCCTCACCTTATGGATACAAAGCTGCGGGGTATGTTTTACAATCGTCTCGTAATCATCTGCGGTGACCGCTGTATACGGCGTATACAGATCATCCACAAAACGCTTCCGGACTTCCGGAATCTGCTCACGGAAACAGCCGCCGGTGCCCACACCCGGATTGCTGAATTTAATCCCGGACGGCACATGATCCGTCGTAAGCACACTGCCGCTGCGGATATTTCCTTCCGGTCCGTTTGTGACCGCACAGCCGGCAACATATAATTGTGCTCCTATAAAATCACCGGCATCCTCAATGCAGATTGTCCCTTCATTTTCATACAGATGATAATAGAGATTACCGTTTTCCTCACGCTCCGGACGTACAAAGTCGTAGACCGGCTGCCCCTGTTCATCCAGCCGCTCCGCAATAATCGAAAATGAATCCGATACTATATGTCTGACCGGCAGCTTCAATGTCTGATTGTCATAGCCGAGCACAGTTCCGATCGCATAGCTGCGCATCATTTCCTCCGTGTATGCTACAATACGGATCGCATTTTTCACCTTTTCAGGCGCATAGCCGTGCCGCTTTTTATCAAACGAGTAGATATGCATGCCATAGCCTTCTTTTGTCAGCTCATAATAACGTCCCTGTATATCCGGCGACGTGGCATACTCATAACGGCGGTACGAACCGCCCTTTTCCTCCCTCGCATAGACATGTACATAGCCCTCTTCTGCGAGATCACTGAACAGGCGCACATTGCCAGGCTTGTGAAAAGTCGTACAGGCGCTGAGCGTCTTTTTCTGCCACACTTCAAACAAAAAGCCCTGTACTTCCGTGAGTTTCGGCCGCACATCATAATCTGCCCTCGTCAGTGTCGCACGGATCACATATGCGGGTTCTTTCATATCCCGATACATGGCAGCTGCCTCCTGCGGCATCCGGATGCGGATCTCGCCACTCATCAGGAAACAGTTGGAGCAGTCCCTGACATGCACTTCGGTAAAACCATCCCCCGTATAGCACTCCCATTTCATCTCCGCAAATGTATTACGTCCTTTTTCCGGGAAATCATTTCTGTTATACCGGTCTGCTACATTGATATAGAGAATCAGCTCCTCACCAGGATCTGGCAATGCACTCGCACAAAACCATACACTGTCACCATTCTTCGGATGCTCCCCGAATACAAAACCCGGAACCTTGATCTCCTTCTCACACAGATAGCTGTAATCAAAATATTCACCGTCACGCCTGCCATAAATACCCGTCAGATGTCCGGTATTTAAGAGTGCCACACGGTTCGTCTCAAAACACAGTTCACCGATCCGAAACTGCTGGTTTGCCGGAAGGTATACCGGTTCTTTTACATGCTCTGCTGCCAGCAGCAATCTCGCACATCTGCCCTTGCGCGGGCTGAAACCAACCAGACGCAACAGGTTTTGTAAGATCGGTGCAGTCACCTGATCGATCCGGTCCGCCTGAAGCGTCTCAAATGCTGTCAGGCTCTCGAGTATCGTAATACCAGGGTCAGATGCATTGAAATTGGTCCACTCATCTGTATACAGAGGGATCTGCGTCAACGCTTCATTGTAACGTTCATCAAATGTCTTTTTATTCAAGTTTTTGCTGTTTAACATCTGCCATTTCCCCCGTCTATTGCTCATCGACCATCAGATGTACCTGATGTGATCCACTGCGGCATACCATGAACGGATTTTCCTGCACTTTTGCAAGCTCTGTCTCATGTGTACCGGATTCATCCGTATAATGTGCGATCAATAACAGCCTGCGCACGATTGCCTTGCTCTTTAACACATTCAGCTTCATCAGCAGCTGGTTTTCTTTTGGCATCACGCCGATCGGCCAGCCGATACCGTTTTCACTCTCCACCGGATCAAGGTATTGTCTGAGACAGTTCTGCAGCTCACTCTGGATCTCAAAGCTATCTTCCATCTGTACACTCTTTGCCCAGATATCTACGCAGACATCTACAAAAATCGGCTCTACGATATGGATATGTTCCGGTGAGATCGTCAGCTCACACGACTCTAACAGATGCTTTCTGAGATTATCTGCGAGATTGTGGAACGTATAGCTGCCTGCCCGGTAATCCTTCAAC
>JBNMKT010000059.1:0-13747 GCA_050874485.1 bacterium
GCGATCGAGATGGGTGGTACGACCGACAATGAGGCGAGCATCCAGGCACAGCAGTATGTCGGCAATACACTCGATCCGTTATATGACGAGATTTATTCGAACATGGCAGGTCTTCTGGATGCCAATGTAACAGAAGGAAATAGGCTCTCTACGACGCTTCAGGCAGTGTCATTGATCTTTATTATACTTATTATTGCGATTATCGTTTTTGCGATGGTATTCTCTACACGTATGGGAGCCAATATCGCAAAGGGTATTGCAGAGCCGATCAGCCAGTTGGAAGAACGTTTAAAGACGTTTGCAGTCGGCAACTTACACGATCCGTTCCCTGTATGGGATTCTAAGGATGAGGTCGGCAGCATGATCCAGACATCAAATGAGATGGCTGACAGACTGAATGCAGTGATCAACGACTGTGGTCTCGTGATGGAGAACCTTGCAAATGGAAACTATGCAGTTCGTAGTAATCAGGTAGACAAGTATACCGGAGATTTTGAGAAGCTGTTATTATCTATGCGTTCTATGAAGGATGCGATGGTAGAGACGATCCGTACGATCGGCGAGGCTTCCGCACAGGTATCAGCAGGTGCATCTAACCTGTCACAGACTTCACAGAGCATGGCAGAAGGTGCAACGGAGCAGGCGAGCGCTACTGAGGAGCTGCAGGCTACGATCACAGATATCACCAGCAACATTGACCAGGCTGCTGTAGAGGCTGAGGCGGCTTATACACAGGCATTGGAGTATGCAAAAGAGGCAAAGACCAGCAACGACGAGATGAAGATCATGGTAGATGCGATGATGCGTATCGACGATACTTCAAAGAAGATCGGAAACATCATTTCCGAGATCGAGCAGATCGCTTCACAGACCAACCTGTTATCCCTGAATGCATCTATCGAGGCTGCACGTGCAGGCGAGGCAGGACGTGGATTCGCTGTCGTGGCTGACCAGATCCGTCAGCTGGCTGAGCAGACCGCAAAGTCAGCCGTAGATACCAGAGAGCTGATCGAGGGTTCTTTACAGGAAGTTCAGGAAGGAAACAATGCAGCCGACAAGGTAGCAGAATCCTTAGGACGTGTTGTAGAGGGAATCGGACTGATCGCAGAGTCTTCAAAGAAGATTAGCGAGGTAGCAAGAGGACAGGCAACAGCTATGGATCAGGCAGAGCAGGGTGTCAACCAGATTTCAGAAGTTATCCAGTCCAACTCAGCAGTTGCTGAGGAGTCTTCTGCAACGAGCGAAGAGCTTTCCGCAGAGGCTACATCACTTGATGATCTCGTTGGCAGATATGTATTACCTGAGATGTAAAATTTAAAAAAATAAAAAAAGAAGTTGATTTACAGGCGCGTCCGTGCTATAATGCTACTCGGACGCGTCTGTTTTTGTACTACGATTGCGTCCGGAACCAAGTAATATAGGCGTTTAGGAAAGGAGGATTTGAGATGAAAGTCAGATCATCAGTAAAACCTATCTGTGAGAAGTGCAAAGTAATCAAGAGAAAAGGTAGTATCCGTATTATCTGTGAAAATCCTAAACATAAGCAGAGACAGGGTTAATTACCAACGCTTCCAGACGGAAGCAGACTTCCTTCAGATTGTAGAAGGATAAGTATCAAAAATTTTTTCAATAGAGTTTGAAAAATTTTTGCAGAAATTATGGCGGCTGTCAGTGGATGATTATCTTAAGTTCACTGATTCATAATAAACAGCTATACGGCTGGAAGATATTTCCTTACATACCGAGAGGGAGATCTTCAAAAGTAGAATGAGTATTAGTTATAAGTAATAAAAGAAGCAGAATGTCACGATGCGGAGTCATGCACACATTTCAGGCCGGGAGACCGGAGCTGCATGGAGACGGAGAAGGTGACAGATATTTACGAAAAATCAAACGGAGGTGTCAATACACATGGCTCGTATCGCAGGTGTAGATTTACCAAGAGAAAAACGTGTAGAAATCGGATTAACTTACATCTATGGAATCGGTAGAGTAAGTGCGACTAAGATTTTAGAGCAGGCAAATGTTAATCCTGATACTCGCTGCAGAGACTTAACTGATGACGAAGTTAAGGCAATCAGCGCTGTTATCGATGAGACTATGACAGTAGAAGGTGATCTTCGTAGAGAGATCGCTCTGAACATCAAGAGATTACAGGAGATCGGATGCTATCGTGGTATCCGCCATAGAAAGGGTCTTCCCGTACGTGGTCAGAAGACAAAGACCAATGCGCGTACACGTAAGGGACCGAAGAGAACTGTAGCAAACAAGAAGAAGTAATATATATATTTGAAGAAAGTAGGTTAGTTTAGCATGGCGAAAAAAGTTGCAAAAAAAGTAACAAAAAAGCGCGTAAAGAAAAACGTTGAACGCGGACAGGCACACATTCAGTCATCTTTCAATAACACAATCGTAACTCTTACAGATACTGAAGGTAACGCATTATCATGGGCGAGTGCTGGTGGTCTTGGATTTAGAGGTTCAAAGAAATCTACTCCCTATGCTGCACAGATGGCAGCAGAGACAGCTACCAAGGCTGCTCTGGTACACGGATTAAAGACAGTTGACGTTATGGTTAAGGGACCCGGTTCAGGTCGTGAAGCAGCAATCCGTGCGCTTCAGGCTTGTGGTCTGGAGGTTACATCTATCACAGACGTGACTCCTGTACCTCATAATGGATGTCGTCCACCCAAACGTAGAAGAGTTTAATTAGGAGGTATTATTAAGATGGCAGTTAATAAAGTACCTGTTCTGAAAAGATGCAGATCTCTTGGCTTAGAGCCGAGTTATTTAGGATATGATAAGAAGTCTAATCGTAATTTAGTAAGAGCAAACCGTAAGGTATCTGAGTACGGTTTACAGCTTCGTGAGAAGCAGAAAGCTAAATTCATCTATGGCGTATTGGAGAAGCCTTTCCACAACTACTATGAGAGAGCTGACCGTATGAAGGGCATGACCGGTACCAACCTGATGACAATACTGGAGTCCAGACTGGATAATGTTGTTTTCCGTCTTGGTTTTGCCAGAACCAGAAGAGAGGCTAGACAGATCGTTGACCACAAGTTCGTATTAGTAAACGGCAAGCAGGTAAACATCCCCTCTTATCTTGTAAAGGCTGGCGATACCATCGAGATTCGTGAGAAGAGCAAGAACATCCAGAGATTTAAAGATATCAAGGAGTCTACAAACGGAAGATTAGTTCCCGAGTGGTTAGATGTTGATTCTGAGAATTTACAGGGAACTGTAAAAGAGTTACCGACTCGTGAAATGATCGATGTACCGGTAGACGAGATGCTTATCGTCGAGTTATATTCTAAATAATCTTTGATTATTTAGAATCTTGTATGCACACGCACAGCAAATGCTGTGCGGCGCTGGCAGTATATTTGCAGCGAGTGCAAATATCTGCCTGATTCCCACTACATATGGTGGGAAAGCGCGTGCATATGCTTGCAACAACTGATATCAATTAAGGAGGGACTTTGCAGTGTTCGAATTTGAGAAGCCGAAGATTGAAATAGCAGAGATTTCCGAAGACAAGAAATACGGCAGATTTGTCGTAGAACCCTTGGAAAGAGGATATGGTACAACACTTGGTAATTCTTTGAGAAGAATCATGCTCTCATCATTACCCGGTGCAGCAGTCAGCCAGATCAAGATTGATGGCGTGTTACACGAATTCAGCTCTATTCCCGGAGTGAAGGAAGATGTGACTGAGATCATCATGAATATCAAGAATCTGGCGATCAAGAATACTAGCCCGACAAACGAATCTAAAGTTGCTTATATTGAATTTGAAGGCGAAGGCATCGTAACCGCAGCAGATATCCAGGCAGATTCTGACATTGAGATCATGAATCCTGAGCTGGAGATTGCACATCTGAACGGTGGACCGGATTCCAGATTATATATGGAACTCACGATCACAACCGGACGCGGCTATGTCAGCGCAGACAAAAATAAGAGCGAGGATCTGCCGATCGGCATGATCTCCGTAGACTCAATTTATACGCCGGTAGAGCGTGTCAATCTGTCCATCGAGAATACCCGTGTCGGACAGATCACTGACTACGATAAGCTGACATTGGATGTATATACCAATGGAACCTTAGAGCCGGACGAAGCAATCTCTCTTGCTGCTAAGGTACTCAGCGAGCACTTGAGCCTGTTTATTGACCTGTCTGAGAATGCTCAGAAGGCAGAAGTCATGATCGAAAAAGAAGATAATGCGCAGGCAAAAGTTCTGGAGATGAATATTGACGAACTGGAGTTATCTGTGCGCTCATACAACTGTCTGAAGCGTGCCGGTATCAATACGGTTGAGGAACTGACCAACCGTACACCGGAAGATATGATGAAGGTTCGTAACCTTGGACGCAAGTCTTTAGAGGAAGTATTGGCAAAATTAAAGGAGTTAGGTCTTCAGCTTAATTCTGGAGATGAATAATGTGGCATAAGCCGGCATTGGCCTGATAAGTCCGAAGAGCGCATGTCAATGTACCACAAATGGAGGAAAAAATAATGGCAAAGTATAGAAAGTTGGGAAAGACTTCTTCCCAGAGAAAAGCATTACTGAGAAATCAGGTAACACAGTTAATCTATAATGGAAAGATCGTTACAACAGAAGCAAGAGCAAAAGAGATCCGTAAGTGGACAGAGAAGCTCATCGCTCTGGCTGTAAAAGAGAAGGACAATTACGAAGAAGTAACTGTAAAGGCTAAGGTTGCTCGTAAGGATGCTGATGGAAAGCGTGTAAAGGAAGTCGTAGACGGCAAGAAAGTAACCGTATATGATGAAGTAGATAAGACAATCAAGAAGGATAAGCCTTCCCGTCTGCATGCTCGTCGTCAGATGTTACAGATTCTGTATCCTGTAACAGAGGTTCCGACTGCATTAGCTGGACGCAAGAGAAATACCAAGAAGGTAGATCTTCCTGCAAAGTTATTCGATGAGATCGCACCGAAGTATGTTGACCGCAAGGGTGGTTACACCAGAATCGTTAAGATCGGTGAGCGTAAGGGTGACGGCGCTATGACCGTTGTTATCGAGCTCGTATAATCGAATCAGATCGTAAATCAACTATAAGAATGTCCGAGACAGCCGCTGTCCCGGACATTTTTTAATGCCAAAAATATGATAATATGTTATACTGTTGACTATGAATGAAAAAGTATATAAAACACTGGAATATAACAAAATAATCGAAAAATTAGAAGCACACGCTTATTCAAAAGAGGCAAAAAAACGCTGCCACGAACTGACGCCGATGACAGAGCGGGCACAGATTGAGGAAGCACAGACGTTCACAAAGGACGCATTGAGCCGTATCCTAAAAAACGGCAGCATCTCGCTGTCCGGGATCACAGATGTGAACGGCTCGCTGCAGCGACTGCGTCTGGGAGCTTCACTCTCAGCGATCGAGCTGCTGCGGATCTGTTCGCTGCTCGAGACGGCAAAGCGTATGAAGAATTTCGCGCGCGGAAAATCTGAGGACGCCCCCAGGGACAGCCTGGATGCGATGTTTACCGCATTAGAGCCGTTAAATGCATTGCAGGATGAGATCAGAAGATGCATCATCTCTGAGGATGAGATCGCAGATGATGCGAGTGCCAGACTGCGCAGTATCCGTAGGAATATTCATGGCATGAATGACCGTGTACACGCACAGCTTAACAAGCTGATGGCACAGGAGAGTACGCGCAACTGTCTGCAGGATGCGGTCGTTACGATGCGTGGAGACCGCTATTGTCTGCCGGTAAAGGCAGAGTACAAGTCCCAGATCCCGGGCATGGTGCATGATCAGTCATCGACCGGATCTACGTTATTTATCGAGCCGTTATCGGTGGTCAATCTGAACAATGAGTTGAAAACACTGCTGATCGAAGAACAGGAAGAGATCGAGGCGATTCTCGCAGAATTGTCCAATCAGACGGCTGAGTATGTGATTACGCTGGAATCCGACTATCGTGTATTGGTAGAACTGGATTTTATTTTTGCAAAAGCAGAGCTGGCAAAGGACTATAACGGAGTCGCACCGCTGTTCAACACAGAAGGACGGATCAATATCCGGCGCGGCAGACATCCGCTGCTCGACCAGAAAAAGGTCGTACCGATCGATATCCGGTTAGGCGAAGATTTTGATCTGTTGATTGTGACCGGACCAAACACGGGTGGAAAGACGGTGTCTTTAAAGACTGTCGGACTGCTTACGCTGATGGGGCAGGCGGGACTTCATATTCCGGCGAATGACCGTTCGGAACTGGCGATTTTCCGTGATGTGTTTGCTGATATCGGCGATGAACAGAGCATCGAGCAGAATCTGTCCACATTTTCATCGCATATGACGAATATTATCCGGATACTGGATCAGGTCGATGACCAGTGTCTCGTATTATTTGACGAGTTGTGCGCAGGAACTGACCCGACAGAGGGCGCAGCGCTTGCGATTGCGATATTGGATGATCTGCATAAGCGTGGTGTGCATACGATGGCGACGACACATTACAGTGAGATCAAGGTCTATGCACTGAGCACCCGTGGAGTAGAAAATGCGTGCTGTGAGTTTGATGTGGAGACGCTGAGCCCGACTTACCGCCTGCTGATCGGTATTCCCGGCAAGAGTAATGCATTTGCGATCTCTGGAAAGCTCGGACTGCCGTCTTATCTGATCGATGATGCAAAGGTACGCATTACATCGGAACAGCAGAATTTTGAGGATCTGATCGCAGATCTCGAGAGCAGCCGTGTGACGATCGAGAAGGAACGTGCGGAGATCGAGCAGTATAAGGCAAAGAATAAGAACCTGAACCAGCAGCTCGCCCGTAAACAGGAGCGGCTCGATGAAAATAGAGACAAGATCATCCGTGAGGCGAATGAGCAGGCGGCTGCGATCTTAAAAGAAGCAAAGGATCTCGCGGATGCGACGATCCGCAATTTCCAGAAATACGGTGCTGCTGCGCCGTCTATGAAAGATATGGAGCGCGAGCGAAGCGCGCTGCGTGAGGAGATCGGAAAGCGTCAGGATAAGGCTGCGAGCAAGAAGAAACAGGCAAAGCAGGTCAATCATCAGGCGCCCAAGAAGCTGCGGATCGGCGATAAGGTGAAGGTGCTCAGCATGAATCTGACCGGAACGGTGCATACATTGCCGGATGCAAAAGGTAATCTATTTGTCCAGATGGGTATTTTGCGCTCACAGGTCAATGTGAACGATCTCGTACTCATCGATGAGAATGCAGATGTGAAGGCTGCGAAGAAGCGTTATGAAAAGACCGGATCAGGCAGTATCAAGATGTCCAAATCAGCATCCGTGTCCACAGAGGTGATGCTGATCGGTCTCACGGTGGACGAAGCGATCGCAAAGCTCGATAAATATCTGGATGATGCGCTGCTCGCGCACATGCCGTCGGTGCGTATCGTACACGGAAAAGGCACCGGGGCGCTGCGCAATGCAGTTCACTCACATCTGAAACGTCTGAGCTATATCGACAACTATCATCTGGCGGAGTTCGGAGAGGGCGACGCCGGTGTGACAATCGCAGAGTTTAAGTAATCAGTGACAAGAGGCGTAGACGGGAGGTAATTATGGTGGCGAAACAGAAAATTCTGATCGTAGACGATGACAACAATATCGCGGAACTCATATCACTCTATCTGGCAAAGGAATGTTTTGACACAAAGATCGTCAATGACGGAGAAGAAGCACTGCTCGCGTACAAGACGTATAATCCGAATCTGATCCTGCTCGATCTCATGCTGCCCGGTATTGACGGATACCAGGTATGCCGGGAGATCCGTGCGAAGGATAATATACCGATTATCATGCTGTCTGCAAAAGGCGAGGTATTTGATAAGGTGCTCGGTCTGGAGCTGGGCGCGGATGACTATATTATGAAACCGTTTGATTCGAAAGAGATGGTAGCGCGCGTGAAGGCGGTGCTGCGCCGTTATCAGGCAGCCAAGCCGCAGACACCTGCAACGGCATCGATCAAGATGGTAACATATGCAGATCTGGAAGTGAATCTGTCCAATTATTCGGTTGTGTATATGGGTGAAAATATTGATATGCCGCCCAAAGAACTGGAATTGTTGTATTTCCTGGCATCCTCGCCCAATCAGGTATTTACGAGAGAACAGCTTTTGGACAATATCTGGGGCTATGAATATATCGGTGATACAAGAACCGTCGATGTGCATGTCAAACGTCTGAGAGAGAAGATCAAGGACCATGCAGGATGGGGTATCACAACCGTCTGGGGCATCGGATACAAATTTGAGGTAAAGGAATAGTTATGAAAAAAACGCTGGGAATAAAACTGCTCAGTGGAATCACACTCTATGTCATCGTCGGATTCCTGATTGTTGCGTCGTTGGTCGAGTGGATGTTTCAACAGAAAGCGCAGAGCGTTGAGGCAACCAGTCTGTATAAAGAGGCATTGGCGATCACCGGCAATTACGCGCTTGATTATTACAGAAACCGGCTGACGCAGGAAGAACTGGAGGCGCAGCTAAAGGTATTGTCCGAATATACGGACAGTGAGATATGGGTTGTTGACCGCAAAGGGATTGTACTCATCGGGATGGATGAGGAGGAGAATGATGAGAAACGGGAGATCAAGGATTTTCGGATCTCCGATTTCGGAACGAGCTACTATACGATGGGTACATTTTATGGCTGCTTTGATCAGCCTGTGCTGACCGTCTTTGCGCCGATCACCGTCGACTATCAGGTGCGTGGCTATGTGATGATCCATAAGCAGATCGAACAGATCTATCAGGATGCGGATCATTTCCTGAATCTGTCTTATGTGGCGCTGATCACACTGTTAGTCGTGGGAATCGCGTTTATGACGATCTATCTGTGGCACACGTATCGTCGCATTTATCTGATGAACCGTGTGGCACATAAGTATATGGAAGGCAATTTTGAGTCTGCGATGGAGATCGAGGATGAGGACGAACTGGGATTTCTGGCTGCATCGTTTAACTACATGGCGAATGAACTGAATACGCTGGAAGAGGACCAGAGGAAGTTCGTGTCCAATATTTCTCACGATTTTCGTTCTCCGCTGACATCCATCAAAGGATATATCGAAGCGATACTTGACGGCACGATACCGGTCGAAATGCAGGATAAGTACCTGAATATCATCATTACAGAGACCGACCGCCTGACGAAGCTCACAAGTGGACTGATCGAGCTGAACCAGTATGGCGGACATGGCAAGACGATTCTGGATAAGAGTGATTTTGACATTAACGATGTGATCCGTCAGACGGCGGCTACATTTGAGGGCGCATGCAGTGCCAAACATATTATACTCGATCTGTTGCTGACCGGCGATGAACTGCTTGTGCATGCGGATCAGTCAAAGATACAGCAGATCGTCTATAATCTGACGGATAATGCGATCAAGTTCAGTCATGACGACTCGGTGATCACGATAGAGACACATGTGAAAAACGAAAAGGTATTTGTGTCCGTAAAGGATAACGGTATCGGTATTCCGAAGGATTCGATCGGTAAGATCTGGGAGCGTTTTTACAAGACGGATCTGTCGAGAGGAAAGGATAAGAAAGGTACGGGTATCGGACTGGCGATCGTAAAAGAGATCATTCAGGCACACGGCGAAAATATCAATGTGATCAGCACGGAAGGGGTTGGCACGGAGTTTATTTTCACATTGCCGTTTGTGGAAGATGCGGAGGAGTGATTTATGGCAGATGATTTTCAGTTTATCAGGGAAACGAGAAAAGAGAAACCGCTAAGCCGGAAACGTGTGTTGCAGCATATCCTGGAGACCGTGGCGTTAGCGGTGATATTTGGGGCTGTTGGCTGTCTGACGTTTGTGCTTCTCAAGCCACGTATCGAGCAGTATTTTATGCCGGAGGAAAAACCGCAGATATCGTTTACAGAGCCGGAGCAGCAGCCGGAGGATGACGCGGAGAATCCGGATCATCAGGATGATACGAAGGACGAGCCGGAAAAGGTGATCATCGAGAAGCCGACAACGATGGATCTGGCAGAGTATCAGGCGCTACAGAACAGGATGTATGCGGTGGGGCGCGAAGCGGATAAATTCATCGTATCAGTGACAAATGTGAAAAACGACACAGATATATTTAATACACCGTATGAGAACAAGGGTATCGGTTCCGGAGTGATCATCGCGGATACCGGTGAATATCTATTGATACTGACAGAGAAGAAGACGATCCAGGGTGCAACATCGATCCGGGTGACATTTGTGGACGATCAGACGGTGAAGGCAGAGCTGCAGCAGTATGACGGAAATACCGGGATCGCAGTACTGCGGGTCAAGGCGAAGGATATTGAGAAAGATACCAGAGATCAGATCGCTGTAGCGACTCTGGGTACTTCGGTGGGTGTCTCACAGGGTCAGATGGTATTGGCGGTCGGCAGCCCGATCGGAACGATCCATTCGATATTGACCGGAAATATCACATCCAACCGCAACAGTATCTCTACGATGGATTGTAATTATACCGTGTTTACAACGGATATGGTAGGCAGTGCCAATGCCGGTGGTGCACTGATCAATACGGATGGTGAGATCATTGGGTTCATTTTGCAGGACTACAATATGCAAAAAGAGCAGACGACGCTGGCGGCAGTGTCGATCTCAGAGCTGAAGGGCGTGATTGAATTATTATCAAATGATAAGCCGGTGCCGTATCTGGGTATGCGTATCAGTACAGTCACAGATGAGATCTCTGAGACTTATCAGATGCCAAAAGGTGTCTATGTGCGTGAGGTTGCACTGGATTCGCCTGCGATGGCGGCAGGATTTCAGAGTGGTGATGTGATTACCAAGATCAATGGTGTATCGATCGCGGCAGCAGAAGACTATGAAAAGCTACTGCTCACATTGTCGGATGAACAGGTGATCCATATCACATATGAACGTCAGGATGCAGAGGATTATATTTCTCTGGAGAGTGATGTGCGAGTCGGTGTACTCGAATAAATATAATAAAAAGAGGAAGAAAACATGTACTATATCGGAGAGCTGCGCGAGGGAGAGCGCATTAATGAAATCTACTTATGCAAACAGAAACAGACAGCAATGACAAAGGCCGGAAAACCTTATGAATCGCTGATCTTACAGGATAAAACAGGCACCTTGGATGCAAAGATCTGGGATCCTGCATCACAGGGCATCGAGGATTGTGATGCGATGGATTATGTGTGTGTGATGGGAGATGTGACGAGCTTTCAGGGAACACTGCAGTTGAATATCAAGCGCCTGCGCAAGGCATCAGAGGGAGAGTATGACCCGAAGGATTATCTGCCGGTCAGTGATTATGACGTAGAGGCAATGTATGGTGAATTGCAGGGCTATGTGAATAGTCTGACGAATCCATATCTCAAGCAGCTGGCAGCAGGACTGTTTCTGGAAGATGAGGAGTTTGCAAAGCGTTTTAAGTTCCACTCTGCGGCAAAAAGTGTACATCACGGATTTGTCGGCGGTCTGCTTGAACATACGCTCAGCGTAACAAAGCTGTGTGACTTTTTTGCGAAGCGCTATTCGATTCTGAACCGTGATCTGCTGATCTGTGCAGCATTGTTCCATGATATCGGAAAATTAGAGGAATTGTCAGCATTTCCGGAAAATGACTATACCGATGAAGGACAGCTGCTCGGACACATTGCGATGGGTATGGAGATTGTCGGTATGCGTATCCGCATGATCGATGGATTTCCGCGTAAGCTGGCAAATGAATTGAAACATTGCATTTTAGCGCATCACGGCGAACTGGAATATGGTTCTCCGAAAAAACCGGCACTGGCAGAGGCCGTTGCGCTCAACTTTGCGGATAACCTGGATGCGAAGATGGAGACAATGAAAGAATTGTTTGTTAAAGTACCGGAGGGAAATACAGACTGGCAGGGCTATAACCGGCTGTTCGAATCCAATATCCGCAGATCAAGTATAACGGAGAAGTAATCATATATGCAGAAAAATGACATCATCGAGTTAGAGATCACAGATATGGGTGTGGGTGGCGAAGGCATCGGCAGGGCAGCAGGATTGACATTTTTTGTCAAGGATGCCCTGATCGGGGATGTGATCACCGCACGCATTACCAAACTCAAAAAAACATACGGTTATGCCAGATTGGAAAGCCTGCTCCGACCGTCTGCGTCCCGCTGTGAACCACGTTGTCCACAGCACAGACGCTGTGGTGGCTGTCAGATTCAGGCGATGTCCTATGAAGCGCAGTTGTCATTTAAACAAAATAAGGTCCGCGGCAATCTCATCCGTCTGGGTGGGTTTGCGGCGGATTTTGTTGATGGGATCATGGAGCCGATCGTTGGGATGGACGAACCGTACCGTTATCGCAATAAGGCACAGTTTCCGATCGGTACAGACCGGGACGGACAGCCGGTTGCAGGATTTTACGCTGCGCGCACGCACAGTATCATACCGGTGGAGGACTGCCTGCTCGGCGTGGAGGAAAATAAGGTCATTCTGGATGCCGTCTTAGATTATATGCGGGTAGAACATGTATCAGCATACGATGAGACGACCGGAAAGGGACTGATCCGCCATGTGCTGATCCGCTATGGCTTCACATCAAAGGAGCTCATGGTTGCACTGGTCATCAATGGACGTCATCTGCCTCATGAGGAGGCACTTATCCAGCGGCTGACACAGATCCCAGGTATGAAAAGCATCTCGATCAACTGTAACCGGGAGAATACGAATGTCATTCTGGGCAATGAGACAATCTGTATCTGGGGAACGCCTTATATTACGGATGACATTCATCTGTGTGATTGCAGTGATGACCGGTTTACACAGACTGGTCAGGCAGTCACATTCCAGATCTCTCCGCAGTCCTTCTATCAGGTCAATCCGCTGCAGACGGAGAAGTTGTACTCGCTCGCACTCGACTATGCCGGCCTGACTGGAACGGAAAGTGTCTGGGATCTGTATTGTGGGATCGGCACGATCTCGCTGTTTCTCGCAAAAAAAGCAGGACAGGTCTACGGCGTGGAGGTTGTACCGCAGGCGATCGAGGATGCGAGACGCAACGCAGCGTTAAACGGTATCACGAACGCACAGTTTTTCGTTGGAAAAGCAGAGGAAGTGCTGCCGGGCTTTTATAAGAAGTCTGCTGATGATGAGATGAGCCACCCGGATGTGATCGTCGTCGACCCGCCGCGTAAAGGCTGTGACGCAGCATGCCTCGATACCATGCTTCGCATGCAGCCGGAGCGCATCGTATACGTCAGCTGCGATTCGGCAACGTTAGCGCGCGACCTGCGAGTCTTGTGTGATGGTGGATACGAACTGAAACGAGTCCGGGCGGTCGACCAGTTTGGACATACGGTGCATGTGGAAACGGTGTGTCTTTTATCCAAACTCCACGAAGCGAAGCATCATGTGAATGTGACACTTGATATTGATGAGTTAGATTCGACATCTGCGGAGAGTAAAGCAGAAGCATGGAATTATAGAAAGAGAGAACTATAATAAGCCAAAATCTGAGAATGGCGGACAGCCGGAATGCCCAAAAGAAAAAGAAATAGCGATTGAAGAGGCGTTGAAGTACTTTCAGATGATTCCAAGTGAATCATAGGCTAAGTTGGCTTATCGGATTGAGAAAATTCAACTAATGTTATTGAGCCTTCGGACATTGGGAATAAAACCTGATGTTCGTAGGCTTTTTGTTCATGACAATAGAATGTTTGCGGAGCGTGCATTCTATTGTATACAGAAAA
>JBNMKT010000060.1:0-13702 GCA_050874485.1 bacterium
GCAGAACAGAAGCTGTCAGGTGAGATCCCGACGACGGATGTATTTTTTGATGATCTGGAGACAGAACTCCGTAAATGCGGTACAGTTATGAAAAATCTGTTGGAATCTGTGCAGAAGATCCGGGAAAATCAGACATCGACAGCCCGGCTGATACAGATTCTGCAGGATCGTACCGTTGTTGATCTCTCAACCGCAGTGAAGTATACCGGCCGCGCCTTAGGCAGGAAAATCAGTTATGTGAATGAAGGAAAGCGGCTGGCGATGCTCGAGCAGGCAGAGCACGGAAGCGATATAGCGGAGGATGCATGTTCATCCGGGCATTTGCAGAAAGCGATGAATACGCTGCTCAGTTATCAGCTCCGCAATGACATGGATCTGTCTGACCATGAACCCTCGGCAGGCGATTTTGCTGAGAAGGCTTTAAGGAGATCCGACCCGATAGATGCTATGATGCTGCGCCGTGCGATAGATCTGGTGGAGGAGATGAACCGCGCGCAGCTGCGTATGGATAAGATCAGACAGGCACCGAAGCTGATTGACTGCACATTCAATCGTGAGGCACGGACCATATATAATGAGCACCGGGAGAAAAAAGTAAAGCTCCGGACGCAGGAAGAATTTGAGACGTTTTTAGAGGAACAGGCAAAAAAAGACGGTCAGCTGACGATCCTTGCGGGCTACCGGCTGCTGAAACCGGAAGACCGGACGCTTTTTATCAAGGCACTAGGCTCCAGATGGGTATTGGACATCTCCAAGAAGCATATTATGGCGAATCGGTTTGGAATGATGGAACGTGATTATGCAGATCCTGCCGGAAGAGATGCACTGTGTGATGAATACTTCAGGAATGCGCTCAGTACGATGCATGGCGTGCACCTGGATGCGTCGGCATATGAAGATGCATATGTGGGAGTGCTTTCTGCACAGGTGAATGATGCGATCGATTACACAGAATTTGACTGGAATGGAATGAATGAAGATTGGGAACTCTGCGCAGAAGTATTTAGCTCCGCCAGAGCGACGGCCGTCGACTGGAAACTGGTGATGCGGGCACTGCAGCTGGTGCACCGGTGTGTCAACGAGAGTGAGATCTATGCAGGTGACAGGGAGCTGTATGTCTCGCAGGGGGATCTGTCAAAGACCGGACAATTCGGTTTTGAGTCAGCTTATCTGCGGCGCAATCTGCACAGTGCAGGCAATCGTCTGACCAGACATCTGGGCAGGCGGGTGGCAGACCGCGTCTCGGATAAACTACCAGGACCACTGCGGATGCTCGTGGGGAACACGATGCCGGTTACCATAAATAATGCGCTGTCGCAGTATGCGCTATTTGAACAAAAAGAGAAGAAAGAGGGATTTATTGAACAAGCGGCAGATCTCGCAGGGACGGCTGGAGATCTGACAGAGCATAAGGTGGGAGAACTGCTGTCTGATTTTTCTGATGCGGTCGGATATGTCACAGATGTCAAGGATCTCGCAGAGGCAGCGAAAAACAACCAGAAGCTGAAGAATGCCACAGCGCGGGCAGCAGAGGCTGCCGCTGGCGATGACCAGCGAATGGAACAGGCAGCGGCACGCCAGAGTGAAGCACAGGCGGCGCTGGGCAGGGCTGCAAAAGAGCGCAATGCGCAGCTTCAGGAAGCTGCGGTCACAAAAGCCCATGAGCGGCAGACGGACCAGATTCTCGATTCGGTGAGCTCTATTGTCGGCCGTGCACTCGGCAATGTGGATGAGACGGCCGGCGATGTGATCGAAGCTGCTGTGACGGAAGCAGGAAAATTCATCAATCTGGTGAGAAACTACCAGAATGATAAGGCGAGCGTGAGGGCATATTTTGAAAAACGGGGAGAGATCGCACGTGTGCAGGATGAGATGAAACTCCTCCAGAGTGAGATGGTGCGTTCAAAAACAGATCCGTTAGAACTGCTCCGCCAGGCACACGGTTATGAGGATGATACAGAATTGGCATCGTTTGTCGGACTGAATGTCACGAGATCCCTGCTGTTTTGTGCGAGTGCGTTTAACCGGCAGAAGTCCCTGCGGATCAAGGCAGTGGCGACACTCGGTGTACTTGGCATGGAGGATGTCATCGGAAAATGGGACAGCGCTTCGGCAGAGCGTGTCTATGAAGCGATCATGGGCAGCGAATACCGGTAAATGGAAGCGAAAGCATATTGTTACCGTAAAATAACGGTTGAAGTATGGCTTGCGGTGTGTTATAATGTGCCGTAGGTATTTTCGAAAGGAGCGCATAATTATGAAGCATGTACAGACATTGAATACAAGAAAGTTACAGAACACAGTAAAGAAAGGCGGATGTGGCGAGTGCCAGACTTCCTGCCAGTCAGCTTGCAAGACTTCCTGCACAGTAGGAAACCAGACCTGTGAGCAGTGCAAATAATTACATATTTGCAGTCAAAATGATGTAGACAGAGACCGTTCGCATTGCGGACGGTCATTTGTTGCTATAGTTCAGATACCAGTCGCGATGGAGAAAATCACATGCTTGCATGATGATTTCTCCATGACGGCTGGTAGAATGGTGTCCACTGAACTATAGTAGAAAAGAAAAAGAAAGGGATAGATACAGTGATTCACCAGTATCAGAACAACGGATATAACATCGTTCTGGATGTGAACAGCGGTGCGATCCACGTGGTGGACGAGCTCATGTATGAGATCATCGGTATGTATGAGGACCATACACCGGAGGAGATCCGTGCGCAGCTCGCAGATAAATACTCTGCACAGGAGATCGACGAAGCGTTTGATGAGATGAACGAGCTCATCGAAAACGGCGATCTGTTTACGCCGGATGAGTATGAGGAATATATCGGAGAGATCGGAAAGAACCGCCAGACAGTTGTGAAGGCATTATGCCTGCATATTGCGCATGACTGTAATCTCGCCTGCAGATATTGTTTTGCGGAAGAAGGCGAATACCACGGCAAGCGTGAGCTGATGAGCTATGAAGTAGGCAAAGCAGCACTCGATTTTCTGATCGCATCCAGTGGCAACCGCAGAAATCTGGAAGTAGATTTCTTTGGTGGCGAGCCGACTTTGAATTTCCAGGTCGTAAAGGATCTGGTCGCATACGGACGCAGTCAGGAAGAAGCACATAACAAGAAGTTCCGCTTTACACTGACGACAAACGGTGTCCTCTTAAATGATGACATCATGGAGTTTGCAAACCGTGAGATGGACAATGTGGTGCTCAGTATTGATGGACGTCCGGAGGTCAACAACCGGATGAGACCGTTCCCGAACGGAGCAGGCAGCTATGATCTGATCGTGCCGAAGTTCCAGAAGTTCGCGGATAGCAGACATCAGGAACGCTACTATGTGCGAGGCACATTTACCCATCACAATACAGATTTTGCAGCAGATGTTCTGCATCTGGCAGATCTCGGATTCAAACAGATCTCGGTAGAGCCGGTTGTGGCACCGCCGGAAGCGGATTACGCGATTCAGGAAGAGGATCTGCCTCAGCTGTTTGAGGAATATGATAAGCTTGCGAAAGAGATGATTGAGCGGCATAAAAATGGAAAAGATTTTAATTTCTTCCATTTTATGATAGATTTAGAGGGAGGCCCCTGTGTGGCGAAGCGCCTGTCAGGCTGCGGATCAGGTACGGAATATCTGGCAGTCACGCCGTGGGGAGATCTCTATCCTTGCCATCAGTTTGTTGGCAACGAGAAGTTTTATCTTGGAAACGTGTATGATGGAATCAAACATGAGGAGATCGTGTCAGATTTCAAGGCATGCAATGTCTATTCCAAGGAGAAATGCAGAAATTGTTTTGCTAGATTTTACTGCAGCGGCGGTTGCGCGGCAAATTCGTACAACTTCCACGGCAGCATCCATGATGCATACGACATCGGATGCGCCTTGCAGAAAAAACGTGTAGAGTGCGCGATCATGATCAAGGCAGCACTCGCACAGGAAGACTAAAAAAGAGAGGAAACAAGCCATGAAGAAGAACAAGAGCGTAGCGATTCTGGCGGTTGTACTGGCTGCCGTTGTATTACTCGGCTATTACGCATCCATTATTCTCTCCAGCACAGGCAAGGGCGAGAACAAGAACATCTCGTTAGGTCTTGATCTGGCAGGTGGTGTGAGTATCACCTATCAGGTAATGAACGAAGACGCGACTGCGGAGCAGATGAGTGATACGATCTACAAGCTACAGAAACGTATTGAGTCCTACAGTACAGAGGCATCTGTATACCAGAGCGGTGATGACCGTATCTGTGTAGAGATCCCCGGTGTCACAGACGCAAATGATATTTTAGAGGATCTGGGTACACCCGGTTCCCTGCAGTTCTGCGATCCTGACGGAAATGTATTTATGACCGGTGAGGATGTGGCGAGCGCACAGGCCGGTACTTATAAGGACAACACAGGAAACACAGCTTACTGTGTAGATCTCGTGCTGACAGATGATGCAGCAGAGAAGTTCTCTGAGATCACTGGTGAAAATATTGGCAAGAACCTGCCGATCATCTATGACGGAGAGGTTATCAGTAATCCGGTTGTACAGTCACAGATCAGTGGTGGCACTGCACAGATTACAGGTATGGCAGACTATGAGGAGGCTTCCAGACTGGCATCCCAGATCCGTATTGGATCCCTGTCACTGGAGTTGTCTGAGTTAGAGTCACAGGTCGTAGGAGCCCAGTTAGGTGGAGAGGCAATGACTTCTGCATTGAAGGCAGCGCTGATTGGTCTGGTACTTATCATGATCTTTATGATCGCATATTACTGGATGCTCGGTGTGGCAGCATCGATTGCACTGGTTATCTATTCTACATTGACAATTGCAGTCCTTTACTGGTTTGATATTACACTGACGCTGCCCGGTATCGCAGGTATTATCCTCGGCATTGGTATGGCGGTCGATGCGAACGTCGTTATCTACGGACGTATCCGTGAGGAGATCTCCGCAGGCAAGAGCGTATACAATGCGATGCGCGATGGTTTCAAGAAGGCTACTTCAGCGATCGTCGATGGAAACGTAACTACATTGATCGTAGCCGCAATCCTCGCATGGAAGGGCTCTGGTACAGTTAAGGGATTCGCTTATACACTGGCGATCGGTATCATCATTTCCCTGATCACTGCATTGTTTGTGACCAGATATGTCGTTTATTCCTTCTACGGCATCGGTGTGAAGGATCAGAAGTTCTACGGTAAGGCAAAAGAGTTAAAGACAATCAGCTTTACGAAAAAGCGTGCAGTATTTTATGTGATTGCAGTCGCATGTATCGCTGCCGGATTTATCGGCATGGGCGTACACAGCGCAAAGGGTGATGGCGCATTGAACTTAAGCCTTGAGTTCGTAGGTGGTACATCCAATACCGTATACTTTGACCAGGATTATACATTGGAGCAGATCGATTCCGAGATGGTTCCGTTAGTTATGGAAGTGACTGGTGATTCTGATGTCTATGTACAGAAGGTTGCTGACAGCAATGGTGTCATTTTCAAGACCAGAAACCTGAATCTGGATGAGCGTGAAGCGTTCAATAAGATTTTTGTAGACAAGTATGGTGTGGATGAATCCACGATTTCATCTCAGTCTATCAGCTCTACGATCAGTTCAGAGATGACCAGTGATGCGGTCGTAGCCGTGATCATTGCCGTGATCCTGATCATGATCTATATTGCATTCCGGTTCCAGGATTTCCGTTTTGCATCCGCAGCCGTGATTGCATTGATCCACGACATCCTGCTTGTACTCGCAAGCTACGCACTCGTGCGTATCACTGTTGGATCTACATTTATCGCAGTTATGCTGACGATCCTCGGTTACTCTATCAACGATACGATTGTCGTATTTGACCGTGTACGTGAGAATATTCACAACCGCGCACGTGTCTCCAAAGAAGAACTTGCTGAGATCGGTGACAAGAGTATCACACAGACGTTGTCACGTTCTATCAATACCTCGGTAACTACTTTCGTTATGGTATTACTGCTGTACATCATGGGTGTTGCATCAATCAGAGATTTCTCATTGCCTCTGATGGTAGGTATTGTAGCCGGACTGTTCTCTTCTGTATGTATCTCCACAAACCTGTGGTATGACATGAAGACACGTTTCGTCAAGGCTGGCAAAAAGAAATAAAACATGAAATAAAACACAACGAATTGTACAGGGCAACCGGTCAGTGAACCGATTGCCCTAACTGGTATAAAAAAGGAGGGGCACATATGTACACAATGGAAGACATTAAAACCGTAGATCCTGAGATCGCAGCCGCTATTCAGGCAGAGAGCGATAGACAGAACAGCCACATCGAGCTGATCGCATCAGAAAACTGGGTCAGCCATGCAGTGATGTCTGCGATGGGCAGCGTACTGACCAATAAATATGCAGAAGGATATCCCGGACATCGTTATTACGGTGGCTGTGACTGCGTAGATGTCGTAGAGGATCTGGCGAGAGAACGTGCAAAGAAGCTGTTCGGCGCCGAGTACGTCAATGTACAGCCGCATTCTGGTGCACAGGCAAACATGGCAGTACAGTTTGCATGTTTACAGCCCGGTGATACTGTGATGGGTATGAATCTGGATCACGGCGGACATCTGACACACGGAAGCCCGGTAAACTTCTCTGGAACCTATTTCCATATCGTACCTTACGGTGTCAACGATCAGGGAGTGATCGACTATGATAATGTCATGGCGATTGCAAAAGAGTGCAAGCCCAAGATGATCATTGCAGGTGCATCTGCGTATGCACGCACGATCGACTTCAAGAAGTTCCGCGAGATCGCTGATGAAGTCGGTGCGATTCTGTTCGTCGATATGGCACACATCGCAGGTCTGGTAGCTGCCGGACTGCATCCGAGCCCCATCCCCTATGCGGATGTTGTGACGACTACGACACACAAGACGCTGCGCGGCCCGCGTGGAGGTATGATCCTGTGCGGCAAGCAGGAGACCGCAGATAAGTATAAATTCAACAAAGCGATTTTCCCTGGCATTCAGGGTGGCCCGCTCATGCATGTGATCGCAGCCAAGGCGGTCTGCTTCCAGGAGGCATTACAGCCGTCGTTCAAGGTATATCAGCAGGGCATTATCGATAATGCACAGGCACTGTGCAAGGGCTTACAGTCACGTGGTATCAAGATCGTTTCTGACGGTACAGATAATCATCTGATGCTGATTGACCTGACACCGTTCGGACTGACCGGTAAGGCAGTAGAGAAGCTGATGGATGATGCCAACATCACAGCAAACAAGAACACGATCCCGAACGATCCCCAGAAGCCGTTCGTGACCAGCGGTATCCGTATCGGTACTCCTTCTGTCACGAGCCGTGGCATGAATACGGAGGATATGGACAAGATCGCAGAGGCGATTGCAATGCTGATCAAAGAGGGCGAGAGTGCTGTCCCGGCTGCGAAGGCGATCGTAAAGACACTGACAGATAAATATCCGTTAGATTAATTTATGGCACAGTGGTCTGGAATGAGAGTTTCAGGTTACTGCGATTGAGAAAAAGAAGAAGAGGCAAAAAAATGATTGACATCAAATTTTTACGCGAAAACCCCGATGTGGTAAAAGAAAATATCAAAAAGAAATTTCAGGATAAGAAGCTTCCTTTAGTAGATGAAGTTATCGAGCTGGATGCCAAATCCCGCGCGGCAAAGCAGGAAGCAGACGATCTGCGTGCCAAGAGAAATCAGCTGTCCAAGCAGATTGGCGGACTGATGAAGGAAGGTAAAAAGCAGGAAGCAGAAGCTGTAAAGGCACAGGTAGCTGAGTTCGCAGAGCGTCTGACTGAGCTCGAGGAGCAGGAGAAGACCTATGCAGAGCAGGTCACAAAGGATATGATGCTGATCCCGAATATTATTGATCCGTCTGTACCGATCGGACCGGATGATTCCTGCAATGTAGAGATCGAGAAGTTCGGTGAGCCGGTAGTCCCCGAGTTCGAGATCCCTTATCATACAGACATTATGAGCCGCTTTGACGGTATTGATCTCGATGCAGCAGGAAAGGTAGCCGGTAACGGTTTCTATTATCTGATGGGTGATATCGCGAGACTTCATTCCGCAGTGATCTCTTATGCGAGAGATTTTATGATCGACCGTGGATTTACCTATTGTGTACCGCCGTTTATGATCCGCAGCAATGTGGTGACCGGTGTAATGAGTTTCGAAGAGATGGATGCCATGATGTACAAGATCGAGGGCGAGGACCTGTATCTGATCGGTACATCCGAGCATTCTATGATCGGTAAATTCATCGATACGATCAATGAGGAGGAGAAACTCCCCTATACACTGACCAGTTATTCTCCCTGTTTCCGTAAGGAAAAGGGTGCGCACGGTATCGAGGAGCGTGGTGTCTATCGTATCCACCAGTTTGAGAAGCAGGAGATGATCGTTGTCTGCAAGCCTGAGGAGTCCAAGATGTGGTACGACAAGCTGTGGCAGAACACGGTAGACCTGTTCCGCAGCATGGATATCCCGGTTCGTACCCTGGAGTGTTGTTCCGGTGATCTGGCTGACCTGAAGGTGAAGTCCTGTGACGTAGAGGCATGGTCTCCCCGCCAGAAGAAGTATTTTGAGGTTGGCAGCTGTTCAAACCTTGGAGATGCACAGGCAAGACGTCTGAAGATCCGTGTCAAGGGTGCTGATGGCACAAAATATTTTGCACATACGTTAAATAATACGGTGGTTGCTCCGCCGCGTATGTTGATCGCATTTTTAGAGAACAATTTAAATGAGGATGGAAGCGTGAATATTCCGACAGTCCTGCAGCCGTATATGGGTGGCAAGACGAAGCTCACGCCGAAGCACTAATATCAGTTGCTGTAAGGGTCGTATTGACCCCTACAGCACTTTTTATGCGTGCGCATATTATGGCATGCTGATACCGCCAGTCTGTTATGCTCCCGGACAAATCACGCGGGGAGATGTAACATGCGCACCGGCAACACTGTTTTTGCTCGATTCCCCTACCTTCGTCGCGCCATGATAACGGAATGTCTATGGCATGAGGGACGGGCTTGCTCAGTCGGGCAAAATCGCAAAAATCAGTGCTTGCCGATGCGTGAACTACGTCATTGCCGCGTGAGTCCGTCGCATAAACGACTGACGATTAGCAGCATGCCAAGTTCGGGCGCTGGTCACAGAATCTCAAGTTGTGCCACACAGAACGCATGACGCGATAACTTAGTACGCATTCGTCCACTCAGCATGCAATTCACAATGTGGCAGGTGTGAAAAGTGCTGGGAGGTTCACTGTGATACAGCAATAATTATCAGTTCAATTCGCTGTATTTGTTGTAGCGGATTAGCGTATAGATTTGGCTATATTTTACGGAGTAGAGAACATTTCCGCGGGGAGCGGCGCAGCAACCGCACATTTGGCAGGTCGTTTCTGCGACCGGGTACACGCGGAGAGAGCATAGGGCTACACGTAACGCGGCATCAGAGAAAAGCTGGTTTTGCTTTTACTCTGTGCCGTTCGCGTGAATTCCCGAGGAGCAGAACCGAATGACAAAGTGCAGTTGCTGCGCCAGCTCCCCTTGTGGAAAAATTAATTATAAAACTCCGAAGAATATAACTTGAAATATAGGCGCGAATGTACTACAATTATAAAAATTTTGAATTCTTCAGAGCCAAGGCAATTTGCACATAAAATCATGTGCCAAGCTTGCTTGAGCAAATTGATTTTTGTGTAAATTTCTTTGGCGGGAAGCCAAAGTGAGAAAATGTGTCACATTTTCGAACTTGGCTCTGAAGAACTTATATGAAATATGAAAGGACAAAAAAGATGAAGGCTTTTCTCATACTTGAAGATGGACACGTTTTTACCGGCACCAGTATTGGCTCCGGGAAAGAAGTAATCAGCGAGATCGTGTTCAATACATCCATGACAGGATATCTGGAGGTGTTGACAGACCCTTCCTACGCAGGACAGGCAGTGACGATGACATATCCGCTGATCGGAAATTATGGTATCAATTTCAGTGATATGGAATCCAAAAAACCGTGGGTAAAGGGGTTTATCGTGCGGGAATTATCCAGAACAGCCAGCAATTTCCGTTGTGAGGGAAGCATTCAGGACTTTTTGGAAAAACACGATATTCCGGGTATCGCAGGCATCGACACACGTGCACTGACCAAGCTGCTGCGTGAAAAGGGAACGATGAATGGCATGATCACGACAGATGAGAATTATGATCTGGACAAGATTTTACCGCAGTTATCTGCCTATGAGGTCGGAAATGTCGTTGATGAGGTGACATGCAGCGAGCCTACAGTATTAAAGGGTAACGGCAAAAAGGTAGCACTGATGGATTTTGGTGCAAAAAACAATATTGCCCGTTCCTTAAACAAGCGCGGCTGTGAGGTCACGATCTATCCGGCGCACACGAGCGCAGAGGAGATCTTAGCGGCAAAGCCCGATGGTATTATGTTATCAAATGGCCCCGGAGATCCGAAGAGCTGCACGGCTATTATTGCGGAGATAAAAAAGCTCTACGATTCCGATGTGCCGATTTTTGCGATCTGTCTCGGACACCAGCTCATGGCGCTGGCAACAGGCGCGGATACGCATAAATTAAAATACGGACACCGCGGTGGCAATCATCCGGTAAAGGATCTGCGCACCGGACGCGTCTATATTTCCTCACAGAACCACGGCTATGTGGTCGATACAGATACACTCGATCCGAAGGTGGCAAAACCGGCATTTGTGAATGTCAATGACGGCACGAACGAGGGACTTGAATATATCGGTAAACAGATCTTTACCGTACAGTTCCACCCGGAGGCTTGCCCGGGGCCGCAGGACAGCGCATATTTATTTGACAGATTTATCGACATGATGGGAGGGGAGCAGTAATGCCGAAGAATAAAGATATTAAGAAGGTACTCGTGATCGGCTCCGGCCCTATCGTCATTGGACAGGCTGCCGAATTTGACTATGCAGGAACACAGGCATGTCGTTCGCTGAAGGAGGAGGGCATCGAGGTATGTCTCGTCAATTCCAATCCGGCGACGATCATGACCGATAAAAATATTGCGGATGAGGTATATATCGAGCCTCTGACCGCAAAAGTGCTCGAACAGATCATTTTAAAAGAAAAACCGGACAGCGTCCTGCCTACACTGGGTGGACAGGCAGGTCTGAACCTCGGTATGGAGCTCGCAGAGAGCGGATTTCTGGCAGAGCATGGTGTACGCCTGATCGGAACGACTGCTGAGACGATCAAAAAGGCAGAGGATCGTCAGGAATTCAAGGATACCATGGAAAAGATCGGTGAGCCGGTAGCGGCATCACTTGTCGTAGAGACGGTCGGTGACGGTATCAAATTCACGAATACGATCGGTTATCCGGTCGTGCTGCGCCCTGCCTACACACTCGGTGGCAGCGGCGGCGGTATCGCACACAATGAGACGGAGCTGATCGAGATCTTATCTAACGGACTGCGGTTAAGCCGTGTCGGACAGGTGCTCGTGGAGCGCTGCATCGCAGGCTGGAAAGAGATCGAGTACGAGGTGATGCGTGACGCTGCGGGCAACTGTATCACCGTATGTAATATGGAAAATATCGACCCGGTCGGCGTGCATACGGGTGATTCTATTGTAGTCGCACCTTCGCAGACATTAGGCGATAAGGAGTACCAGATGCTGCGTACTTCTGCTTTAAATATCATTACCGAGCTGAATATCACTGGTGGCTGTAATGTGCAGTATGCATTAAAGCCGGATTCATTTGAGTACTGTGTCATCGAGGTCAATCCGCGTGTGAGCCGTTCTTCCGCATTGGCTAGTAAGGCGACCGGTTATCCGATTGCAAAGGTTGCTGCGAAGATCGCACTCGGCTATACACTCGATGAGATCAAAAATGCGATCACAGGCAAGACATACGCGAGCTTCGAGCCGATGCTCGACTATTGCGTCGTGAAGATCCCGCGTCTGCCGTTCGATAAATTCATCACTGCAAAGCATACACTGACCACGCAGATGAAGGCGACCGGAGAGGTCATGAGCATCTGCAACAACTTTGAGGGAGCGCTGATGAAAGCCATCCGTTCACTCGAGCAGCATGTCGACTGTCTGCAGTCATACGATTTTTCGGCACTTTCTGAGCAGGAACTGATCGAGCGCATGAAGATCGTGGATGACCGCCGGATCTATCTGATTGCCGAGGCGATCCGCAAAGGCATTAACTATAAGACGATCCATGATATTACCCAGATCGATGAGTGGTTTATTGATAAAATCGCGATTCTGGTAGAGATGGAACAGCGTTTATCCAGAGAAGAACTGACGAGCAATCTGCTCGCAGAGGCAAAACGGATCGAATTCCCGGACAATGTGATTGCGAAACTGACCGGAAAGACCGAAAACGAGATCAAACAGATGCGTTATGACAATGGTATCTGTGCGGCATTCAAGATGGTTGATACGTGTGCAGCTGAGTTCGCGGCAGAGACACCGTATTTTTATTCGGTATTTGGCAGCGAGGATGAAGCGTCAGAATACAAGACAGATGAGAAGAAACGAAAGAAAGTACTGGTACTTGGTTCCGGTCCGATCCGTATCGGACAGGGTGTAGAGTTTGACTATTGTAGTGTCCATGCAACCTGGGCATTTGCCAAAGCGGGTTATGAGACCATTATCATCAATAACAATCCGGAGACGGTATCTACGGACTTTGATATCGCAGACAAGCTGTATTTTGAGCCACTGACACCGGAAGATGTAGAAAATGTTGTAAATATCGAAAAGCCGGACGGCGCAGTCGTACAGTTCGGTGGACAGACAGCGATCAAGCTGACGGAGAGCCTGCAGAAGATGGGTGTGCCGATCCTCGGTACAGCACCGGAGGATGTCGATGCGGCAGAGGATCGAGAGTTATTTGACCAGATCTTACAGGAGACCGAGATCCCCAGAGCAGCCGGCGGCACGGTATTTACAGCAGAAGAAGCGAAAAAAGTCGCAAACGAGCTCGGCTATCCGGTACTCGTGCGCCCGTCCTACGTGCTCGGTGGACAGGGCATGCAGATCGCATATACGGATGAGGAGATCGAGGAATTTATGGAGATCATCAACCGTATTGAGCAGGATCACCCGATTCTGGTCGATAAATACCTGATGGGTAAGGAGCTCGAGGTCGATGCGGTCTGTGATGGCACGGATATTCTGATACCCGGTATCATGGAGCATATCGAGCGTACCGGTGTCCATTCCGGAGACAGTATCTCGGTATATCCGGCACCGACAGTCAGCGCGGAAGTCAAGGAGACGATCGCAGAGTATTCACGCAGACTGGCAAAGGCACTGCATGTACGTGGCCTGATCAACATCCAGTTTATCGCAGTTGGCAATGAAGTATATGTGATCGAGGTCAATCCGAGATCTTCACGTACCGTACCGTATATCAGCAAGGTGACTGGTATTCCGATCGTCGATCTGGCAACCGAGGTCATCCTGGGTAAAAAGATCCGTGATCTTGGCTATGAGCCGGGCTTACAGCCTGCCGCTGACTATTTTGCGATCAAGATGCCGGTATTCTCATTCGAGAAGATCCGTGGTGCAGAGATCTCACTCGGACCGGAGATGAAGTCGACCGGAGAGTGTCTCGGTATCGCAAAGAGCTTTGATGAAGCACTGTACAAGGCATTCCTCGGTGCAGGTGTTGAATTGCCGAAGCATAAGCAGATGATCATAAC